>CAZESR010000008.1:0-31767 GCA_964515065.1 uncultured Piscirickettsiaceae bacterium
GGAGCAAAAAACCCATGGTTAAGATTAGACTAGCCCGAGGTGGAGCCAAGAAAAACCCTTTTTATTCGATTGTAGCAACAGACTCTAGGAAAAGAAGAGATAGTGGTTACATTGAGCGTATTGGATACTTTAATCCTGTCGCTCGCGGACAAGAAGTCAGGCTTCAACTCGAAGAAGACAGACTGTCACACTGGATTTCGCAAGGAGCACAGATTTCAGATCGTGTAAAGCAGCTTGTGAAAGAGTACAGAGACCCATCTATTCGTGAAAAGCAATTAGCAAAGCAAGCAGCGAAGGCCGATGAAAAGGCTAAAAAGATTGCTGCTGAAGAGAAAGCAAAGGCAGACTTAGAGGCTAAGGAAGCTGCTGAAGCAGCAGCGGCTTTGGCTGCAGAAGAAGCCGCAGCAGAAGCTCCAGCAGAAGAAGCCGCAGCAGAAGCTCCAGCAGAAGAAGCCGCAGCAGAAGCTCCAGCAGAAGAAGCCGCAGCAGAAGAAAAGCCAGCTGAAGAGTCTGAAGAAAAATAATTTGGTGTCATCAGCACCTCAAGAAAACGATAAAAAGCTGTTAGTCGGAAAGATTAATGGCTTTTTTGGTTTACAGGGCTGGTTAAAAGTATTCTCATACACCCATCCCAGGACTAATATTCTTAACTATTCGCCCTGGTCTATCAAGGTTGATGGAAATTTTCAAACCATTGATATTACTGATGGGCGGGAACAGTCTAAAACAATTGTCGCTCATATTAAAGGGGTAGATAATCGTGAGGACTCTCAAAAATATATTGGCCAAGATATTTATATAGACAAAGGTCAACTCCCTGAGCTTCAACAGGGCGAATACTATTGGCATGAGTTGATTGGATTTGATGTCATTAATGAAGACCAAGAAAAACTCGGCATGGTAGATTATTTTGTGGAGACAGGGGCAAACAGTGTTTTAGTGGTTAAAGGTAAAAAGGAGCACTGGATCCCATATATTAAGCCCTTTTTAGTTTCTATCGACTCAAAAAATAAAAAAATTTTGGTTGACTGGGACAAAGATTTTTAATCTGAAGTAAAAAAATCTGTGTTTAACTGCTCTAGTTAGGTACACTTATTAGTGAATTAAAACTTAACTTCAGAAACATATTTCATGATTTGGATAACAAGATTATTTCCATTTTTGTTATGGATTAAAGACCTTAGTAACCCAAAGACTTTTAAAGCCGATGTTGTGGCAGGTGCAACCGTTGCATTTGTTTTAATTCCGCAGTCAATGGCCTATGCGCAACTTGCTGGGCTCGGACCTCAATACGGCCTTTATGCATCCTTTTTGCCGGTACTGATTGGCGCTATGATGGGTTCATCAAGACAACTCTCTACAGGGCCAGTTGCTGTGGTTTCTTTGTTAACAGCGGCAGCCCTTGGCGAAATCGTAACTGACCCGTCGAGCTATGCCGTTTATGCAGCCTTATTGGCTTTAATCGTAGGCATATTTCAATTTTCGCTGGGAATTCTGCGACTAGGCTTCGTCATTAACTTCCTTTCTCTTCCAGTTGTAACCGGCTTTACAAACGCAGCAGCCATTATTATTGGAACCTCTCAGCTTCCCAAAGTTTTTGGTATAAGAGTGATCAATACAAACGACTCAGATTGGGAAAGGGCATGTCAACCATTAACAATCATTGAAAGAATTGAAAATGTTGATGTTAACGGACTTCATACCATTTGTAATGCTGATCAAAGTTATCAGACGATTGCCAGACTCCTTGAGGCGGCAATTTACTATACTCATCTTCCAACTCTAGCGATGGCCATTGCTGGAGTATTGGGAATTATACTATTTCAACGTTTTTTTCCTAGATTGCCAGCAATCTTGACAGTCGCAGTGCTTTCAACTGCTGCATCGTTCTTGATTGATTACCAAGGTATGGGTGGAGCTATAGTTAGTTCAATAAATATTGATGGTTTAATTAGTTTTAAGTTGCCAAGTTTTGATTTTAATGCTGTTGGAACTCTCTTTATCTATGCCATTACAATATCATTAATTGGATTCATGGAGGCGATCTCTGTTGCTAAGTCTATGGCAGCGACAACCAAACAGCGTTTGGATGTGAACCAAGAGCTCATTGGTCAAGGTCTATCTAATGTGACCTCAAGTTTCTTTCAAGGTTACGCTGTCTCTGGCTCTTTTTCAAGATCAGCGGTTAATTTGACTGCTGGTGCGGTGACTGGGTTCTCATCTGTAGTTACAGCCATCATTGTAGGGTTAACAATCATCTGGTTGACACCCTTGCTCTATCACCTCCCGCAAGCAACACTTGCGGCAATTATTTTAATGGCAGTCGTTAACTTGGTTCATTTCTCTCCGTTGAGGCATGCATGGAAGGTTGAAAAGCATGACGGTCTGGTCGGCCTACTGACTTTCATAATGACGCTCATTTTTGCGCCTCACTTAGAGAACGGAATCGCTTTTGGGGTGATTCTGTCTTTGGGATTATTTCTTTATCGCACTATGGAGCCTAACTTTGCTGAACTATCGGTTGAGCATGGATCGATTATAGCTTCAAGGTTTGCTGACGAATCAGGCGAGGTGAGCCCTAACGTTAAGGTTGCAAAGTGGAGTGGCTCGCTTTATTTTGCAAATGCTGCATATTTTGAAACAAGGCTACTAGATTTAATCGCAAGAAATAATAATGACTTGAAGTACATAATAGTTGATGTTGCCTCTATCGTCCAAGTTGACGCAAGTGGTGAACAGGTATTAGCAGGCTTGGTTGAGACCTGCTCAAATTCGGGCGTAGAGATACTATTTGCCAGAACAGAAAGATTGGAAGCTGAATTATTTAGATCAGGATTCAAAAAGCGTTTTGGAGAAAATCGATTCTTTGATCTTAGGGCGGATGCTTTAAAGTTTGTTTGGCAAGAGCTAGACATTCTTGAGAAGACTTCGGAAGAAGAGCAAGTTGTCAATACTGATGATGGCGTCATAATTTAATTAGATTTCTTTGTAGTAGGCCTTGATGAAATACAATCCTTGAGGTTCAGCAGTTGGGCCTGCTTTTTTTCGATCCTTGCTGGCTAAAACCTGTGACATCCATTCAACAGTCTTTTCACCTCTTCCTATTTTTAAAAGGGTTCCAACTATGTTTCGAACCATGTGATGAAGGAACGCATTTGCTTTGATGTTAAGTATCAACTCATCTTCAAATGACTCAATCTCAATATATTCGATATTTTTTATAGGAGACTTTGCTTGACACAGGCTGCCTCTAAAACATGAAAAATCATGCTCTCCAACTAAAAACCGGGCAGCTTCTTTCATATCATTAATGTTTAGTGGTCTAGGTTCCCAGAGGTAATAATCGGCCTTCAGTGAGGATCTAACAGGGTTGTGATGAATCTTGTATTTATAGGATCTAGCAAAGGCACTAAACCTTGCATGAAAGTCATCACTGACAGTCTTAACCCACTTAAAGTTGACGTCACTAGGGAGATTAACATTGCCACCAAAAAGCCAAGCCCTGTCTGTTCGGATTGTATCGGTTTCAAAATGAATGACTTGCTCTAAAGCATGGACTCCAGAATCAGTTCTGCCACTACAAAAAACACGCACTGGATGATTTGCTACTTGAGAGAGAGCAGACTCAACGACGCTCTGAACTGTTCTAAGTCCAGACTTCTGAATTTGCCAGCCATGAAAACTCTTGCCAAAATATTCTACACCTAGTGCAACTTTCATAATCGAGTGTTAATTTTATTTATTGTAAAATCGAAAATAATATTTTAACAAACTATTATTTAATCTATTAAACCGTCTCACCCATATGGATCATTTTTCTTCTCTAAAGTGTTTGCTTGAATATGATTTTGATTGTCATTTTTTTGAAACAATTGACAGTACCAATTCATTTCTAGCGAGTTGTAAATACTCAGATAAGCCACAGTTATGTGTTACAAGAGAGCAAACCCTGGGTAAAGGTCAGCATGGAAGGGGCTGGGTGTCACAAAAAGATGGAAGCATTATTTTTTCTATCCGAGAGAGCTTTACGAAGAATACTAACCTCAACGGACTCAGCTTGGTTGTTGGATTGGCAATAATTAAGTCTATTGAAGCAGAGTGCCAGTTGCATAGTCTAAAAATCAAATGGCCAAATGATATATATTTTGGAGACAAAAAGTTGGCTGGTATTTTGATGGAAAGTAGTCTCTATAAAGGAAGACAATATGTCTTAATTGGAGTGGGCCTTAACTTCCGTTTGGTGGATAAAAATGATATCAATACGCCATGGATAGACTTGTCTAGAATTACCACTCAATTACCTAACTTTCAAAAGTTAACAGCCTCAATAATTAATAACATCTTAATGTTAACGAAGGACTTCCAAATCAATGGCCTTTCAAACCTTTTATCGCATTGGGATGATTATGATATGTTGAAGGGAGTCAGAATTAGATCAAAAGAATCAAACATTGAGTTTCAGGGTCAAGTTGATGGAATAACTCACCAAGGCGCACTAAAGGTTTTAACAAAAGATGGCGTCAAAGAGCTCTATAGCTCCATGCATATTGAGTACATTTAGGGTAAGATGGTTCACCAATATAAAGGCATTAAAATTGAATGATAGGTCATCAGCTAGAAGTAAAAAATCTATATAAAAAATATGCAAGACGTGAGGTAGTCAACGATGTTTCGTTTTCTGTCAATGGTGGAGAAATTGTTGGCTTGTTGGGTCCCAATGGAGCAGGAAAGACAACCTGCTTTTATATCACCTGTGGCCTGGTCAGGTCTAGCCGAGGAGAGGTGAATTTAGATAACAAAAGTATTGGCCATATGCCGATGCATAAACGAGCTAAACTTGGGCTCGGTTATCTTCCTCAAGAGCCCTCAATTTTTCGTAAATTAAGTGTTCAAGACAACATCTTAGCCGTTTTGGAAATGAATAAATCAATTTCCCCTAAAAAAAGGCCTGAACGATTAGAACAGCTTTTGTCAGAATTCAAAGTTGAGCATGTGCGTCATATCATGGGTATTACTCTCTCTGGTGGTGAGAGAAGAAGAGTTGAAATTGCTAGAGCATTGGCTATGGATCCAAAGTTCATCCTGCTAGATGAGCCCTTTGCTGGGATTGACCCAATTTCAGTTGGCGACATTCAGGAAATTATTTACCAATTAAGAGACAAAGGAATTGGCATACTGATT
The DNA here is from genome assembly GCA_964515065.1 of uncultured Piscirickettsiaceae bacterium. GTDB lineage: Bacteria > Pseudomonadota > Gammaproteobacteria > PS1 > Pseudothioglobaceae > Pseudothioglobus. The sequence continues at coordinate 5,182 of CAZESR010000008.1, forward strand.
ACGGATCACAACTATAGGGAGATGCTAGATACCTGTAACCACTCCTATGTTTTAAGCTCTGGGAAGATAATTGCTCAAGGTGGGAAAGATGAAATTTTGGCAAACGAAGAAGTGAAAAAGGTTTACTTGGGTGAGACGGCGAGTGGCTGAAAAAAATCTTATCACTTTGGGAATTGAGTCCTCTTGTGACGAAACAGGAATCGGAATTTACACTAGCAAAGACGGTCTTATCTCTCATAAGCTCTTTTCTCAGGTCAAACTTCATGCAGAGTATGGCGGTGTTGTTCCCGAGCTTGCCTCGAGAGACCATATTCAAAAAGCGATACCGCTCATTAAGGATGCACTCAAAGAGAGCGGTATTAAATTAAACGACTTGACAGGGGTTAGTTATACTGCTGGGCCTGGCTTGTCAGGTGCACTCCTGGTTGGCAGCTCGATAGCTCAAAGCTTAGCATGGGGACTCGGTATTCCAGCTCTTGGCGTTCATCATATGGAGGGGCACCTATTGGCTCCATTACTGGAAACAAAAAAACCAGAGTTTCCATTCGTTGCTCTCCTTGTTTCTGGCGGACACACATTGCTTGTTGAGGTTACTAGGATTGGGCAGTATAAGATTCTCGGAGAGTCTCTTGATGATGCAGTTGGTGAGGGGTTCGACAAGACAGCTAAAATACTTGGTTTAGGCTACCCTGGCGGTCCTGCACTGGCAAATCTGGCAAAAAAGGGTGACAAAGACCGATTCACTTTCCCAAGGCCAATGACTGATAGACCAGGCCTAGATTTTAGCTTTAGTGGTTTAAAAACTTATGCAAGAAACACGTTTATTGATTTTCCTAATGAAAAGGCTAACATTGCAAAAGCTTTCGAAGTTGCAGCTACGGAAACATTAACAATCAAATGCAAGAGGGCGCTCAAACAGACTGGATTTAATACTTTAGTGGTCTCTGGAGGGGTAAGCGCAAACCTTTCGCTGCGTGAATCTTTAGACCAGATGGGCGAGGAAAACGATGTCAGTGTTTTTTATCCGGCGCTTAACTTTTGTACTGATAACGGTGCTATGATTGCACTAGCAGGGCACTATAGATTTCTTGCAGGGCAGTCTAATGAAAACTATGAGATCTCTATTAAGCCTCGATGGAGCCTTGAAGAGCTTCTTCCTGTCTAGCGGAATACCCAACGCTTATCTCATTCGAGCCCAAAGGGCATAGAGTATAATGAATGATGTATATTGAAGTGATCAACAAATTAAGGTTTTATGATTATTATCCCTGCGATTGACTTAAAAGATGGCCAATGCGTGAGACTCCGTAAAGGTGTTATGGAGGACACGACTGTATTTTCAAATAACCCAACAGAGATGGCTGCTAAGTGGGTTAATGAGGGAGCAAGAAGACTCCATTTGGTAGATCTTAATGGTGCATTTGAGGGTAGACCTATCAATGCAGACTGCGTCAATGACATCACCAAATCCTTCCCAGGTCTCCCTGTTCAAATTGGTGGCGGTATTCGTGATCTCAAGACCGCGAATGCCTATATTGAAGCAGGGATCAGTTACCTAATTATTGGAACCATGGCTGTTGAGAATCCAGATTTTGTAGAACAGCTTTGTCTTGAGTTTCCAAACAAAATTATTGTGGGGTTGGATGCGAATAACGGCCTTGTTGCGACCGATGGTTGGGCAAAGCAAACAGACATTAATGTTGCAGAATTAGCCAAAAAATATGAACAGTACGGAGTCAGTTCGATTATCTATACGGATATTGCTAGAGACGGGATGATGCAAGGTGTTAATTTTGAAGCCACTGCAAGTCTGGCAGATAAAACCTCAATCCCAATCATTGCATCTGGCGGTATAACCAATCTGGATGATATTGCTGCACTTCTTAAAAATGCTCACCATGGAATCATTGGGGCTATCACTGGTCGTGCAATTTATGAGGGGCAGCTCAACTTTAAAGATGCCCAATCAATGAGTGATTTTTATGATAGTTGAAGTTGCATATGCTCTAGCTGACAAACAAAGCCTTATCAGTATTGAGGTTGAAGAGGGTTCAACTCTGAAAGATGCTATAGATGCTTCAGGCATTCTAGAGCATTACAAGCAGATTGATTTGTCAAAGGACCGAGTAGGAATTTTTTCAAAATTTGCAACCCTTGATACAGTTCTAAGAGAAAAAGATAGAGTAGAGATTTATCGACCACTCATTGCTGATCCAAAAATAGTGCGTAAAGAGAGAGCGGCTAAGGGCAAAGTAATGCAAAGTAATAAAAATGCCTAATTCAAGGTAAAATAGATAACCAATAACACATTGTATAACTATATGAGCGAAGACAAACCTCCGAGTAGATCATTTCTATCCAAGTTATTTGACAAGTTTTTTCCTAAAACTTTAAAGCCCAGAGCCCAACTCATGCAAGCCCTAGAAGAGGCTGAAGAAAACCTTGTAATTGATCCCTATAGTAGATCAGTTATTGAGGGCGCCTTGCAAGTTGAAAGCCTAAAGGTGCGAGATGTTATGGTTCCTCGCTCAAAGATGATTATGATTAATTCAGAGGCGACCACTAAAAGTCTACTTCAGATTATGGTGACCTCTTCACATTCACGCTTCCCTATTCATAATGAAGAGCAAGACTCGATACTAGGTGTCGTTTTAGCTAAGGATTTACTGTCACATTTAGCGCATCATGAAGACGATGAGTTCAACTATAGAGAGTATCTCAGAGATGCTTTGTCTGTTCCTGAAAGCAAACCGCTGGGCTCTCTATTGAGAGAATTTCAGCAAAACAAATCACACATGGCGATCGTACTTGATGAGTATGGCGAGATTGCAGGATTAGTTACACTCGAGGATGTTATTGAACAAATTGTGGGTGAGATAGAGGATGAACACGACAAGGAGGAAGATAATATTATCGACTATGGAGACGGTCGCTACTTGCTACAAGCCAACACAACTCTAACAGAATTCAATGATTTTTTTGACTCTAACATTACGAGTGAAGATTATGACACAGTTGCTGGTTTAGTGATTTCAGGCTTCAGCTACTTACCAGAGCAAATGAGTGAGATTAATCTTCATGGATTCCAATTCAAGGTCTTAAAAACTGATAACCGCAGGCTTCATCTCCTAGAGGTTCAACATCAAGCTAAAGAAGATAAACCCAAAGGTAAATAAAGCTGCTATTGAAGCTTTAATTGTTTTTAATCACTTAGTATAATTCTTCTGTATGAATCCATTAGAACAAACAACACAATTAGTTATCGATTTAATTAAGAAAAACAAAGCAACCGACTTTGAGTTTTCAGTTGGCAAGAGTTCTGGTGTCTCAACTGCAGTCCGCTTGTCTAAAGTTGAAACTTTGCAATATCATTTAGATACTAGCTTTGATGTCAATGTGTATTTTGGTAAAAGCAAAGGCCAAGCAACGAGTGTTGATCTCAGTAAGGATAGTTTAAAAAAAGCTATTGATTCTGCATGCATGATAGCTAAATATACTCAAGCAGATCCATTCAATGGACTCGCTCCAAAAGACAGGATGGCTTGGGATGTACCTGATTTAGACCTTTATCATCCATGGAGCTTGGATGCTAAACAGAGCATTGATATAGCCACAGAGTGTGAACAAGTTGCACTCGAGCAAGACGAAGTTGATAACTCAGATGGGGCTGAACTATCAAGCTACGAAGGGGAGACTTTTTACGCAAACTCTAACGGATTGATAACAAATATTAAAAACACTAAACACTCTTTACACTGCTCATTAATTGCTAAGAGAGGTTCAGAAATGCAAACCGCTTTTGAATACTCAATTGCACTCGACTCAGGTGATTTAATGAGTCCATCAAGAGTGGGTCAAAAAGCAGCTAGATTTGCGCAAAAAAAATTGGGCTCACAACATTTAATGTCGCAAAAATGTCCAGTAATATTTATCCCAAGACAAGCCTCGGGCTTGTTTTCTCAACTTTTGGGAGCGCTCAGCGGCTCAAGACAATTTAAAAAAACATCTTTCCTGTTAGATTCAATAGATAAATTTGTGCTTGCAGACACTATCAGTATTTATGAAGACCCTCTTCAGTTAAAAACTCTTGGTTCTAGAGCTTTTGACCTTGATGGCGTTTTAAAAAACAAACAGTTTTTTGTTAAGGATGGCAGAGTTGTTACCTACATGATGGGTCAATACTCTGCTAATCAGCTAGGATTAAAGACAACTGCAAATGCTGGTGGGGTCAGCAATTGCCATATTCAATCAAATTACGATGGTGGGCTTGATGAACTAACTCAGGACATGAAGAAAGGCCTTATTGTGACCGATTTAATGGGACATGGCATCAATGCAACAACTGGAGATTATTCTCGAGGGGCAAGTGGCTTTTGGGTAGATAACGGAGAAATTCAATACCCAGTATCCGGCATCACAATTGCTGGCAACCTAAAGACTATGTTAAAGAATATTGTCTATGTAGGGAATGATATTGACTCAAGAAGCAATATTAAAGTTGGTTCAACATTAATCAATGAAATGACAATCGCTGGGGAAGGGTAATCGATAATCATGATGTCGTCATTATAGGTGGAGGTATGATTGGCCTCTCGCTGGCCATTGAACTCTCCATTAAGATGGACCTAAGTATTGCGGTAGTTGACCCAAATAATTGTAACCCCTCAATCAGCAAAACTTTTCACACTAGGGTGAGTGCTATAACGCCCACTTCGAAGGACTTTTTGTGCTCAATCAATGTATGGAGTGAAATACAGAGAAAAAATGGTTTTGTTGCCACCAAAGTATGGGATCAAAATTCTCATGGACACCTTAATTTTCAAGCAAAAGATGAAGGTATTGAATTCTTAGGCTATATTGTTGAGAATGATTTGATTCAATCTGCACTCTATAAAAGAGTTGATTCATCCAAGGTCACCATGATTCAGGCCAGTTTAGAAGAGCTAACTAAGTCTGATTTGGGTTACAAGGCAAATCTTGATAATGGCCAAACTTTATCTTGCAGCCTTTTGATTGGTGCAGATGGCCCGCAATCAAAAGTTAGAAGTTTGGTTAATATAGATATTAAGGAGCATGACTATAACCAAAAAGCCATAGTTGCAAATGTTTCTACTGAAAAGCCACTCAAGAAAACGACGTGGCAAAGATTCTTATCTGATAGTATTCTTGCTTTCTTGCCTTTATCTGAAAATCAGGCATCCATTGTATGGTCTTGTCAGGATGCATTAGCCTCTAAACTGGAAAACTTAGAAAATCAACAATTTAACAAACTGTTGTCAGAGGCCTCAGAGTATCGGTTTGGATCTCTGGAAGTTGAGAGCCCTAGACAGTATTTCCCTCTCATCTCAAGAAGTGCGAAAGACTATGTTCGTCAAAGCCTTGCGCTGATTGGTGATGCAGCCCATAATATTCATCCTTTGGCAGGCCAGGGAGTTAATCTAGGTTTTGCTGATGTCATGGAGCTTAGCGATCAACTAAAGAATCAAAGTCAGGAGGAAATAGGTGACTTTCTTGTTCTCAGAAAGTATGCAAGAGCAAGAAGACTTGATAACGAAGTTATGTCCAAAACAATGACAGGCCTTGATTGGATCTATAAAGAAAATAATGAGCCATTAAGATGGATTCGCGGCTATGGAATGAATTTAATTGATGAAACTCCTATGCTGAAATCTTTATTTCAAAGACAGGCTCTGGGTAGGGCAAAGAAAACTAGCTAGTTAATAAATCGTGTTGGAGTGACTATTCCGTCAACAGGGACATCCCAAGGCTGCGATTCAAGGCGGCTTACCTCTTGAACATCGAACGCTAATCCAAATAGTTTAGGAACTCTAAATCCCTTTAATTTTCTATGGAAACTCAGAGTTTTGTCATAAAAGCCTCCGCCCATCCCAAGGCGATTTTTTTGTTTATCAAAGCCAACTAGCGGCATAAGAATGAGGTCCATTCGGTGGGCCCCTAAAAGAGGAGTAAAGAGGGGCTCTTCAATACCAAACCTATTTTTTTTGAAGAGTTTTCCTATCTTTGCAAACTTTAATTTTTCACCAACAAGAATTGGCAAGTAGACAAAATAGCCTTGATGGATTAAAAAATTTATTGTGTTCTCTGTTTCAATCTCCCCATCATTTGGAATGAATATTGCGACATGCTTTGCATTTCGAAAAATTGCATTTTTCTGGCACTGATAGAGAAGTTGTTTACCTTTCTTTTTTCTTGAGGGTTGGTCAATTGACCTTCTGATTTCTCTAAGTTTCTTACGAAGTTCTTTCATGACTAATTGTTTTGCAATGTGTTCTAATTTTAGCAGTAGAAAAAATGAAAGAATGAATAATTCATATACGAGTGAAGGGTCCGCTGTGCCGTGTTGACATGGTCCTGAACCATTCTGGTTCAAGGCGGAAGTTCGATGTTTACCGTAGGTTTCCCACTTCAAGGTAGGCTTACACAATAGCAACCAATCTCATCTCCTTTTCTATACTTGTTCGGCTCAGGGAAATAAATCAAGCACGAACACAACAGATGAATTAATTATCACCTTTTGAAGATTTGTTTGCAATGAAATTTCTTCTTTTCTTTGAAATTAAGTGAACCACCCTAGACTAAAGATATTATTAAATATCGCTTTATTAATAACCTATTACTATAAAATCCACTTTTTCAATTTGTAAATTTGGTGATTTAAGTGACTGTTTTATCTGCAATTTTATTACTGATAATTATTATGGATCCCATAGGCAATGTGCCTGTATTTCTGAGTATTCTTAAAAATATCCCAGCTAATAGAAGAAGAATAATTATTATCCGGGAATTATTAATCGCCCTATCAATTTTATTATTTTTTATGTTTATTGGTAGGTACATACTTCAAATGCTAGAAATAGAACAATCCTCGCTTGGAATTGCTGGGGGTATCATACTGTTTATAATTGCTATAAGAATGATTTTCCCAGGCACTAAGCCAATGTTTAGTCACAACGAGGCAACAGAGCCTCTTATTGTTCCACTCGCTATACCTATGCTTGCAGGCCCCTCTGCAATTGCAGCAGTCATTTTGTTTATGGCACAAGAACCGAATAGATGGCTTGAATGGACTCTAGTTGTAGTTGTGGCCTGTTTTATAGCAGGAGTTATACTTATTTCATCTGAAGTTTTGGGAAGAAAATTAGGAAATAGAGCACTAATCGCCATTGAAAGATTGATGGGCATTCTTTTGATAATGGTTTCAGTTGATTTTATTCTCGACGGAATTAAACAAACATTCAATATTTAATATTGAATTTTCAAAAATCATTCATCTGCTTTTACCAATTCAAATTTGCTATGTAGCCCTGAAAAGACTATAATGGCGCATTTTTTAACAACTTAATGGCGAAAAATTTGGCACCTATAGTTATGAAATTTGGGGGCACGAGTCTCAGAGATGAGGATTGTCGTGCACATGCTTTACAGCATATTAAACGCTACCACAAGTCTGGAGAAAGGATTGTGGTTGTCGTTTCTGCTATGGGACGAAAAGGCGAGCCATACGCTACAGATACACTGGTAGCCCTTCTAAGGGACGTAGGACACAACATTAATCCTAGGGAGTTAGATCTTGTAATGAGCGTTGGAGAGACGCTGAGTTCTGCCTATTTTTCTCACCTTTTGAGTCACAACGGAATGCCAGCAGAATCTTTTAATGGAAGGCAATCAGGAATTCTGACAGATGACAATGCTGGAAATGCTGAAATTTTAGAGATTAATCCATCACGAATTGTTGAAGCGCTTGATAATGGATTTATTGCTGTGGTAGCAGGCTTTCAAGGAGTCAATGATAAAGGAGATATTCGTACCCTTGGTCGCGGAGGAAGTGATACTTCGGCTGTTGCTCTTGCGTCTGCCTTGGGCGCTGAAAAAGTGGAAATTTTCTCTGATGTTGATGGAATTGCAAATTGTGACCCGAGACAGGTTGAGGGTTCAAGTTACCTAGAGTCTATCAGTGTTAATCAGATGCTTGCTATGGCGGATGAGGGCTCTAGAGTGATTCATCCAAGGGCCATTAAAGCTTCTTTAAAAACTAAAACTCCCATTATTGCAAAGAATAACTTTAATGAGATTGAAGGTACGCTAATTCATCACGATGACACTAAAAAAGAGGAAGTAGTTGCTATTGCACATCGTGAAAGTATGGTCTTGATTGAGTTTGCTCTCGAACATAAAGCTGCGAGTCATGTTAATGGTGTTGTCAATATTGATTCAAAAAGACTCCTGCTCAATGATGACGTATATTTGAGTGATAAGTTGGCCCAACTTGAAGAGAAACTTGGTTTTTATAAGCTAAGTAGACACTGGGCAACTATCTCTGTTGTCTTTAATAACAAGGTTTCAAAAAAACCCGCTGAACTGGACTATGCTGAATTACTAGATTCGCCAGATACCATCATCAGGTACCTTCTAAAAGAAACAAAAGTTAGAGAAACTCTGAAATTTCTGCACGGAAGATATACAGCCTAACTCAAGGTTTGTAACCAGAATTATTAACATAACTCAGAAGTATTTCGTCGGTAAACTCTGCCTCAAGCTCTGCAGCTTTTTGCTCAACTGGTCCTTTTAAGTCGCCATCCTCAATTTCAGTGACTTCATTGTGCCAATCTGTAAGATATGCATCAGCATCTGTTGAGTCTCCAACCGTTGCCGCAGAGTCAACGGCCTCCATAAAGCGATTATCAAGCTGAACTTTTTCAACTTCTTTTCTGCTTTTTTTTATCATTACTTGTGTTGGTATATCGCGCCATTTAATTACAGTCAGCTTCATTTAATTCTCCAAGAAAATACTAAATCATTAAGTAAATAGATTTCGAAAAATTCTACCATTAAGTTATTGATGTAATTGCTATAATTTAGGTATATAATTCACGTTTTTTAAGTTTGACTTTGTATTGGAGAAGTAATGAAAAATAAAGCGCAAGTAGTTGTCATCGGTGGAGGTGTTGTAGGAGCTGGAACACTTTATCATTTAGCAAAAAAAGGTTGGACTGACGTAGTTTTAGTTGAGCGCAAAGATCTGACGTCAGGTTCGACTTGGCATGCCGCTGGGCTTCTACCATTGTTCAATATGAGCTATTCAGTAGGAAAACTTCACCAATACTCTGTTGACTTCTATCATGAGCTAGAGAAAGAGACTGGAATGAACGTCGGTTTTAGCGTGGTTTCAAATATCCGTCTGGCTAATTCTCAAGATAGAATGGATGAGTACAAGTATTATTCAGGTGTCGGCAGTACGGTCGGTGTTGATGTTAAATTTTTAACGCCTGATGAAGTGAAAGAGGTTTGGCCACTTTGTAATACTGAGGGTTTAGTTGGCGCTATTCAGCATCCTGATGACGGCTATATTCAGCCAGCAGATTTAACTCAGGCTCTTTGCAAGGGTGCAAGAAATAGGGGCGCTGAAATATACGAACATACTCTAGTAGAAGGTATCCAGCAGCAAAAAGATTTGAGTTGGGTTGTGTCCACAGATAAAGGTGATATTTCATGTCAACATGTCGTATCCTGTACGGGAAGTTTTGCGCGAAAAACTGGAGAAATGGTCGGGCTTGATGTCCCCGTTATTCCGGTTGAACATCAATTTCTGGTTACAGAGCAGCATCCAGAAATCATGGAGAGAAAAAAGCAAGGATTACCTGAGATGGCAGTTCTTCGTGAATCTGACTCTGCCTATTATTTGCGAGAAGAGGCTGGAGGGATGATTCTTGGTATCTATGAAAAAGGAGCTCCAGCTTGTTATGTTGATGGCCCAAGTAAAGACTGCCAATATGAATTGTTTAATGGTGAATTGGACCGTATTATGCCGCACATTGACCGCTGCATTAGTCGTGTTCCTGCCTTTGGTGAAGTAGGGATTAAAGATATTTATAATGGCGCTATTGCATATACGCCTGATGGAAACCCTATCGTTGGGCCAGCACCAAGTCTAAAAAACTTCTGGCTTAACGAAGGACATAGTTTTGGCATAACTGCAGCTGGCGGAGCTGGTTGGCAGTTAGCAGAATGGATTGTTGATGGAGAGCCTACGGTTGATATGATGGGCGTTGATCCGCGCCGTTTTGGACCATATGCAACTAGGGGTTACTTAAGAGAAAAAAATGAGGAAGCCTACGCAAACGTTTTTACGACACACTACCCAGACGAAGAGAGGAGTGCTGCTAGACCACTTAAAACTGCCCCGTGCTACGATCGAATGAAAGCTTTAGGCGCAGTGTTTGGATCGGTCTATGGTTGGGAGCGTCCAAATTGGTTTATGCCAAGTCTGGATTATTCTTTGAGTGCTGAAGAGTTAAATCAAGAGGACCCTGAAAAAGTATTCTTAAATAAAAACCATTCAAAAGCACTCGAGGATGGTCGTATTGTTGAGAAGAACTCATTTAGACGCTCAAACTACTTTGAGCATGTCGGCAATGAATGCAAGCATGTTAATGAAAAAGTTGGACTTCTTGATATGTCTGCTTTTGCTAAATGCGTCGTAAAAGGCCCTGGAGCAGAGGAATGGCTAGAGTCTATTTTTGCTAATAAGATGCCTCAGACTATTGGTAGAATTAGCCTAGTTCATATGCTATCACTCAATGGTGGAGTAAGAGCTGAATTTACTGTTTATAAGACTGGTCCCCAAAGCTATTATCTGGTCTCTGCTGGAGCATTTGAAACGCATGACCATGACTATCTATTTAAGCTTGCTCCAAATGATGGTAGTGTTAGTATTCAGCGAGTAACAACTCAAACCGGCGTTTTAGTTATCGCTGGACCTAGGTCTCGCGATCTACTTCAAAAGTTGACTGATACAGATTTATCTAATGAAAATTTTAAGTGGCTAACTGGAAAAAAAATAAACGTTGGATATGCAACGGCGGAAGCGCTTCGAGTTAACTTTGTGGGAGAGTTAGGTTGGGAGCTTCATCATCCAATCGAGATGCAAAACTACATATTTGATCAAGTAATGCAGGCTGGGGAAGAATTTGATATCAAACCTTTTGGTATTCGTGCAATGGACAGTATGCGCCTTGAAAAGTCCTATCGATTAATACCTCGAGAAATGTCAATAGAGTATTCTGCTTATGAGTCTGGACTTGATCGATTCGTTAGACTTGATAAAGAAAATGATTTTATTGGTAAAGAAGCTTTAAGTGATTGGCAGGAGCGGGGGGCTACTAATGGTTTTGTTACTTTGGAGGTGTTGGGAGTAACCGATGCTGATGCGCGTGGCTCTGAGGCAATTTATAAGGATGGCAAGGTCGTCGGAAGAGGAACTTCAGGAGGCTACGGTTGGCGATGTGGTAAGTCTCTAGCGCTTGGTATTGTTAGGAAAGATCTTACTGCGATTGGTACAGAGCTTGAAATTGAAATATTAGGTGAAAAATATAAATCAATTGTCATTGATGAGTCGCCTTTTGATCCAATGAATGAATGCTTGAGGTCATAATATAAAAATGTCACTCATCACTAAAAATTCTCAGCTTCATGAACAAATGGTGACTTGGCGTCACCATATTCATAAGCATCCTGAGTTAAGCTTCAAAGAAGAGATGACGAGTGACTATATAGCCTCAGTACTGGAATCGCACAACATTGAAATGCATCGAGGACTTGCTGTTACAGGCATAGTTGCCACTATTCATGGGACAAAAAAAGGCAAAGCAATAGGTCTTCGTGCGGACATGGATGCACTTCCAATTCAAGAGAAGAATGAGTTTAGTCATAAATCAGTTCATGATGGGAAAATGCATGCTTGTGGCCATGACGGCCATTCAACTATGCTTTTAGGGGCGGCTGTTTACTTAAAAGAGAACAATAATTTTGCTGGAACTGTGCATTGTATTTTTCAGCCGGCTGAAGAGGGCGGTGGCGGTGGCCGTGTAATGGTTGAGGAAGGCATTTTTGAAAAGTTTCCTTGTGACGCGGTTTATGGTATGCATAATTGGCCTGGTCTTGCTGAAGGAAAGTTTGCTGTCCATGATCATGCAGTCATGGCTGCTAATGAGACACTCAATATTACAATTAAAGGTAAGGGTGGTCACGCCGCAATGCCTGACCAGTGCGTAGATCCAATTGTGATAGGTGCTCAAGTTATTACAGCTATCCAAAGTGTCGTCTCAAGGAGTGTTGCTCCTCTAGATTCAGCGGTAGTTAGTGTTACTATGGTTGACGCAGGTTTCGTATCTAATGTCATTCCAAACGAAATGAACTTAACGGGTTCACTTAGATACTTTAAATCTGAAGTGGGCGAATCAGTCAAGGAAAGAATCAAGGAAATAGCTGAAGGCATTTGTGATTCAATGGGTGCTAAGGCAGAATTCAGTTCAGTGCCGAGTTATCCTGCGACGGTCAATACACCGAAGCACGCAAAGCTCTGTGCAAATGCTGCAAATCTAGTTGTAGGTAGTGACAACGTTTTAAGAAATGAAATGCCGAGTATGGGCTCTGAAGATTTTTCATTTTTACTGAATGTATTAGAGGGCGCTTATATCTGGATTGGAAATGGATTGGTTCCAGAAGATAGTCCGGAGGGCGGCTGTATGCTTCACAACACTAGTTACGACTTTAATGATGAGATTCTCTCTATTGGGAGTAGCTACTGGGTGGAGTTAGTTCGCTCAATACTCAAGTAATTAGTTTTGAAGAGTTTGTTTTATGTTCTCTAAGGCGATTGTTAGGACCCCTGGAAAAAGCCTAGTCAATGGCTTAACCGATTCTAAACATCTTGGCACACCAAAATATTCTCAAGCAATAATTCAGCACCAAGCATATATAGAAGTTCTTAAATTCTGCGGTCTAAAAGTCACTGTTCTAGAGCCCTGCGAGGACTATCCTGATTCTACGTTTGTTGAAGATGTTGCTTTAATTACGCCGAATTGCGCAATCATGACTCGTCCAGGAGCTGAGTCAAGAAGGGGCGAAGTTAAACAAATGACTGCTATTTTAGAAAGTCAATTCAATAACCTTGAGATTATTGAGTCTCCAGGAACAATAGAAGCAGGGGATATAATGATGGTTAGTGATCACTATTATGTAGGCTTATCTGAAAGGACCAATATTCACGGTGCTGAGCAATTAATTGCAATACTTGGTAAACATGGTTTCACAGGCTCAACTGTAAACCTTAAAGATGTTCTTCATCTAAAGACTGGGTTATCCTACCTCGAGAATAACAAGCTTGTCGTTTGCGGTGAATTTATCAATGATCCAGACTTCTCTGGATTCGAGCAAATTCAAATTCCTGAATCGGAGAGCTATGCTGCAAACTGCATATGGGTTAATGACAATGTCATCATACCATCGGGATATCCACTGACAAAAGAAAAAATCAGCAATGCTGGATACAATGTACTAGAGGTTGATGTGTCTGAGTTTAAAAAGCTTGATGGTGGATTAAGTTGTCTATCTCTTAGATATTAAGAAATTTTTTCTTATAAGATTAACAATCATCTTAAATTTCTATTTTTGTAAAGCTAGATAAGCTAGTCGAATTCCTCTTTGATCTCAGCAAAAGTTGCTGTTATCGCGTGTACATTTGAATAACCCATCTGCTGCAAAGTAAGAGCTGCAAGCGAAGCACGACCGCCTCCAGCACAGTGAGTTAAAATTAATGTGTCGGAATTTTGGCAATTCTTTTCAATTAACATTTCTATGAGTCCTCTAGGAATATTAATCGAATTATTGAGGCTAGACTCATCATAATTTTTGGATTCACGGACATCAACAATCACGGCATCATTAGAATTATCATATAAAGCTCTAGCTTCAACCGGATTTACGCAATCGATTTGTTTCTGAGCTCGAGTTATTAACTCACCTGCTGTTTTTATCATATCAATAATCTTCTAGATAATCTTAATGTTTAAAATGACGCATCCCAGTAAATATCATTGCGATTCCATGCTCATTGGCTGCTGCAATTACTTCATCGTCTCGCATGGATCCGCCTGGGTGAATGATTGCCTTGATTCCAGCTTGAGCGGCTGCATCTATTCCATCTCTAAACGGAAAAAATGCATCTGAAGCCATCACTGAACCTTTAACCTCTAGATTTTCATCTGCAGCTTTGATACCTGCAATTTTAGCTGAATAAACTCTGGACATTTGACCAGCGCCGACTCCAATCGTCATTTGATTTTTAGCATAAACAATAGCGTTGGACTTGACATACTTTGCAACTTTCCATGCAAACAATAAATCCTTCATCTGAGAGTCTGACGGTTGTAATGAAGAGACGCACTTCATATCATCAGAGTTGAGAGTGATTAAGTCTTTATCTTGAATGAGCAGTCCACCAGATATTTTTTTATAATCAAATGCTGGTTGAGCTTTCTTTAGATCCCCACACTCAAGAACTCTAACATTCTCCTTGCTAAGTAAAGCAGTTTTCGCGCTGTCATTAATCTTTGGTGCTATGATTACTTCGACGAATTGCTGTTCAATTATACTTTGAGCGGTCTCTTTATCTAATTCGCGATTAAAGGCTATAATTCCCCCAAAGGCAGATGTTGGGTCTGTGAGGTAAGCACTCTGATAGGCTTCATATAAATTTGTTCTTGTGGCAACTCCACATGGGTTTGCATGCTTAATAATTACGCAGCTTGGCTCTTCAAAAGCTCGCACACATTCTAGTGCTGCATCGGCATCTGCCAAATTATTATATGAAAGGGGCTTTCCTTGGATTTGATGACTCGAAGAAACAGATACTTCAAACAGACTTTTTTCTTTATAAAAGGCCGCACTTTGATGAGGGTTTTCTCCATATCGCATTGTTTGAGACTTAATAAATTGGAGATTTATTGTGTTTGAAAACCCATCATCCATTCTTCCAAGATAGTTTGCTATAGCGCCGTCATATTGCGCTGTGTGCTCAAAGGTTTTCATTGCTAGGGACTTTCTCATTGGAAGGGTTGTGTCTCCATTCTGAGTTATTTCATCTAAAACTGACTGATAATCTTCACTATCAACAACAACAGTTACTGAGATGTGATTTTTTGCACTTGAGCGTAACATTGCTGGTCCACCAATATCGATATTTTCGATTGCGTCTTCCTCAGTAGATTTAGGGTTTTTAATTGTTTCTTGGAATGGATACAAATTGACTACTACAAGGTCGATTGGTTTTATTCCATTTTTAATCATAACCTTCTCATCTTGACCTCTTCTAGCTAAGATGCCGCCATGAATTTTTGGGTTGAGGGTTTTGACTCTTCCGGCCATCATTTCTGGGTAACCCGTAAAATCTGACACCTCAGTTACAGGGATGTTGCTGTCTTGAAGTAGTTTTGCGGTTCCACCCGTCGATATTATTTCTATGTTAAGTGATGATAGCTTTTTTGCAAATTCAGTGATTCCAGATTTATCAGAAACACTTATTAAAGCTCTTTTAATTGACATTTTTTAGGATTTTCTTGGTGCAGAAACTTAAGAGTTAAATTATAGACTCTTAAAGGTTGTAAAGGCTTGCTTTTTTCTTAAGGGTGGCACGATTTATGCCAAGAATCCTAGCTGCTTCACTTTGATTTTGGTTGACCTTATCAAGAACAAACTTAATCGTTGCAGACTCAGCTTGTTGAGTAACCATCTTAAAAACACCATTCGATGATTCACCATTCAAGTCAGAGAAATACTTCTCAAGATTATCTTTGATGCAATCCTGTATACCCCTTTGTTTCATATCGAATACAAAAAATCATGAAATTTTGAATATTGCTCAGAGTGATTCGTCACCCTGTTAATGTTTGGCCAAAAGGCTTTGCCTTTTTCACGGTCAAGGTGCATAGAATACCAAAAAATATGCTTTCTGGAAAGCTGTGTTCCCATTTTATTCCCATAAAAATCATGAATCTGATTAATGTGCCTTAAGATTTGTGGTATTTTTTTTTCAAGAGGAGGCTCTTCAGAGTTACTTCCTTTTGTTAAAAATTCATTGATCTGCTTAATGAGCCATGGGTTTCCTTGCGTCGCTCTACCCAGCATAACTGCATCAGCTCCAGTAAAGTCTAGAATATCTTTAGCCTTATTTGGAGAATCAATATCGCCATTTGCAACAACAGGGATTGATGCTTGATTTACAATTTTTTTAATAGTACTGAATTCAGCATCACCCTTAAACTTCTGTGTTCTAGTTCTTCCATGAATTGTTATCATTTGGATTCCATTATCTTCAGCAATTTTAGCAATGGTTGGCGCGTTCTTATTTTCATCATTCCAGCCCGTTCTCATTTTTAGTGTAACTGGAACCTCTACAGCATTGACTACAGATTTAATAATATCTTCAACTAATTTTTCATTTTGCATAAGGGCAGATCCAGCAGCCTTATTGCAAACTTTTTTTGCTGGGCAACCCATATTAATGTCAACAATTTCTGCTCCAAATTCAAGTGCTTTTTTAGCAGAGTTAGCTAATTCATCTGCCGCGGACCCTGCTATCTGAACGCTAATAGGAGATTTTTCAGAGCTAAAGTCTAAGCGATGCTTTGATTTATTTGAGTTCATTAGGTGACTTTGAATGACCACCATTTCTGAGGTTGTAAGTCCTGCGCCTTGCTCCTTACAAATCATCCTGAAGGGTTTATCACTCGTGCCTGCCATTGGCGCAAGCAAAACTTTTGAATTGAGTTTGTATTTACCTATGTTCACTAATTTAGAGTTTTTTGGATTGCTTTTCAGCTTTCTTTTTGAGTCTTTTTTGCTTAAGCTTTGACAAATGGTCTACAAATAATATTCCGTTCAGATGATCCATTTCGTGTTGAATACAAACGGCAAGCGTTTCATCTGCATCAATCTCAAATGGTTGACCAAGTTCATTCAAAGCACTGACCTTAATCTGATTAGCTCTTTTAACGTTTTCATAGTAATTGGGTACAGACAGACACCCCTCTTCATATTCAATCTCTCCACTCTTTTCAATAATCTCAGGATTGATTAGACATAGTGGCTGATTGCATTCTTCAGAGATATCTATAACGATGAGTCGTTGATGAAAATTGACCTGAGTAGCAGCAAGTCCAATTCCGGGAGCGTCATACATAGTCTCAAACATATCCTTGACTTGTTTTTTAATTTCACTATTGACCTCTTGAACTGGCTTTGCAATAGTTCTCAGACGTTTATCGGGATATTTTAAGATTTCTAATATCATGATTTAGTAATTACTGTATTCTTTGTTTCTTTTAGTTGTTTTGGATAGTCTTGATTAAAGTGTAATCCCCTGCTTTCTTTTCTAGAAAGGGCAGATTCTACAATAATTTTAGATGTTTGAACCAAGTTTCTCAGTTCTATCAAGTCTTCTGTTACTGTATAAACCTGATAGTACTCATCAACCTCTTTGTTTATTTGTTGAATCTTCAAGTAGGCTGATTTAAGACGATTGTTGCTACGAACAATTCCAACAAAATTCCACATAATGAGTCTAATTTCATGCCATAAGTGGGCTATTACTACTTTTTCTTTGGAGGGTGCTACTCTTGAGTCATCCCACTTAGGAATGACTTGAGATGCCTTATCAAGTGAAGATTCATTGATATCTTGAGCACAAGATTTTGCAAAAACAATACACTCGAGTAATGAATTGCTGGCCATTCTGTTAGCTCCATGAACGCCTGTATGGGCTACTTCACCTACAGCGTAAAGGTTGGATATGTCAGTTTGTGCATATATGTTTGTATTGATACCGCCACAAGTGTAATGTGCAGCAGGAACAACAGGTAGAGCTTCTGTAGATATATCAATTCCAAGTTCACTGCAGCGTTGAGTAATTGTTGGGAAGCGAGATTTAATCCATTCTGCATCTTTAAAGGAGAAATCTAAATAAACACAATCAAATCCATGAACCTTCATTTCATTGTCAATCGCTCTTGCAACAATATCTCTAGGTGCAAGCTCAAGACGGTCATCATATTTATGCATGAATTCCTGGCCATCAGGCAAAAGAAGTTTTGCGCCTTCGCCTCTGAGAGTTTCTGAAATTAAAAAAGATTTAGCGTGAGGATGAAATAGACATGTAGGATGAAACTGAGTAAATTCCATGTTAGTTATTTCACATCCAGCCCTATATGCCATTGCAATGCCATCACCTGTTGAGGTGTCTGGATTGGAAGTATAAAGGTATGATTTTGAGGCACCCCCGGTTGCTAAAATAGTTTTCTTTGAACTAAAGGTTAGTATTTCTTTAGAGTCTTTATTTAGAACATATGCGCCAGAACATATTTTTTCTTTAACTACGAGGTCAACTGCTACATATTCTTCAAACAGCTTAATATTTGTATGCTTCTTCGCCTGTGCTAACAGATTAATTTGAATAGACTGGCCTGTTTTGTCTGCGACATGTGCAACTCTGTTTGAACTGTGCCCACCTTCAGTAGTCAGGTCGTATTTATTATCAATATTTGAGAATTTAACGCCAGTCTTTTCTAGGTCATTGATAGCCTGAGGAGCCTGTTCAACCATAAACCTTATGCTAGTTTCGTTTCCAAGATGAAATCCAGTATTGATAGTGTCAGTTATATGTGACTCAAAACTATCGTCTGGATTCAGTACAGCAGATATTCCTCCTTGAGCATAATAAGATGAACCCTCTAGTATTTTATCCTTTGCGATAACTGCAATAGACAGGTTATCAGAGAGCTGAATTGCACTCATCAAACCTGCTGCTCCTGAGCCAATAATAAGAACATCAAATTGATAATCGTTCGACATAATTAATTGTTACAAAAAGACACAAAATATAAAAATATAAAAACTATTTTTATATATAATTTCCCACAAGTTAAAAACTACTATATTTAACTTATTTCTCCTTTTAATAGTAGACTAACCCCGCACTCTTATTCGAGGCGGGGTTTTTTATTTTATAAGACTTTCTTATTCATCCTTGGTTTAAAAATAATTAGTAATTTTGGGAGTAAAGTGAGATTAACGATTACTGCACTGAGCATTGCTATAGCCATAAAGATTCCAAAATAAATACTTGGAATGAAATGTGATAATATTAATACAAGAAATCCAATTGCAACTGTCGCTGCCGTATAAAACATAGACACGCCGATTGAGTTATGGGCTCTATACATGGACGAAACAAAGTCACCGTCTAACAATAGCTCAGATTTAAATCTGCTGATATAGTGAATAGCATTATCGATTCCAATCCCGATTGCAATTGCTGCTATGGTAATGGTCATAATATCAAGTGGTATTCCCACTAAACCCATCAATCCCAAAATTATAAGTGATGGAAGGATATTTGGAATGACAGCTATAAGGGCAATAGAAACAGATCTGAAAACAATTAAAAAGAGTACAAAAATAATTGTAAAGACAGTAAAGATAGTTTTTATTTGCGATGAAAATAAACTCTGAAGCAGATTGTTGTAAAGTGAAAAGGTCCCAGTGAAATAAAAATCATTTTCATCAAAGTAAAAATTTTCAACCAATGATTTCTTAATGTCCACTATTAGCTGGTTTCTTTCAAGGTCAGTCGTTGTTTCTTTCACTCTAGCAACAATTCGTATTTGATCTGTCTCGTCAGAGATATGTGGCTTTAATACCTGAGATTTAGCAAAATCTGGCATATTATTTTTACCCAAAACCAGCAAAAAACCATTAGGCGCTTTGCCATCATTTGACTCTTTGAGAACTTGCATGAATGTATCAATTGAGAGAACTTTTCCAATACTTGAGATCTGATCTAGATAGTTATGAAGTTCATGAAATTCCTCTCGTAAGCTTGCATCAGCCCAATACGCACTTGCTAAATCATTAAAGACTATTTCAAGTGGTATGGTTCCACCTAACTCTTTATCAATAAAATTTAGACCTTGATATATTTCAGTATTTTTTTTGAAATAGTTTATAAAGCTATTTTCTACAGAGAGCTTGCTCAAACCAGAAATTGAAATCAAAGCAATAACTACAAAACTCAATATGATTGATTTACCTTTTTTATCTGTAGATGATGCAAGCTTTTGAAGTATAAAATTTTTCTTAGATTCTTTTGATGACTCAGGCTTTTTTAGGAGCATCATAACTATTGCAAAACCTATAAAGGATAATACGAATGCTACTGTAACACCTATACTCATCATTAGACCAAAGTCAATTACAGGCTGAACATGACTTGCTGTTAGTGAAACGAATGCAGCTATTGTTGTGATAACAGTGTATAGGCAAGGCTTAATCATCTGATTTAAGGTTTGCCGAATGGTATCGGAATTGTTTTGCTCAAGAGTCTGTTTTGAAATTTCTCTATACCGAACAACTAAATGGATTATCACTGACAAGGTCATTACCAGTAATAGTGAGAAAAAATTGGCTGAAATGACTGTCACTTTCCAACCAATGGCGCTAATCAATCCCGTCATAAATAAAGCGCCAATGATGCTGATAGTTATTGGAATCAACACCCATCTTATTTTGCGAAATAAGATAGTAAGCACAATTGACATGGTAAGAATTACTGCAAGACTAAATACAATTAAATCACTTTTGATAAAGTCAATAACATCATTCCTAATCATGGGTACTCCGCCCAAGAAAAGTGTTGCTTGATCTCGATAAGCATCCATTGTCAAGCGGATATTCTTTATTAATATCTTTAATAGTTCATCGTCAACTAATATTCTTGGATCATTAGTTGCCAAGGGGATCAGCAGGGCAGTTGTTTTAAGATCTGCACTGACTAGATTATTTGCGTAGAGTGGGCTATTTTTAAATTCTTTTGCTATAAGGCTTTGATCTGCTTTTCCATTATCAATTGTATAAACATCACTTGCAAGCTCAACTAAAGAAAGTGGCGGTGATTGAAAAAGTGATACATCTAAAATTGAAATTACTGAGCTCACTCCCTCCAGTTCTAATAAATCATCTCTCAGTGACCTTAATGAAATTAATTGATCTTTTGAGAGGATAGTCCCATCATTAACCGAATAACTGATGACTAAAGACTCATCTGAACCAAAGGTTTCTTGTGTTGCAAAGTAAAGTTCAAGATTGTTATCGCCATCAAGAGACAATGATTCTGAAGAAGCGTCAAGGGAGAAATTTTGGATCTGTAAAACTGAAGTGCAAACAATAATTAAAAAAGCTATTAATGACCAAACCGGCTTTTTAATTATATAATTTAAAATTGAATTAAGCATGCATGCCTATTTCAAATTTAAAAAGAGAATTGTTCGACCGGCTCATGACCTTTCATAAATTCAAGGTGCGTCTCAAAAAGAGACTTGGTATGCCAATCACTTATAGTAGTCCTTGAAACTAATGTTGCATGCATATGATTTTTGGATCCAACCACAATAAATAACTTCCCACCTACCTTAAGCAGTTTTTTTAAATCTTCCTCAACAATGGGAAGTGCTGAGGCAATTACAATGGCATCAAACTGCCCTTCTTGAAAATTTGAACAATCAAAATCATCGTTTATGAGATCAACATTTTTTAGTTTTATTTTTTTAATATTTTCTTTTGCAAGGTCATAAAGCGTTTGATCTATTTCAACAGATTTAACTGATCTAGATAATTTTGCAAGAACAGAGGTAAAGTAGCCGCTTCCTGTACCAACTTCAAGAACCTCTTCGTTCCCCTGAAGGTTAAGACTATCTAATATTCTTCCTTCGATCTTGGGAGACAGCATCTTATCAACTGAGTTAAGCGGTATTTCGATATCTGCAAATACAAGCTTTTGATATTCTTCAGGAACAAAGTTTTCTCGAGGAATTTCTGCAAGAGCCTGGTTAGCTCTCACATTAAGGCCGCCCCATGGCCGAATTTGTTGCTCAATAACGTTTTTTCTTGCTTGCTTAATATCCATAATGCACCTATTTTCTTTTCCTTGGCGGCATCAAATCAGTAATTGTTCCTTCAGCCATTTCAGCGGCAAAGGCGGTAGTTTCAGATAGAGTTGGGTGGGCATGAATTGTCAGTGCAATATCACTCATATCGCACCCCATTTCAATTGCTAAACTAGCCTCAGATATTAAATCACCAGCATTAGTGCCACAAATTCCCATGCCAAGAATCTTACCCGATTTTGAATCAAATAGCGCTTTAGATACGCCTTCGCTCCTGCCTATACTCAAACTTCTTCCTGATGCAGCCCAAGGAAATACACCTTTTTCAAAATTAACACCCTCTTCCTTCAGTTCTTTCTCAGTTTTCCCCGTCCATGCAACCTCCGGGTCTGTATATGCAACAGATGGAATAGTTAGAACATCAAAGCCTGACTTTTCTCCACAGATTACTTCTGCTGCTACTTTAGCTTCATGAACTGCCTTATGAGCGAGCATGGGTTGGCCAACAACATCACCTATCGCAAAAATGTTTTCAACGTTTGTTTTCATTTGCCTGTCGGTCTCAATAAACCCATTTTCATTGATTTGAACACCAGCCTTATCAGCATCAATTAAGCTTCCATTGGGAGTTCTTCCAACAGCAACTAAGACTTTATCAAAGGTATCAGTTTTTGGTGCATCCTTGCCTTCAAATTCTACTTTGATGCCTTTTTTTAAGGCACTCATCGAAGTGACTTTAGTGTTTAAGAACACATTGGCATATTTTTTCTTAGCTTTCTTAAAAAGAGGGCTAACAATGTCTTTATCAGCAGCTGGAATAATTTGACCTCCAAGCTCAACGATTGTAATTTCACTTCCAAGAGCATCATAAATTGTTGCCATCTCAAGGCCAATTATCCCCCCACCAACTACGAGCATTCTTTTTGGTATATCGTCCAGCAGGAGCGCATCAGTCGAGTCCATGACACGCTTGTCTTCAAATGGAAACATTGGAAACTTGGTAACTCTTGAGCCAACAGCAATGACGCATTGCTCAAATTCAATAACCTCATCTGAATCATCAAGAGCAACTTGATTTTTTGAAATAAATTTTGCATAGCCATTAATTACGTTTACTTTTCTAGCTTTTGCGAGTGCCTGAATTCCACCAGTCAGTTTAGTAACAATACTGTCTTTATTTTTTTTTACGCCTTCGAGATCAATCTTTGGTTTTGAAAAAGTGACCCCGAGCTCACTAGCATGTTTAGTTTCATTGATCACTTCAGCTGTATGCAGAAGTGATTTGGAAGGAATACATCCAACATTTAAGCAAACCCCTCCCAGAGATGGATGACGTTCAATAAGGGTAACATCTTTACCTAAGTCAGCAGCTCTGAACGCTGCAGTGTAGCCTCCAGGACCAGAACCAATAACTAAAACTTGAGTTTTAATCATAACAACATCTCCATAATATTACTTAAGACCTGATTTAATTCTGCCATAAATCTTGCACCTTCAGCCCCATCGATTACTCTATGATCATATGAAAGGGCAAGTGGAATCATAGATGTAGGTTCAAAAGAGCTACCATTCCAAATAGGTTTAATTTGAGTTCTTGAGACACCTAAAATTGCAACTTCAGGTCCGTTAATAATCGGCGTGAACTGGGTTCCGCCAATACCACCTAAGCTTGAAATTGTAAAGCCTGCTCCCTTCATTTCACTTGAATCAAGTTTTCCCTCTCTCGCTCTCAATGATATCTCTGTAAGCTCTTCAGAAAGCTCCATGAGAGATTTTTTCCCTACGTCTTTAATTACTGGAACCAGAAGACCATTTGGAGTATCTACCGCAATTCCAAGGTTAAAGTATTTTTTTAGTATAAGGTTTTCTGCACTATCATCTAATGACGCATTAAAGTTTGGATGGCGCTTTAAGACTTGTACAACAGCCTTCATAATAAAAACAAGGGGACTTAATTTGATATTTTTTTCTTTTTGATGTTTACGAAATTTTTCTAATTGGTCAATATTGACCTCATCAAATTGAGTTACATGTGGAATCGTACTCCAGCACTTAGAAAGATGTTTTCCAGATAACTTCTTAATTCTGGATAAAGGAATCACCTCTACCTCTTCAACTACGTTGCCATTATTAAGAAGGTTTTTAACGTGAGATTTAAGGTCTTCTTCAAGAATCCTGCCTTTTTTCCCAGTTCCGTTTATTCCAGACAGGCTAACACCGAGCTCTCTGGCTAACTTTCTAATAGAGGGCGAAGCATGGAAATTTGTGTCTGGGTTTAATGAAATTTCTTCTTGATAGGTGTCATTCTCTTTCTCTTGGTCGGAGGTAGTTTCTATTAAATTACCTTTGCTAACTTGATTAACTGATTGAATAGATTCAGAGGCTGCTTTATCATCTATTGAATTTTCTGATTCACTCTCAAGAGTCAAAATGAGATCACCTTTTGCAACTTTATCTCCCACTTTAACTGAGAGGGCAGTTACCTTTCCAGCAAAAGGGGCTGGAATTTCCATTGTAGCTTTATCCGTTTCAAGTGTGATGATGCTGTCATTTTCATTAACAGTATCTCCAACTTTTACAAGAACTTCGATAATATCTACTGCATCAAAATCACCTATATCGGGTAACTCTACGTTTTTTTGATTAAGTCCAGATTGAGAATTCTGATTATCAGGATTGGATGTACTTGTTTTATCGATTTCAGCATCATCATCTATTGAATTTTCTGATTCACTCTCAAGAGTCAAAATGAGATCACCTTTTGCAACTTTATCTCCCACTTTAACTGAGAGGGCAGTTACCTTTCCAGCAAAAGGGGCTGGAATTTCCATTGTAGCTTTATCCGTTTCAAGTGTGATGATGCTGTCATTTTCATTAACAGTATCTCCAACTTTTACAAGAACTTCGATAATATCTACTGCATCAAAATCACCTATATCGGGTAACTCTACGTTTTTTTGAGTAGGCATATGGACTAATTAAATAGCTTTAAATTTGAACCAAGTAATTATCCCAAATTTAATGTGATAAAGGCGGTAAATGTTAAAATTTATTTGAAAATAAAAACACTTATTTATTTTTATTGTTATTATGATTCTTTTTTCAGTGCTCATATCATAGATACTATGCCTCTTGCTCTCTCAACCGATCATTTAGCAAAAACTTATTCTAATAATCTTGAGGCATTAAAGGGAATAAATTTAAAAGTTGAAGAGGGAGATTTTTTTGCTTTACTAGGTTCTAATGGCGCCGGAAAAACAACGGCAATTGGGATTATTTCAGGGCTATTAAAAAGTACTTCAGGTGAGGTTGAGATTAATGGCTTGAATCAAAAGAATCATTCTAATGAGGTAAAGAGAATGATTGGGCTGATGCCACAGGAGTTTAACTTTAATCCTCATGAGCCAAATATTGAAATTCTCATAAATCAGGCTGGATACTTTGGTATGCCAAGAAAAGAAGCCAAAGTTCAAGCTGAGGTTTTATTAAAAAAAATGGAGCTTTGGGATAGGCGTTTTGATGTTGCACAATCATTATCTGGTGGCATGAAAAGACGATTAATGCTTGCAAGAGCTTTAATGCATAAGCCAAAAATATTGATACTTGATGAACCAACTGCAGGCGTTGATGTTGAAATACGTCAATCAATGTGGCATTACTTAACTCAGCTGAATAATGATGGGATGACAATTATTTTAACAACTCATTATTTAGAGGAGGCCGAATCTCTTTGTAGAAATATTGCTATTCTCAATAATGGTGAGTTAGTGGAACAGTCAAATATGAAGAAACTTCTAGCTAGAGCAAAAAGACAGGTAATCATTATCGATACTATTGAAAAAATATCTGGTCAGATTGAAATAAGTGATTGTGACTGTCAGGTCATAGATGAAAATACTTTGCAGGTTTCTCAAGGTGAAGGAGTCTCAATATCTGATATAGTTTCATCACTGTCAGATCAAAACATTCATGTTCTTCATCTTAGGAGTTCACAAAATCGACTAGAGGCACTTTTTTTATCACTTACCAGCTAAATTAATATGTGGATTGCATACAAAACGATTGTCACTAAGGAAATACTAAGGTTTATTAGGATTTGGGTTCAGACGATAGTTCCACCGGTGATAACAACTTCATTATATTTGCTTATTTTTGGGGGCTTAATGGGAGGCAGAATAGGCCAGATGCAGGGGATAGAATATATAGATTTCATCGTACCTGGAATTATTTTAATGACGGTAATTATGCAATCTTATGCTAATACCGTTTCATCCTTTTTTATGACCAAATATAATAATAGTTTTGAAGAGCTTCTTGTCTCAACAACCCCTAATTGGATTATTTTACTGGGATTTGTAAGTGGCGGAATTGCAAGAGGTTTTTGTGTTGGTTTGGCTGTTACATTTACAATTTCATTTTTTGTTGAAATCAAAGTCTTTAGCCTATTAATAATTGGTGCAACTTTTTTGCTAACCTCAATTATGTTCGCATTGGCAGGATTTATAAATGCGGTTTTTGCTAGAACTTTTGATGATATTTCAATAATTCCAAACTTTGTTCTTTTGCCGCTAACTTATTTGAGTGGAATGTTTTACAGTATTGATATATTGCCAAGTTTTTGGCGAGCATTGTCAGCATTTAACCCAATTTATTACATGATGGATGCATTTAGATTAGGCTTTCTAGGTATAGGCTCTGTAGAATTATGGAAAGCTTTTTTAGTGCCTATTTCAATGATAATTGTGCTGACTTTAGTTGCTAATGCACTATTAAACCGTGGGGTAAGTATTAA
>CAZESR010000009.1:0-5518 GCA_964515065.1 uncultured Piscirickettsiaceae bacterium
ATAGCACTGGCAACCTCAAATGCGGAGAGCGTTTCTTTAAAAGAATCAGGAGCTATGACTATTTTCATAATGTGGAATTAGTTTAGATAGCTCAAATTGATGAAATCTCTTCTCTGTTTTTAAAAAACTCTAAAGCCTCAGGGTTTGCAAGCGACTCCTTGTTTTTAATTTCACGCCCGTGCACTATATCACGAACCGAGATCTCTACGATTTTTCCGGATTTTGTTCTTGGAATATCACCAACTTCTAGAATCTTAGCTGGAACATGTCTCGTTGTACACTCTCTGCGGATAACTGACTTAATCTCCTTAATGAGATCATCTGTAAGCTCTTGCCCCTCGCGCATCTTCACAAACAGCACAACACGGACATCATTTTTCCATTCCTGCCCAATCACAATACTCTCAAGTATCGCCTCAACTTTATCTACTTGACGGTAAATCTCAGCCGTACCAATACGCACACCTCCAGGATTAAGGACCGCATCTGAACGTCCATAAATCACAACGCCACCATGCTCTGTGACCTCTGCAAAATCACCATGAGCCCATATATCTTGAAAATGCTCATAGTAGGCAGAATAATATTTCTGGCCTCCTTCATCCTTCCAAAAGAACACCGGGCGAGATGGGAATGATTGTGCGCAAATGAGCTCACCACGCTCTTGACGAACGGATTCGCCTTCATCATTCCAAACTTGCACATCCATGCCAAGTCCAGGCGCTTGTATTTCCCCTCGATAAACTGGCAAGGTCGGCACGCCCAAAACAAAGCATGAGACAATATCCGTACCCCCAGAGATCGATGCGAGATGCAGATCATCTTTAATCTCAGAATACACAAAATCATAACCTTCTGCCGAAAGCGGCGATCCGGTTGAAGCCATGCCACGAAGTGATTCAAGATTGTGCTCAGATTTTGGGGAGTAGTTTGCCTTTTGTAATGCCTCAATATATTTAGCCGAAGTACCAAATAACGTAAATTTTTCAGCCTCAGCAAAGTCCCAAAGCGCCTTTGCCCCTGGATAAAATGGCGATCCATCATATAGCATTACAGCAGCCTTGCTCGCTAAAGCTGAAACCAACCAGTTCCACATCATCCATGAGCAGGTAGTGAAGTAAAATACGCGATCATCTTCACGAACATCAGCATGTAGCTGAAGCTCTTTAAGGTGCTGTAAAAGTGTACCCCCATGGCCGTGAACTATGCACTTAGGCGCACCCGTCGTGCCTGAGGAATAGAGTATACAAAGTGGATGATCAAAGGGAACACGCATAAAGTCTACTTCATTCTCTTGACGACTTGATAGAAGCTCTAAAAGTGTTGAGCAGTTTTCAATATCTCCTTGGTAAGATTGAATGTATTCAACCATTACGATATTTTCAATCGAAGGCAAATCATCTAAAAATGACTTAACCCTCTCAATTGTGTCATGTGCTTTTCCATTGTAATAATAGCCATCAACAACGAAAATCATTTTAGGTTCAATCTGACCAAAACGATCTAAAACTCCTTGCTTGCCAAAATCGGGTGAGCAGCTAGACCAAATCGCTCCAATTGAGGTCGCTGCAAGCATGCCAATAATCGCCGCCGGGTGATTAGGAAGAAAAGCTGCAACATGATCACCTTCGCCAACGCCGCAGTCTCTCATGTGAGCTTGAACTTTGGCAACCTGGGTATAAACATCGGCAAAAGAAAGACGCAACTCAACCTTGTCCTCACCTCGAAAAACGATCGCATCTGCATTGTCACGACGTGCCAGCATAGTTTCAGCAAAATTTAAGGATGCTTCAGGGAACCATTTGGTGTCAATCATCGACTCGCCCACTCGCACAGGACCTGAAAAATCACCAATCGCACCACAATAATCTGCGACTAATCGCCAAAACTCCTCCGAGAAACCAATCGAATACTGATGTAATTCCCAATAATTATTGAACTCGATATCTGTATTATGACTCACATAACTTAAAAATTTGGTGATATTCGCGTTTAAAATTTGCGACTTATTTGGTTTCCAGATCGGTGAACTCACGTATTCCTCCTCAAACAATACCGATGGTTGTTTTAATTATACTTTTTACCCCAACGCTCTAGAGAAATGGTTGCAATAAAGATGATAAACATACCCACCCACTGACTCATCCCAAGGGCATCCTGTAGGAGCATCACACCTAAAAGAATAGTAAATACTGGCTCTAAATACATCACATTGGATGTTCTAACAGGACCAATCAGAGAAATTGATTTAAAGAAAAAATAGAACCCTCCACTCATACCCATTGCAGAAAGAATGCTCCACATGAGCATCTCTGAGGATACTGAAGAAATTGGATCTGAAGTAACAATAAAATAAACAGATACGAATATTAGAGCAGGCAAGACTGTAATATATTTCACAAGCCCCCAGCCCGATTCAACACTTTCATGTCTCGATAAAATGTTGACTGTGACTTGGGCACACGAGGCCACAAGCCCCCAAAAAACACCCCATAAATTCCAATCACTTGAGTCTCCCTGAACCAAAACCCAAATACCGAATAGCGAAACTAGGAGCGCCGCAACTGATAAAAAATCAATGGATCGACTTTTGATGAGAGAATTTACAAAAAAGGTAATGATAGGAAACGTATAAATCACGACTACAGCAAGACTCAACGGAATTAATTTGATTGAATACATGTAAGAAGAAATAAATAGAGCTTGAAACAGACTGATCAGTATGAGCCGAGTATGAGCTGATTTACTTTTGGTTTTTTTGGGGGACTTGTTTAGGATGCTTGCAAAAATAAAAGTGCTGACATAGCGAACCGAAAGAAGGAGGAATACTGTTCCACCTACTCCATAAAAATACGGGACTACTGTAGCAGCAAGAGAGAAAAAGAATGCTGCCAATATTGCCGTGATAACACTTGCCGATAGATTATTAGACACAGTCAGTTAAGAATCACCAATGATAAGAGCCTGCATTTTAAGTCTCTTGAAGAGAGGACGTCAAGGAATAAATTTAATTTAGCCCTGAATCATTTCAATTATTGATTCAGGATCATTAGTAGTAATTGAACTTGCCCCCCACTTGATTAGCTGTAATGCGACATCAGCATCGTCTATCGTCCATGAGTGATACTCTAAGCCTGCATCAATCACTTTATCCACAAATAATTTTGAAGATTCATTGTCAGTTGAGATTCCATTGGCATTTATATTTATAGCCTCATCAATCAATCCATCTAAATCTCGACCATCCTCACAAGAATAGAGAAAAAATGCTTTGTAAATTGGATTCAAAGCCTTTAACTCCTTTATCACATCAGAATGAAATGAAATAATCACTATGTCATCTGGACTCATTTCAGAATGAGAAAGCTGATTCAAAAGCGGAGTGAGAATTTCAGGACCACACTTGATTTCAATGAAAATTTTCTTTCCTTTTGGAACACTCTTTATAACTTCAGCTAGTGTTGGAATTTTTATTTTGAGACTAGAATCGCCCTCATGGTAGAGCTCTAACTTTTTTAAATCTTTCAGGGTTGATTTATTAATGATTTCCTTAGTCTTGCAAACCCTTTCAGTGTCATCATCGTGAATACAAACAATTTCGCCATCTTTAGTCAGGTGGAAATCACCTTCGATTCCGTCAACATCAAACTGCCAAGATGCCTCGAAAGCTGGAATCGAATTCTCGGGTAATGTAAATGAGACTCCACGATGCGCAATAATCATTAAAGCCATTCTACAGAAAATCTAATATAAACCTAGTCCACTTAAAAGAGCGAAACTGATAGATTCATCCAATAACTAGGCATCAAACCAATGACTAGAATGAGCACGCCATTTACAGACAAAACTGCTTTCAAGTCAAAAGGAGCTGACACAACTATTTCTTTATCTGCATCATCAAAGTACATCGTTTTAATAATTTGCAAATAGTAATATGCACTGATGACTGCAAAAATAACTGCGATGACAGCGAGAATGACATATCCCTCGGAAACCACTTGCTGGAGAATAAATAGTTTTGAATAAAAACCTATAAATGGAGGGACTCCAGCCATCGAGAGCATTACAACAAGCATGATTAAAGCAAACCATGGGGAATGCTTACTGAGCCCTCTAAAGTCTGAAATTTGGTCTGCTTCAAAGCCGCTTCGATTTAAAACGATGATCGATCCGAAGGCAGCTAAACTCATTAGTATATATGCAAAAACATAAAATACTGCTGAGCCATAACCTTCTAAAACGCCAGTAACAAAGCCAAGAAGTACAAACCCAATATGTGATATTGTTGAGTATGCTAGCATTCTCTTTATGTTTACCTGAGTCAGTGCAACAAGCGAGCCAACCGCAATTGAGAGAACAGCGAGAATCATAAACAGATCTGCCCAGTAGTGCTGGAAATCACTCAAACCATCAATTAAAAGACGAACTAAAAGAGCTACAGCGGCTAACTTTGGAACCGTTGATAAAAACATTGTGACCGAGGTTGGTGAGCCTTGATAGACATCTGGAACCCACATATGGAAAGGCACTGCTCCAAGTTTGAATGCAACACCAATCACCAAGAAAACTAGACCAAAATTAAGGATAAGTGTCTCTTGAGGCTCTAATGTAGCAAGACTTGCAAAGCTGGCTATCTGAGCAATATCAAGGTTCCCGGTTATTCCATAAATCATGGACATACCGTAGAGCAATAGGCCAGATGCTATTGCGCCGAGCACAAAATATTTAAGTGCCGCCTCAATTGCAAAAGCCCTGTCCCTTGCAGTTGCTATTAAAGCATATAAGGAAAGAGACATGATCTCAAGGCCAAGATATAGAGTTAGAAGGCTATGCCCAGATACCATGACCAGCATTCCTAAGATTGACATAAGTGCAAGGATGAAATACTCATTTCTAAGAAGACCATGAACACTCAGATATTGTCTTGAATAGACCAATGCAATAATAGAAAAACCAGAAATAAAGACTTTAAAGGTCGATCCCAATGTATCGAGCACGAACGTTCCAGAGAATATGGTTGCACTCTCTCCAATTAAGTTAAATGCCAATAAACCTGTAACCAGAAGGGCTACCTGAGACAGATGATACGTATACTTTTTGAACTCTTCCTTGACGTAAAGGTCAAACAAAAGAATAGAGGAGATTGCTGCCAACAAAAATAGCTCTGGCATTACAAATATTAGTTCTGAAACATTAAAGTTAAAATTCATCATAATATGCTCGGTATTTTAGTTGTAAGTGCCTGCTCCAAAAGGTTGGCTATACTAACGTGCATCACCTCAATCACTGGCTGAGGGTAGATGCCCATCCATAAAACCGCAACTGCGAGTACTGCGAGAATACCAAACTCTCTAGCGTTAATATCACTTAGACTATTAACCTCAGGATTATTCACTGGCCCCCAAAAGACACGTTTAACCATCCACAATGTGTAAGCCGCTCCAACTATTAAAGTCATAGCCGCTAAAAATGCATACCAAAAGTTTGCTTGAAGCGCACCCAGAATAACCATAAACTC
>CAZESR010000009.1:5618-31553 GCA_964515065.1 uncultured Piscirickettsiaceae bacterium
CCCCTGTAGGCGCCTGAACATGCGCATCCGGAAGCCAAGTATGAACTGGGAACATTGGAACTTTAACAGCAAAGGCAAGAAAGAATGCCCAGAAAATCCAGCCTTGCTGAGCTAGGGTCAATGGCAGAGAGTGCATATCAGAAATCGCAAATGAGCCGCCAAGATTGTACATATAGATTAATGAAACCAGCATAAATACTGACCCTAAAAATGTATACAAAAAGAACTTAATCGCTGCATACACTCTGTTTTGGCCACCCCAAACACCAATGATTAACAACATTGGAATTAAAGACGCCTCCCAAAAAACGTAATACAGCATTGAGTCCATAGCAGAGAAAACACCAATAATGATTCCTTCCATCATTAAAAATGCCGCCATATAGTCGGCCACTCTATTTTGAATAACTTCCCAGCCGGCAATGATAACCAATATGGTCGAGAAGGTTGTTAGGATAATCAATGGCATTGAGATTCCATCAACACCAAGGTGATAAAAAATATTAAACTGAGATATCCAACTCTTTTTCTCAACAAACTGCATTGATGAAGTCGAGGTGTCAAAATCTAAAAATAAATTGATAGATAGAATAAAAACTAATACTGATATAACAACGCTAGCCCATTTTGCAACTGAACTTCTATCGTTTCCAATCAAAAGGACCGAGCCACCTCCAAGGATAGGTAGCCAAATCAAGATACTAAGTAATGAATCCATACTCCTACCTAACTAAAAAATGAATAATCTGAAGCTATAATTACCCAGCCAAGAACAAGCATTAAACTGACAATCATGAAGAATGCATAGTGGTAAACGTAGCCCGTTTGAACTGGTCTAATTAAGACGCCTAAATAGCGTGCAAATTTTGCACTACCATTAACAATAACTTTATCAATAAGGGTCATATCTGAAATCTTCCAGAGGAGGTTTCCAAGCTTTACAGAGCCTTTGACAAAGACAATATCGTTCAGCCTATCAAAACCATAAAGTGAGTTGAGCACATAATTGGTTCTTTTGAATCTTGATTGAATCTGGTCCGCCCAATCAGTTCGATAAAGACAGAATACCCATGCCGAAACTGCTCCTCCAACCATCATCCAGAAAGGCGTTGTTACAACCGAATGAGTGAGGAGAGCAAAAGCAGAATAAAAATGTCCCTTAAGTTCTGCAAGAGCATGGTGAGAGGAGTCAATAGTAATGGAATTATCAAGCCAGCCACCGAACAGCATTGGCTCAATTGTCAAGTATCCGATGACCACTGAAGGGATCGCAAGAAGGATGAGCGGCACTGTAATCGATGAGCCAGTCTCGTGCAAATGTTCTTCAGTATGGCTGTCCACCCTGGACTTACCATGAAACACTAAAAAAAGAAGTCTTAAACTATAAAAAGCAGTAATAAAAACGCCAATTAACACTGCAACATAGGCCCATCCAGCGAATGGCAAATCAGAATAATGCACAGCCTCAATAATCATATCTTTCGAATAAAAGCCTGCAAAGCCTGGAAAGCCAATTAAAGCAAGTGTTCCTAGCAATGAGGTGATGTAAGTGATTGGCATTTTTTTTCTAAGTCCGCCCATTTTTCTTATATCCTGCTCATGATGAAGAGCAACAATAACTGATCCTGCAGCTAAGAAAAGCAAAGCCTTGAAAAATGCGTGAGTCATCAAATGAAATATTGCAACAGAGTATGCACTTACGCCCAGAGCAACAGTCATGTAGCCGAGCTGAGAAAGGGTTGAATAAGCCACCACTCTTTTAATGTCGTTTTGGACAATTCCTAGTAAGCCCATAAATAAAGCAGTCACTGCACCGATAATCATGACCACTGTCAGAGCGACATCACTTAACTCAAATAAAGGCGACATTCTGGACACCATAAATATGCCTGCAGTAACCATAGTTGCTGCATGTATTAATGCTGATATTGGAGTTGGACCTTCCATTGACCCCGGAAGCCAAACATGAAGTGGCACTTGAGCTGATTTACCCATTGCACCAACAAACAAAAGAAGACAAATAACGGTGATTGCAGAGAAACCGCCAAATAATGTCTGCCCAATAATTTGATCTTTTTGGCTAAACGCTTCTGCATAATCAAGCGTACCAAAGAACATAAGTACAAATGCAATACCTAAAAGGAATCCAAAGTCTCCAACTCGGTTTACAAGAAAAGCCTTTAAATTTGCTTCGATTGCTGACTCTTTGTGATGCCAAAAACCGATTAAGAGATAAGAAACTAATCCAACCGCTTCCCATCCAAAAAACAACTGCATGAAGTTGTTTGAGATAACCAGTGTGAACATTGCAAATGTAAACAAAGAGATATAACTAAAAAACTTAGTGTAGCCCTCATCTTCATGCATATAGCCTATCGTATAGATATGTACCATTAAAGAGACGAAGGAGACAACAACTAGCATGACTGAAGTGAGGTTGTCTACCAAGAAGCCAACACTAATATTGAGTCCGCCTATTTGCATCCAGGTGTATATGTTTTGGTTAAAGATACCACCATCATTTAAAACATGGTGATTAAAGACATAAAGCGACAAAACAGTGGATAAAGCAACACCTAAAATGGTGATGGAGTGCGAAAGCTTCCTGCCCAGCCTGTTGCCTGCAAGGCCAACTACGACAGAGCCAACAAGAGGGGCTAGAACAATTGTTAAATAGATATTAAGCATTACTATCCCTTCAAAGTGTTAGTTACATCAATGTCGATAGAGCCTCGATTTCTATACATCAAAGTCAAAATCGCAAGACCAATGGCTACCTCTGCAGCAGCCACCGTCAAAATAAAGAATACAAAAATTTGCCCAGCCAAATCAGACCCGTAGAATGAGAAAGCAATAAAGTTGGTGTTAACAGCCGCCAAAATTAACTCCACACACATCAAAATCATGATGATGTTGGTTCTGTTTATAAAAATGCCGGCTAATCCGATACAGAAGACGATAGAACTAAGAATCAAATAGTCTGAAAGAGCGATCATTTGGACTCCTTAGTTGAATTTTTTTTAAATGAGGCAAATCTCATCCTGTCCTCAGCTTGAACATTAATTTGTTCAGAGATGTTCTGTT
This sequence comes from uncultured Piscirickettsiaceae bacterium, assembly GCA_964515065.1. Classification (GTDB taxonomy): domain Bacteria; phylum Pseudomonadota; class Gammaproteobacteria; order PS1; family Pseudothioglobaceae; genus Pseudothioglobus. Next base: position 8,703 of record CAZESR010000009.1, read on the forward strand.
TCTTGCTATTCACTTGAGTTCTGTGGACCAAAGTAATGGCTGCAATAATGGCAATTAGCAGGAGAATAGCTGCCAACTCAAATGGGTAAACATAGATGGTATAGAGCTGCTGAGCGATTGCGGTAATATTACTGTATGAAGGTCCATGCTGATCTGGCAAGCCAACTGTCTCTAGGTCAAATGGTCCAGCATTAAGGACTAAAGCCATTTGCACAATAACAACCAAAGATACAAAAATACCTAGAGGCAGGTATCGAGTAAATTGCGCTCTAAGTGTTGATGCTTCAGTATCAAGCATCTTGATCACAAACATAAAGAGAACCATCACAGCGCCGACATAAATTAGTATGAGTGTGATAGCTAAAAACTCTGCCTCAAGAAGAAGCCAGAGACTTGCAGCACTAAAGAAAGTTAGAATCAGCCATAGGGCCGCTTTGGCAGTATTTCTTGAAGTAATCATCACCAACGAGCTGCCCACAAAAAAGAGTGAGAAAACATAAAATAAGATTGATGTAAATTCCATAGCTACCTTTACCTATACTTTGAGTCTTCTTCTTTAGCCTTGCTAATCGCACTCTCGTTATTATCACCAATCTCTAAAAGAGCCTCTTTGTTAATTACGCTTCCTTCTCTTGACTCAAAAGCATAATCAAAAATATGCGTCTCTACAATAGCATCAACGGGGCAAGCCTCTTCACAAAAACCACAAAAAATACACTTAAATAAATCAATGTCGTATTGCGTTGTTCTTCGAGTTCCGTCCTCTCGCATCTCTGAATCAATTGTTATCGCATTTGCAGGACAGACAGCCTCACATAGCTTACAGGCGATGCATCGCTCTTCACCATTTGGATACCTACGAAGCGCATGCAGACCTCTAAATCTGGGTGAAATTGGTGTCCTCTCTTCAGGAAATTGGACTGTAATCTTGTTATTTACAAACTCTTTACTTGTAACCTTGAGTCCTGTACGAAGTTCACCGAGAGTAAAGTCGTTTACTAATTTTTTTAACTTTTCCTTCATATCTCTATCTCCTTAAAACCAAGGTCCGATTCCTAGCTGCGTCATCAAAGCAACAACAAAAATCCAAACAATTGTCAGTGGCAAGAAAACTTTCCAGCAAAGCCTCATAATCTGGTCATACCTAAATCTTGGGAACGAAGCACGTATCCAAAAATACAAAAACAAAAAGAAGGTCATCTTCACCAACAACCAAATCAAATCAGGGACAAATTCAAATAAATCTTCAAGAAATGGAATACCTTCAAATGGAGAGTGCCAGCCACCAAAGAACATGAGGACAGCAAGCATTGCCATAAAAATCATGTTGAAGTATTCAGCCATAAAAAATAGCGCAAATGGCATACCCGAGTACTCGACATGGGTGCCACCCACAATCTCTGACTCACCCTCAACAACGTCGAAAGGTGCTCTGTTAGTTTCTACTAAAGCTCCAATCCAGAACACAATCATCATTGGAAATAACGGAATCCAGTACCAATTCAAAATCCCTCCGGATTGACTTTCAACAACCGTATTAAGATTGACTGAGCTCGCAATCATGACCACTGTCACGAGTACAAATCCTATGACCAGTTCATATGAAATAAGTAAGGCTGTACTTCTGAGTGCTCCTAGGAGTGGATACTTTGAGTTAGAAGCCCAGCCAGCCAGAACGATACCGTAGACGCCCACTGACCCAATGGCCATTACATAGAGAAGGCTCACATCGATGTTGGCTATATAAAAATCCTCACCTAATGGTACAACTGCCCATACCGCTACAGCTGGTACAAAAGCTAAAACAGGGGCTAGTAAAAATAGATAGATATTTGATTTTGATGGAAAAATGACTTCTTTAAATAACATTTTAAAGACATCAGCAAAAGGCTGCAGAAGACCAAAAGGACCCACTCGATTTGGTCCAATTCTAAGCTGCATGAAGCCAATCACTTTTCTCTCTGCGTAGGTCATATAAGCCATCATAATAATGAGAGGAAAAATAAGAGCCAAACCTTTAATGACAATAATTAAGATGTCTGCCAGGCCTCCATCAAACCAGGGGATTAATTGGTGAGTAAGGTCGACGAATGATTGCCACATAATCAATACCCCCTATGCCTTTCTAGCCTGATTAGTGTGAACAAAAACATAACCCTCAGCGACCGTATCTTCAATAGAAACTGGCACACCTAAATACAGATCATCGTCATTAAGACCAAGCTTTTTAGCAGTTACTTCTGTTACAAAAGCACTGTTAATCAACCCAATATTGGATTTTTGAAGTGATGTTGCTCTTCGAGTGACGTTATCAGTTGCATAAGGAGCGTATTGCCAGTGAGTCGTAATTTGAGAATCATCAAAACTCTGATTATCCGCATTATCAAAACTTGATTCAATTCTGGAAGACTGAAGCGCCTCCTCTCTAACCTGAGTAGAATCAATATAATCAAAGCCATCTAGTTCTAATAAATCCGCCATCACCTTGATGATCTTCCATCCAGGCTTTGAGTTACCTGGACTTTTGACTGACGCACTAAAAGATTGTGCCTTGCCATCAAAATTGATGTGGGTTCCTGAAGTTTCATAGAAAGAGGCCATAGGCAAAATAACATCTGCATTATTGAGCACTGATTGGCTCTCAAAACTACTAAGCGCAACAACAAACACGTCCTCTTTATTTAAACAATCCTGTGCTAACTTTGAGTCGAAAAAGTCATATTCACAATCTACATCCATCAATACGAAAGCCTTCGAGTTATCGTTAAACATTGACATTGCATCCATCCCTTTGTCTGCTGGCATGAAGCAGACCTTTTCAGCTGAAAGAGAGTTGCCTGATAGAGTTAGATTTGCAATTTTCAAATCAGCAACCAATGCTATTTGCGCAATGAGGCTTGTAATTGCAAGAGAATTTAAGTTACTATTTAGATGCTCTCCTAAAACAATCACTCCATTTTTTGATTCAATTAAATCTTCGGCAATCCTATTGTGAAGATCATTAGGACTAATATTAGATAAGTAATTGGGAGTATCCTTATTAGTCATAGTATGTAATGACTTGAGAATGGATTGAAGCATTGATAATAAATTTTGCGGTGCAATCAATACGTCACATTCTGTTTTGAAATTAAAATCGAACTTTTTACTGTTTATTGTATTGACCGAAGCTCCATTAAGGACAGCTTTTCTAATTCTGTGATTAATCATGGGCTGTTCTAGCCGAGTGTACGAACCAACAATTAAAGCGTGATCAATTGATTCAATTTCTGACAAAGTTATTGTTGATTCTAAAGAGCTTCCACTGCTTAATTGAGCTTGATCTAACCTAAAATCTATATTTTCTGAGCCAAACTTGCGTGCTAATTTTTGCAACAAGTAGAACTCTTCTAATGAAGCATATTTTGATGCTAAAACGCCTAGCTGTTCTGGACTCTTCACATTGCTACTAATTCCATCAGTCGCGAATTTAAGAGCTTCTTGCCAATTAGAATCTTGCCACTGGCCATCGATTTTAACTTTAGGTTTTATCGCACGGCTTTCATGATTTAAACCTTCATATGAAAAGCGATCTCTGTCGGAAATCCAAGTTTCATTTATAGAGTCATTGTCTCTAGCAACGACCCTCTTCACTTTGCCTCTATAACTCTGAGTATGAATGTTTGACCCAACTAAGTCATGACGAGCAACACTCTGGATTGCATTCATTTGCCAAGTTCTAGCCTCATACCTAAATGGCTTGGACGTCAAAGCACCAACTGGGCATACATCAATCATATTTCCTGATAGCTCTGACTGTATCCCTTCAGATAAAAAAGGCTCAATTTTTACGTCTTCGCCTCTTCCAGTACCACCCATCTCAACAATTCCTGCAACTTCAGCGCCAAATCTTACACATCGAGTGCAGTGAATGCAACGAGTCATATCGGTTTGGATGAGTGCACCAATACCTTTATCAGTGACTATTCTCTTGCCTTCATTAAATTTTGAGACGTCTGAACCGTACTCCATCGCTACATCTTGGAGTTCACATTCTCCTCCTTGATCACAAATTGGACAATCCAAAGGGTGGTTTATGAGCAAGAACTCCATGACTGCTTTTTGGGCAAACTTTGCTTTATCATTTTTTGTATGAATTTTCATACCATTGGCTGCAGGTGTCGAGCATGCGGGTTGCGCTTTAGGAAAACCCTCAACATCAACTAAACACATTCTACAGTTAGCAGAAACGGATAGCTTTTTGTGATAACAAAAACGAGGGACTTCTATACCTTCTCTATCAGCAATGTTGATGATTGAATCACCCTGGTTTGCTTTGACAAGGTTGCCATCAATTTCAATTTCAATTTCAATTTCAGACACTTGCCTCTTCCTCAACTAAGTTATGTTGCTCTTCTACCATGCTTTTTCCATTCTGAATATAATATTCGAATTCATCTCTAAAGTGCTTGATGAAACTCTCAACAGGAGTGGCTGCTGCATCTCCAAGAGCACAGATTGTATTTCCCATTATTTTTTCTCCAACTGAGAGAAGCAAATCTAGATCTTCTTCTTTTCCATTCCCGTCAAGAATTCTTTGGAGCATTCGATAAAGCCATCCAGTCCCCTCTCTGCAAGGTGTGCACTGACCACAAGACTCATCATAATAGAAGTGGGCTAGACGGGTTAAAGTCTTAACCATACAAGTGGTATCATCCATAACAATAACTGAGCCTGCACCGAGCATTGATCCGGCATTCGCAATACTGTCGTAATCCATAGTCATGTTCATAGCCGACTCTGCTGTAAGAACAGGTGTTGATGACCCTCCAGGTATAACTGCTTTTAGTGAACGCCCCTCTTTTAAACCTCCAGCTAGCTCTAGCAACTTGGAGAAAGGTGTACCCATAGGAACTTCAAAATTAGCAGGGTTTTTAACATTTCCTGTTACTGAAAAGCACTTTGTTCCACCTGAATTCTCAACACCTAAATCAGCAAACCATTGCCCGCCACTTGAGAGAATTTCTGGAACTGAGGCAAAAGTCTCAGTGTTATTGACTGTTGTTGGCTTGCCAAATAATCCAACATTAGCTGGGAAAGGTGGCTTAAACCTTGGCTGCCCTTTTTTCCCCTCTATTGATTCAAGCAAAGCAGTCTCTTCACCACAAATATAAGCTCCAGCACCGAGGTGAGTATACAAGTCAAAAGAAACAGCACTTCCATGAAGATTCTTTCCTAATAATCCAGCTTTATATGCATCCTTCAGTGCCTCTTCAAAGCGATAGTAAGGCTCCATAAATTCACCACGAATATAGTTATATCCAACCGTTGCATTCATGACAAAACTAGCAATTGCCATTCCTTCAATAACTGAGTGAGGATTGTATCTGAGTATGTCACGATCATGACATGTGCCAGGCTCTCCTTCATCAGAGTTGCAAACGACGTATTTCTGCCCTTCTTGATTTCGAGGCATAAAGCTCCACTTCAGTCCAGTAGGGAAACCAGCACCGCCGCGTCCTCTTAATCCTGAGATCTTCAATTCTGATATGATTTCGTCAGGCGTTAACTCTCCATTAAGGATTTTGCGCCAAACTTTATAACCGCCATTTGCCTCATAAGTTGTAAAACTTGCCGGGTCTTGTTTATCAAGGTTTTTAAAACAAACTTCATTCATGTTAAATCTTCCAAAATGTTGTCTAATTTTTCCTTAGTTAAATGCTCGTGATATTGGTCACCAATTTGACACATTGGTCCGCCCACACAAGCCCCTAAACATTCAACCTTCTTTACACTAACTAAGCCATCTTTACTGACTTCGCCAGTTTTAACTTCGAGTTTATCTTCCAGATAAGAGATCAATTCATCTGAGCCATTTAGCATGCAAGAGATGTTGTGACAGAAACGCAAAACATGCTTACCAACTGGCTTGTGATTGTAATTTTCATAAAATGTTGCAACCTCTTGAACGCTGATAGCTGGCATCTGTAAATATTCAGCAATTTCATTAATTAGGCCTGAATTCAAGCTTCCATCATTCTCCTTTTGAACAATAGTCAAAGCCTGCATTACTGCAGAACTCTCTCGCCCTTCAGGGTATTTTGAAACCCAGAAGTCAATTTCTTTTTTTGCTTCATTTGAAATCATCTATCAACCTCACCAAAAACGATATCTTGTGAACCAATAATGGTAACCACATCAGATAACATATGCCCCTTAGCCATTTCATCCATTGCCGCAAGATGCGCGAAACCAGGCGCTCTAATCTTTACTCTATAGGGCTTATTAGCTCCATCTGAGACTAGGTAAACTCCAAACTCACCCTTTGGTGCTTCTACTGCTGTGTAAGTTTCGCCCTCAGGCAAACAATAACCCTCAGTGAATAATTTAAAGTGGTGTATGAGTGACTCCATGTCGCCCTTCATGTCTTCGCGATTAGGAGGTGTTACCTTGTGATCATCTGACATTACAGGGCCTGGATTTGCCTTAAGCCATTCAACGCATTGGTTGATTATTCGAGTCGATTGACGCATCTCCTCCATACGAACCAAATAACGATCATAGCAATCACCAGTCACTCCAACAGGAACCTCGAAATCTAATTGGTCATAGACAGAATAGGGTTCATTTTTTCGAATATCCCACTCTATACCTGACCCTCTTAGCATGGCCCCAGTAAATCCAAGCTGCATTGCTCTTTCTGGAGAGACAATTGCAATATTAACGAGTCTTTGTTTCCAAATTCTATTGTCGGTTAGTAGATCTGAATATTGTTGAATGCTTTTTGGAAAATTCTTTGCAAAATCCTCAATAAAATCGAGAAGAGATCCTTGTCGATTCTCATTAATTTTCTCAAGTTTTTCCTTAGACCTTAATTTTGAATCAAGATACTGTGGCATCTTGTCTGGCAAGTCTCTGTAGACCCCACCTGGCCTGTAATAGGTCGCATGCATTCTTGATCCACTCACAGCTTCATAGCAATCAATCAGAGCTTCACGCTCACGGAAAGCATACAAAAACACACTCATTGCACCAACATCTAAGCCGTGTGTTCCAATCCACATCAAATGATTCATAATGCGAGTAATCTCATCAAACATGACTCTGATGTATTCAGCGCGCTCAGGCACTTTGATTCCAAGCATTTTTTCAATACTCATAACATACGCGTGCTCGTTACACATCATAGAAACGTAATCAAGACGATCCATATATCCAATTGATTGGTTATATGGCTTAGACTCAGCTAATTTTTCTGTCCCTCTGTGTAATAGTCCAATATGAGGATCTGCCCTTTCTACAACTTCACCGTCTAACTCAAGAATAAGTCTTAATACGCCATGGGCAGCGGGGTGTTGCGGCCCAAAGTTAAGAGTGTAGTTTTTCATCTCAGACATATTTACTTCCTTATTACCCTTGGAACATTCACGTTAGGCTCAATACTGACCGGTTCATAAACTACTCTTCCTAATTCTTCGTCATAACGCATTTCAACTTCACCGATCATTGGGAAATCTTTTCTAAGGGGGTGGCCAACAAAACCATAATCAGTCAATATCCTTCTCAGATCGTTATGGTTTTCAAATAAAATTCCAAATAAATCAAAAGCCTCTCTTTCAAACCAGTCGGCACAGCTCCAAATCTTGGTGACCGATTGAATGATTAAGTTCTCAGAAGAGAGAAGCGCCTTTACTCGGAGCCTCTGATTATTTGAAACAGAAAGTAAATGGTAGACAACTCCGAAACGCTGATCTTTTTGGTTGGTTGATTGTTGTGCCTGACGAGCCCTTCCAAATCCAGATGAACTGGCATTACCATTCCAGTCAGACTCTCCATAGGCTAAATAGTCGATGCCACAAAGATCCATCAAAATTTCGAATTGAAACTCATCTTTTAGTTTTTGACAAACCTCTAGAACTTCATCACTCTTGATATTCAGCGTGAGCTCATTAAAAGACTCACTCACATTTTTTTTACCAAAGGATTTGGATAGTTTTTGTTTTAATTCTTTCATGATTTAGGTTCGAGCAATCGTGTTGGTTCTTCGAATTTTGTCCTGCAATTGAAGAATTCCATATAGTAAAGCCTCTGCTGTTGGAGGACAACCTGGGACATAAACATCAACCGGAACAATTCGGTCGCAACCTCTAACGACTGCATAAGAGTAGTGATAATAACCGCCACCATTAGCACAAGATCCCATGGACAAAACATACTTTGGCTCCGGCATCTGATCATAAACCTTTCTTAAGGCGGGTGCCATTTTGTTTGTCAGTGTTCCAGCAACAATCATCAAATCTGACTGACGCGGTGTAGGTCTAAAGACAATACCAAAACGATCAAGGTCATATCTAGATGAACCAGCTTCCATCATCTCAACAGCACAACAAGCTAGACCAAAAGTCATTGGCCAAAGTGAGCCTGTTCTTGCCCAATTAATGACTTTATCTAACGAGGTCGTGACAAAGCCTTCTTTCATTAAGCCTTCAATAGCCATAGTGAATCCTTATTATTCCCACTCTAGGGCTCCTTTTTTCCACTCAAAAATGAAGCCGACTACAAGAAGAATTAAAAATATAGACATGGCAATAAACCCAAACCAACCAAGCTCAGCCTGAACTACTGCCCAAGGAATGAAAAAAGCAACCTCAAGGTCAAAAAGGACAAACAAAATAGCAACAAGATAATAACGAATATTAAAGTGCATACGAGAGTCTTCGAAAGCTGGAAATCCACATTCAAATTGTGAGTTTTTCTCATCACTTGGATCGCTCGGACCGAGGAGGTAGCCAACGACTGTAAGTCCTATTCCAAAAGCAATTCCTAGGAAAATAAATACAATAATAGGTAAATAATTTTCGAGCATTGTTTATCCTCAACTAAACAGCGCAATATTATAACAAGATTATCGTAATACAGCCAGTTAAAAAGTACTTAATTTATAGCAAAAGGTAACTACTTACAGCTGAGTTCCACCTACCGTTAAAGTATCAACTTTGAGACTCGGTTGTCCAACTCCAACTGGCACACTTTGACCATCTTTACCGCAAACACCAATGCCAGGGTCTAGTTTAAGGTCATCACCCACCATTGAAATTTGATGGAGCACTTCATCCCCTGATCCAATAAGAGTTGCACCCTTTATTGGGGTTGTAATCTTTCCATTTTTTATGAGATACGCCTCATTAGCTGAAAATACAAATTTACCCGAAGTAATATCAACTTGACCGCCGTCAAAGTTTTTGGCATAAATTCCATCATCAACTGATGAAATCATGTCTTCAAATTTATCTTCACCATTAAGCATATAGGTGTTTGTCATGCGCGGCATTGGAATATGGGCATAAGATTCACGCCTACCATTTCCAGTACTAGGCTTATTCATAAGTCGGCCATTCATTTTGTCCATCATGTAGCCCTTCAATAATCCCTTTTCAATCAAAGTTGTTTCTTGGGTTGGCGTACCTTCGTCATCAATCGTTAAACTACCTCGACGATTTTCTATCGTCCCGTTATCTACAATTGTGCACTTTTCACTCGCAACTTTTTCACCAATCCTTCCACTAAAAACTGAACTCCCCTTTCGATTAAAATCACCCTCTAGCCCATGTCCTATTGCTTCATGTAAGAGTACTCCTGGCCAGCCGGAACCAAGAATAACTGGCATTTTCCCAGCAGGAGCATCATTAGAGTCTAGCGCCACTAGAGCTAAGCGAATTGCTTCTTTAGTATATTTTTCAGCCAGTGAGTTTTTTGAAAAATAACTATAGTCGTAACGCCCGCCACCTCCAGTTGAGCCTTGCTCTATCCTTCCATTGTGCTCAACAATAACTGACACGCTCACTCTAACCATGGGCCTACAATCTACCTGATAAACCCCATCTGTAGATGCAATTAGTACCTCAGTATAAGCACCCGAAAGGGAGGCATTGACCTGGACAACCTTAGGCTCTCTTCTTGCTATAGAATCAATCTGTCTTAGTAAGTCAACTTTTTGCTCAGACGACAAACTATCGAGAGGACTAATGGTAGCGTACTTAGAAGGGTATTTTGTGCTCTTCAATATTTTGGGTGGTTTATTTGATTTATTATTTGAAATGCCTTTTGCGAAATCCACAGCCCCTTTAATCGCTTTTAAATTAAGGTCATCTGAATAAGAAAAGCCGGTCTGATCACCAGATACGCATCTAGCTCCTACGCCATGAGTAATATTGTAAGAACCGTCTTTAACAATTCCTTCATCAAGAACCCATGACTCAGCAATAGAATGCTGAAAAAATAAATCAGAATAATCTGAGCCATTATCTGACATTGAACTCAACAAATTGAAAACCTCGTTTTCATTAATTTTGTGATCATTGAGTAACTCATTTATCATAAAAAACTTTAACTCCATCTAATTTTTCGATAACTGGTTCAGACCATGGCCCTGAAATAACGAAGGTAACCTCAATTGCATTGTCTAAAAGTCCGCTAATTACCTCACCACCAAAAAGCATCTTGTCGGCAGCCCAAACGCCAAGTCCAGCTAAGCCTCCACCAGCTAAATAAGTAGCCAAAGGAATGGTGTCCGCTATAGCCGGCTGTACGTTTGCTGCTAAATTATAATCTCTTTTTATTACGTCAACGCTTCCAGTCAACTCAATATCACTCTCCTCGCTCTCTACTAGAAAGTAGTCCACCTTTGCAATGCCTTTATTAAAGAGCAATTTTGCATTGATTTGATCATAGACATAGCCCTGCTCTCTAAGCTCATCTCTGTTAAGTCTAAGTCTATTTGCGATTGACTCTAGGTTAATATAGGAGAGGAGTTTGAAGAGATTGGGGTCTTGATTAGTAAACACCCCTTCTGCAACATCTGCCTGCATATATCCCGTTGTTTTTTCAAGAGATACTTCCCATGGCTGGCAATCACAATAGAGCCTTAAGTCAACATTAAAACCACCTCCAATGACGGGCTCATCAATACCGAACTTATCTAAGAAGCTTGATAAATTATCACTTGATGCCTTAGCTCTTAGAGCTGTTTTTCCATTAAGCCAACTCCCATTAAAAACTAGATCTTCATCACTAAGACCAATATTTTCAAAAACTAGATTTTTTATTTCCATTACATATTCATGGTTTATTAAGTCGGCTTCAAAGTTTGGGATTTCTTTGTCGTTTATCTTTGAATTTTTTGCCGACAAATGCAAACTTGGAAAGATTTTTGGAGAGAGATTCCAATTATCAATACTGTCAGCACTTGAAACATTGAGATCATCTAGGCTGACTAAGTATTTACCCTCATCGTCAATCAATATGGCAACTTTTGCATATAGATTTTCTGCGCTGATTGTACTATTCCATTCCTCATTTACATTTTTACTAATGTAGGCGTCGGTTGCGGTTTCTAAGTGGCTTAACTTTACTCTTACTCCCGTTTTTTGTTCATCAATCCAATCTTTTGGATTGAGTGAAATTTGAAAAAGCTCTTCCCCAATTAGGCCCTTGCCTTTTGTTCTAATTAATCCGTCATTGTATGAAATCTGGGAGTTGAAATCATCTATTTTAAGTTTCCCATCTAAAAGACTTAAGGCATTATCCGAGGCAAACATGTCAAAACTTAACTTCAGCTTTTTTTCATCTTCTTTTTGAAGAGGAGCTACGATATTTACATTACCCCAAAGCTTGCCTCTCAATTCAAACTCTTCAAGATAGGATTTAATTTTTTCAGAAACAGAAGATTGCCTGATAAACTCTTCCACTTTTTCACTCTGAGAGTTGAATCTTGCATTCAAAGATAATGTTGCATCTGGCTGATTAAAATCTTTGGTGGTAATACTCAGGTAACTTAAATCAATATCTTCAACACTTGCTTGATTTCCAACAATCTTCAGATAATCATTTGAAAAATTTACTTTGGCATTTATATTTTCAATAGACGGCCACTTTGAATTTGCACTTATAGTGGCATCACTCAGATTTGCAGAGAATTTAGTATTCGGTGACTCAATTTCTCCCGACATATTAAAACGTGTTGTTAGCATAATATCTGTCAGCAGTCCATCGGTCAAAACTTTTTCTATCCATTGCGCTCCCTTAGAATCAGCCAGAGATTCAGGAATATTTTGACTAATCTTAGAGACCTCAATTTTGTCAATATAACTCTCAAAATCAAGATAGACCTTATCCTGTTGATTGAAAATTTTGACCTGGGCTGAAAGATTAAAATCCTCATTATTTATAGAAAAAGGGATTACAGCTTCTCTCTGCTCTCTTGCTTTAGCAACATCGATACTCGTATTAATTCTTACTGAGCTACTGAGTTTAGGGACTTGAGAGCTGCTAAAGATTGACTCATCTCTCATTGACAAACTGATTTTCTGATCATTTCTCTTGAGCTCCATTGGTGCTAGATCTAGAGACTGCTCTCCAATCAGTTTGGTTCGATTAATTGATAGAGACTTTAATGCAAGTAACCCTGAAATACCAATATTAGATAATATTCCATCGGTATTAATGATTCCCACATACTCATCAATATAAGAGGTGTCGATTGATAACTCATTAATATCCAGATGTCCTGGAATTTCAATACCTTCATAAAGCGCCTTGAGATTGACATTCCACCTAAATACATCTATTTTTGCAATCGGCTTGAGACCATCAGCACTAATTTGAAGCTCTTTGACAGCCAGAAATAAATCATTTTCGTGAAATTCTAGAGATATATTTTCAATGTCAATATCTAGTCCACTAACCTGAGAAAGGCGATTTTCAATTTGTCCTTTGATGGTTTGAGGGAATAAGATAAAAAAAGCAACAATTGCCAATAGAGCGAGGGCAATCAATGCAGTCACCCAAGTACTAATTTTTAAAATATTGAGACTTCTTAGGAGGGTTTTTTTTAACATATTTTTGTTGCAATCAACTGCAAGATATTATAACCAAATGTATAATATTGCGGAATTTAATCTAATCTAAGGGAAGACGTCATGAGTCAGGGTACATCAGGTTCAACAAAATTAATGCTAATCGTTTGGGCACTTGCCATGATTTTCATTGGCTATAAATCACTCACTGCTTCGAGTAGTGAATTGTCTCATAGCGATATGGTGATTGATAATGCTGTCCTGGAGAGGATTAAACCAGTTGGAGATGTTCGAATAAACTCAAGCACTATGGTTGCATCAGCCGAGAGCACTGAAACTGCAGAGCGCTCTGGGGAAGAAATTTACAATAGCAAATGTGCCGGATGCCACACCTCTGGAGTCATGGGTGCGCCGAAGTATGCTTCTCTCGCAGATTGGTCATCAAGAATTGACCTTGGCCTAGAAAAGCTCACTGCCTCAGCAATTGCAGGCAAAGGCGGTATGCCAGCAAGGGGAACATGTATGGACTGTTCTGATGACGAAATTAAGGTGACTGTTCAATATATTCTGGACAGCTTAGAATAAGACAGCTTATTTGCTTGAGGGCTGAAAAACGCCTAGGTCTCTATTTTTTTCGACATCGCTCCAAGGTAAAACCCTTCCATTCATTGCCACGTAGACACCTGATTCTAATAGCTGAAGAGAGCCTAGGGCGCAACCAAAATTAAATAATGCATCTGAATTATTCACTGCATACGGAACCATGGAACCAAACAAAACTATTGTTTTATTGATTCCACTCTCACCTAAAAGTCTAGCTGTGTCACACATTGTGTCTGTTCCGTGAGTGATTAATATAAACTCCTCATCACATTTCTTACAGCTATCTAAAATTAATTGGCGATCTGAGTTGGCCATATCTAAGCTATCAATAAGAAGAAGCTCTTCTGAGATAAGATCGACTTCGACTCTGGACCTCTTAATCATTTCTGGAAAATGCGTCTTATCAAATTCTAGCTCACCATTGGATTGATTATAGAACTTATCAATGGTCCCGCCTGTAATCAATAATCTTACTTTCATATATGTACCTTATCTAACCGACTTAAAATACTAATTATAACTTCTCGGTCCAAAAATATCAGTCCCAACTCTCACGAGATTTGCACCATTCTTAATTGCAACCTCAAGGTCTGACGACATGCCCATCGAAAGCGAGTTAAGATTCGGATATCTAGAGATTAAATGCTTCATTTCAGCAAAGCTATTTTCTGAATTTTCAGGCTTTGGTATGGTCATAAAACCTCTCAAAGTAAGATTAGGCAGTGCGGATATTTCTGAAACAATCTCATCAACATTTTCAATATACACTCCTGACTTTGTTTCTTCTCTATCTACATTCACCTGAATCAAAATATTGAGTGGCCCTAGGGAGGAATCTCTTTGATCACTGAGTCTTTTTGCAATTTTCATTCTATCAACACTATGAACCCAATCGAAGTGGTCCGCAATTGCGCTCGTTTTATTTGATTGGATGGGTCCAATGAAATGCCAAATCAATCCATTTCCTTTAAAAAAGTTAATTTTGTCAATAGATTCTTGGAGAAAGTTCTCACCAAAATGAACTTGACCAGCATCAACAGCCTCTTGAATTTCACTAGTTGATCGAGTCTTACTTACAGCGATTAGCTCTACCTCTTGATTCGATTGAACTGAATCTATTCTAGATTTGACCTGCTTTAAATTATTCGAAATCATTAAAAAACTGATTGAGCTTCAAACACTGGACCATCAACACAAACCCTTTTCATTGCCGCCCCGCTCTCAGTCTGAACCTCAACTACACAACCAGCACAGCCGCCAACAGCGCAGGCCATAAACTCTTCTAGGGATACCTGGCACGGGACCTTGTATTCATTCGCCAACTTTGAAACGGCTTCAAGCATAGCATGTGGTCCACATGAAAATATTTCTACATTTCTCAAGTCTTCCGACGAAAGACTATCTAAAAAATCTTGAGCGAGGCCAGTGACATAACCGTTATAAACACCTTCAAAACTCTGAAGGCTAGATAAACCACATGGTATTCCCCACTCTTCTAAAAGAGGCATGGTATGAAATTTAGAGGAATGGAAACCATTTAATGTACTTTTTGATGTATCAAAAGGAAAGGGTACCTCGGAGCCTAATATGACATAGGGGCTATAAAAAGATTTACCCTTTAACTCCTGTGCCATTGCAATAATTGGAGGCATTCCAACACCGCCTCCAATTAATAATGGAATTTTATTTTCGGTTAACTCAAAACCATTGCCAATAGGGCCTATGACTGAGATAATATCCCCAATTTTTCTCTCAGAAAGCTGCCTAGTCCCCTCACCAACAATTTTGTAGAGAAGGTCAAACGTTCCATTATCTTTGTCAACCGACATAACTGAAATAGGTCTTCGCATAGCTAGCATTCCGGAAACAGACAGATGAACGAATTGTCCAGGACGAGTTGCTTTTGCAATTTCTTTTGACTCTAGGGTAAGGATATATTGACCAGCTTTGAATTTATAGTGCGCCAAAATCTGGCAATCGTTTACACTGATAGTGTCCCTATTTGTTTTAACCATTTGTTGTGATAAGTGTCCCGACGCCTGAATCAGTAAAGACCTCTAATAGAACAGCATGTGAGACTCTCCCATCGATAATATGGCTTGTTTTAACTCCATTTTCAACTGCAGATAAAGCGCACCCAATCTTAGGAAGCATGCCACCATGAATAGTGCCATTTTTAATCAGTTTTTTAACGGTAGTTGAACTCATTCCAGTCATTAGCTCTCCCTCATCATCCAAAAGACCCGCTGTATTCGTTAAAAGAATTAATTTTTCTGCATTAAGCGACTCTGCAATAGCGCCTGCAACTAGATCAGCATTGATATTGTAGGAGAATCCATCTTTTCCAACACCAATAGGGGCAATAACTGGAATAAAGTCTCCCTGTAACAACAAATTAATAACTGAAACATCAATCTGATCAACCTGGCCAACATGACCTAAATCAATGATTTCAGATGTGGGTTCAATGTCTGTTTTAAGTTTTTTTGCAGTGATAAGCCTGCCGTCTTTTCCTGTAAGGCCAATCGAATTTCCACCATGCTGATGGATAAGATTCACAATTTCTTTGTTAACCAGACCTCCAAGAACCATCTCAACAACATCCATTGTTTCGCTGTCAGTGACTCGCATACCGTCAATAAACTCACTATTTTTTCCAAGCTTCTTTAAAGTATCCCCAATTTGTGGCCCTCCACCATGAACCACGATAGGGTTCATTCCTACAGACTTCATAAGAACAATATCCCGCGCAAAACTAGATTTTAGCTTTTCATCTACCATGGCGTTTCCACCATATTTAATAACAATTGTCTTGCCCTTAAATCGTTGAATATAGGGAAGGGACTCAGTTAAGACGTCGGCAATTTTATGAGAGTTCATATCAATCTAACTTTACAAAACTTGCGAGTATTTTAACAGCCATGAGGCTTAATGACAGGCTTTACCTAATTTTTTTAATCGCCAATAGTTATAAGGCCAAGGCGTTATGAAGCCAAAAAATAATGAAATGGGAAGCACCCAAAGAACAAACTTAGCTCCCCCAGTGAGCCAGTAATCAACCAGATTCATCGCAAGCTCCATCGAAATCATCGAAATTAAACTCATACCCAATGCAGTCTTAATCGCAACACTAAGCTCAATAGATTGACGCATTAAAATGAAAGTTTCTAGGATGATGCTCGTGATGATTCCATTTACCATTGCTAAAGCAAAAATATTTATAACAGGCCAGCCACTATCTTGAAGTAGGGCAATTGTTCCAAAATCACCTATCGCACATCCAATTAAACACCATTTTGTGTTGTTAGCGCTTTTTCGCCAAGTATGCTTGCAAGACCAAAAATTATTATTCATAGAAGTTAAAAACTGGCTAATTGATGTGAATATTTTATAGTCAATTCATTAAATTAACTATTTATTATAAGAATATTGCCTGTAGATTATTCAGAAAGCTGTGCCCTTTTTTGGTAGGTCTTACATTATGAGTCTTTACATCCAATAAATCTAGGTTTTCAGCCTCTTTCATTTGTTCACTTAACAATTCAATAGATTGTCCTGTTCTTGACTCATAAAGCTTAGGGTCAAAACCATCGATTAACCTGAGACTGTTGAGCATGAATTCAAATGATAAGTTTTCTACAGGCTTAACGCTTGAAGTCTGTTTGTTATTTTTAACTAACTGTAAATAGTCTTTGGGTGACTTCGTTTTAAAAGTTCTCACTATTTCATTTGTAGCCATATTTGTTATCTTTCCATGAGCTCCTGCACCAATTCCAATGTAATCACCAAACTCCCAATAATTCATATTGTGCCTTGATGGAAATGCGCTGTAGGCAGAGACCTCATATCGCTGAAACCCATTTTGATTCAAAAGCTCTGCACCCCTTTCACCAATTTTCCAAATGTCATCGTCTGAGGGGAGGCTGGGAGGAAACTTAGAAAACAATGTATTTGGCTCAAGAGTCAACTGATAAAAAGAGATATGACTTGGATTTAAATTTATTGCTATTGCTACATCGTCAATGCACGCCTCCAGACTTTGTCCACTTAAGCCATACATTAGATCAATATTGAGATTATCAAAACCCACGTTTTGAGCCTTAATAATTGCGTTTTGAGCCTCCTTTCCACTATGAATTCTACCCAGAAATTTAAGCTGCTTATCATTGAAAGATTGAACGCCAATTGATAATCGATTGATTCCTAAATTTCTATACTCAGCAAACTTATCGACTTCAAATGTTCCTGGATTTGCCTCTAGTGTGATCTCAATATTAGATGAAAATTCTAGCCTATCTCTTAAACCGACAAATAAATCTGTGGCATCTTTTACGCTCATCAAACTTGGAGTTCCACCACCGATAAATATAGAGTTGATTTCTCTATTTTGAATATACTTTACATCGTTATCTAAATCTGAAAGTAATGCATCTATATAGCCATCTAGCACATCAGTTTCATGAGAGTTAAAGTCACAGTAAGGACATTTTTTCAAGCACCACGGATAGTGAATGTAGAGTGAAAGTGGAGGCAGTTTAAGAAGTCTATTCAACGATAATCAACTCTCTTAACAAGTCATTTAGTGCGAGACCGCGGTGTGATATTTGGTTTTTCACTTCAGGTTCAAGCTGAGCTGAGCTGCAATTATAGTCTTTTAAATAAAAAATAGGATCGTAACCAAAGCCATTTGAGCCTAATGGTTTCCTCAAAATCTCACCCTGCCATCGTCTCTCGACGATGATTGGATTTGGGTCTTCTGGGTCTTTAATAAAAACCATTGCACAGCAAAAGTGAGCTCTTCGATTGTTGTGATGCTTCATATTTATTAAAAGTTTTTTTACGTTTTCCTCATCTGACGCACCTTCTCTGGCATATCTAGCAGAGTAGATGCCTGGCTCACCGTTAAGCGCCTCTACCTCTAGTCCAGAGTCATCAGCTAGTGCAGGAAGTCCAGTCTGCGATGCAGCGTTTCTTGCCTTTATTAATGCATTTTCAATGAAAGAGCTTCCAGTTTCAGGGACCTCCTGAACTTGCAGGTCCTTTTGAGATACAACACTATAATGACCATTCAGCATTGCATTTAACTCTCGAACCTTTCCAGGGTTACCGGTTGCAAGGATAATTTTTTTCATCGTGTATAATAATTTGAAGAACAAGACGGAGATAACATGACCCAAGATGAATTAAAAAATGAGGTTGCCAAGGCCGCACTGAATTATGTTACTCCCGGAACTATTATAGGCGTTGGAACAGGCTCTACAGCTAATTTTTTTATTGATCATTTAGCTAGTCTTAAAGACTCTATCAAGGGTGCTGTTGCGAGCTCAATAGATACTGCCAACAGACTTAAAAGAAATGGTATACGTGTTGTCAACCTAAATGATGTTGATGAGATTTCAGTTTACATTGATGGGGCTGATGAGTCGGACCACCATCTCAACCTGATTAAAGGTGGAGGGGGCGCCTTAACTCGGGAAAAAATTGTAGCTGCAGTCTCAACCCAATTCGTGTGCATTGCTGACGAATCGAAACTGGTAGACTCCTTAGGCAAATTTCCTTTACCAGTTGAAGTGATCCCAATGTCAGCTAACTATGTAAAACGTCAAATTACAGAATCAATTGGAGGAAATCCAATTTTAAGGGAAGAGCTAACCACAGATAATGGAAATCTAATACTTGACATACATGGACTTGAAATCGATAACCCAAAAAATCTTGAGAACAGTCTGAACAATATTGTTGGTGTAGTCACTAATGGATTATTTGCAAATCGTGGTGCTGATATATTACTCCTTGCCTCTCAAAAAGGTGTTAGGACATTGAGCCCATAAATTTCTATGGTTTATTGATTAGTAAGCCTTAATCTGCATAAATAAAAACCTGTAAAAACTATTGCTAGAATATCAATTCTTCTTCTTGGGCTTTGGTGTTTGTTTGCTGGCTTTAATTTCGCATATAACTTCAAGACCTAAATTGAGAAGACACTATTACTTAAAGTTCTCTGATTAGCCAATCTCATTTATTTCTTTATATCTTCAAATTCTGCTATTATTAAATCTAATAATATTAAATATAATTAATAATGCATAACTTTACACCTGTCAGCGCCCTTATTGGAGGAGTGATTATAGGCATTTCCGTCGTTTTGTATTTTTATGCGACTGGAAGGTTGGCTGGAATAAGTGGTATTTTTGAAAATGCCATTACAAATAACTCAAAGAGACTTTCTAATGTCTTTTTTTTACTGGGATTAATCATTGGTCCACTACTGATTTACTATTTAATTTTGCCAAATAAGCCAATAGCATTTGAAATAACAAGTTCCTACCTATTGATTATTCCTGGTGGTTTTCTGGCTGGTTTTGGTACAAGACTTGGAGGAGGTTGTACTTCTGGTCATGGCATTTGTGGCATAGGCAGACTCTCTGTCAACTCAATGATTGCGACTGGAATTTTTGTCGCAACAGGAGTCATCACTGTATTTATTCTTCAACAGCTAGGAATATATCTATGAACGATAAATTGATCTCCCTAGTCTCGGGTTTAATTTTTGGTATCGGCCTAGTCATATCTGGAATGACTAATCCAGAGAAAGTGATTGGCTTTCTGAGTGTCACGCATAACTGGGATGCCTCTCTGATATTTGTAATGGGTGGAGCTATTGTTGTTGCTGGCCCCTTCTTTTTTCTTTTAAAAAACAAAGAGACTTCTGCCTTAGGCAATCAAATCAATTTACCAAAGAAGCAAAAGCTCGACAATAAAATTATTGTTGGATCCGCTCTATTCGGTGTAGGTTGGGGGTTGGTTGGACTCTGCCCGGGTCCTGCAATTGCTGCACTTGCAACCTTTGATCCAATTGCATTTGTATTCTTAATTTCTATGGCGGCAGGAGTCTTAGCCAAAAAAAATATTGTCAAATAAGGCCTTTTCCTACTAAAATATTCCTACTTTAATTTAGGTTGCACTTATGGCAAATCAAACTTTAGATATGTGTGGCTATGCATGCCCAATGCCAATTTTAAAAACTAAGCAAGCTCTTGCTTCAATGAAATCAAATGAAGTGATAGAGGTTATTTGTACAGATCAAGGCTCAAAAAAAGACTTTGTAGCCTTTTGTAATCAGCTTGGTCATAAGTTACTCTCCCAAAGAGATGAAGGAAACAAGATCATCTTCAATATCGAAAAAAATTAGTCTTAAATATGTCTGAATCAAATGAAATGACGCTGATTGCGTCAAAAGGTACTCTTGACTGGGCTTACCCCCCTTTTATTTTGGCTTCAACTGGAATTGCAATGGGCAAACAGGTAACTGTTTTTTGTACTTTCTATGGTCTAAACCTTTTGCTTAAAGACCTATCACACTTAAGGATTTCACCTCAAGGTAATCCTGATATGCCAATGAAAATGCCTTTTGGACCTAAATGGTTTCAATCAATAGATTTTGGGTCAAAAATTCCTAACTTATTATGGAATATTCCTGGTTTAGAGTTTTTTGCAACCGAGATGATGAAAAAAACCTTCAAAAATAATGGCATGGCCACTATTGATGAGCTCCGTGAAATATGCATTAAAATGGGGGTTAAATTTATCGCTTGTGAGATGACTATGGGAATGTTTGGTTTCTCTAGAGAGGATTTTATTGACGGTATTGATTTCGCTGGAGCTGCTACCTATCTTGATGTTGCTCACAACTCGAATCAAGATTTATTTATTTAGTCTAACGCCAGTCAAAAACTTGCCATCCATTCTCATGGGCTGCAGAAGTTAAGATCTTATCACTATTGACTGCAATAGGATTGTCTACCAACTTCAAAAGGGGAAGGTCGTTATGAGAGTCTGAATAAAAATAAGATCCAATCAAGCTCTCATTATTTTTTTTGAGCCAAGGCATTAAGTTATCGATCTTTCCAGATTGAAAACATGGGATACCTGAGACTTTGCCAGTAAACCGTCCAGATTTAAATTCTGGTTCAGTTGCTAGTAAATGTTGAATACCATACATTTCAACAACAGGTTTTGTAATAAAAGTATTGGATGCAGTGATGACTAAAACTGTTTCCCCTTTCTCTTTATGGCCATTAATACAACTTTGAGCTTTCTCAAGAAAGATTGGCTTGATTTTTGTATCAACAAAATCTTGGCGAAGTTCATTAAGTTCACCAAAAGAAAACTCTGTTAAAACTTTAAAACTAAACTCTGCCCAGGCATAAATATCGAGCTCACCTATTTCGTACTGATGATAAAAATAATCATTCATCTTTTGAAATGACTCTCGGTCAGTGATAATACCCTCATCACACAAGAATTCTCCCCATAGGTAATCACTGTCACCACCAATAAGTGTGTTGTCTAGATCAAAAATCGCTACAGTCATACTTCTGACTCCACAATATTCATAATATCTTCAATAGAGTCCACAACTCTAATTAATTCAAAATGTTCCTGATTGACGTAGGATTGTTCAACTGTTTGTTTTATCCAAGATAGTAGGGAGTTCCAAAATTTTGAATCATATAAAACTATTGGCATTTTCTTCATTTTCCCAGTCTGCATGAGAGTCAAAACCTCCATTAGCTCGTCTGCAGTCCCGTAGCCACCTGGAAAATAAATGCATGCACTAGAGTACTTCACCAACATTACTTTTCTTGAAAAAAAATAGTTAAAGGTAATATTTTCATCTAAATAAGGGTTACTTGATTGCTCTTGGGGCAACTCAATGTTTAACCCTATACTTTTAGATTTGCCCTCATAGGCCCCTTTATTTGCTGCACTCATAATACCTGGACCACCGCCAGTAAATACGTTGTAACCTGCATCAGACAACTCTTTGCCCAGTTCATAGGCATCTAGATATAAAGGGTCCGATGACTCTATTCGCGCAGACCCAAAGACGGTCACATTGTTTTTGAAACTCTGAAGTTTTTCTTTTGCTGATAACAGTTCAGCGCCGACAGTGACTAAGCTCATAGGGAAGAAAAAGCAGCAGAAGCCGCCTCAATTGTTCTATTAATGTCTTCATCTGTGTGGGCTATTGATAAAAAGCCAGCCTCATATGCCGAAGGCGCAAGGTAAATACCATTTTTGAGCATAGCGTTATAGAACTTTTTAAAAAGATCAATATCGCAACTCGATGCCTGCGAAAAATTAGTGACTTTGTCTTCTGAGCTAAAAAATAGCCCGAACATGCCTCCAACATAATTACTTGTCATTGGAATATCGTTGCCTTTCGCTTCAGCAACTATCCCATCAACCAACTGAGATGCTCGAAGACTCAGATTTTCATAAAAAGATTTATCGGATTCAAGAGCGGTAAGCATAGCTATACCAGAAGCCATTGAAAGCGGATTTCCAGAAAGGGTGCCAGCCTGATAAACAGGACCAAGTGGAGCAATGTGATTCATAATCTCTCTCTTGC
>CAZESR010000010.1:0-31422 GCA_964515065.1 uncultured Piscirickettsiaceae bacterium
AAAGTAAAATTTATTGAAAAAATACTTTGCTAGGGAGTTATTTACTCCCTAGCATTTTTTCTAACAAAGATTCAAAATGACTACCCAACAAAATACATTAATTAAAAAACTCGTCTCAGATGCACGAGATGCTCAAGAAAAAATTAATCATTACTCTCAAGAGCAGGTAGACGAATTAATATTGGCAGTCGCCTGGGAGGTTATTCAGCCTGAGAATAATCAAGAGCTTTCCGAGATGGCAGTGAGTCAAACTGGTCTTGGAAATATTGAAGATAAAAAACGTAAAAATAGGCGCAAAACAATTGGACTATTAAGAGATTTAAAAGATGTCAAAACGGTGGGCATTATAGATGAAAACTTAAAAAAAGGTCTAATAGAAATCGCTAGACCTGTTGGAGTTATTGGAGCTATTGTCCCCTCTACAAACCCTATTGCAACGCCTTTAAATAAAGTTATAAATGCATTAAAGTGTAGGAACGCAATTATCCTCGCGCCATCGCCCAAAGGCGCCAAAGTTTGTTCACGAATTGTTGAATTAATACAAATTGCTTTGATGCGAATTGGAGCACCAAAAAACATTGTTCAATCTTTGCCTGAACCAATTAGCAAAGAGGATACAAACGAACTTTCTAGTTTAGTTGATCTCATTGTTGCCACTGGGTCACAAAACAATATAAAACGAGCCCTCCAAACTGGAACGCCAACTCTTGGAGTAGGAGTTGGTAATGTTCCCTCAATTATTGATGAAAGCGCAAATCTTCAAGACGCCTCTCACAAAATTATGACTTCTAAGACTTTTGATAATGCGACAAGCTGTTCATCAGAAAACAGCATCATAGTGGTTGAAAGTGTCTACGATTCAATGATTGAATCTCTCATCAAAGAGGGTGGCTCTCTATTAAACGATGTTGAAAAATCAAAACTACAAGAGGCTATGTGGAATGAAAAAGGAATTATTAATCGTGACGTCATAGCTAAAAAATCTAATGAGATTGCGCTACTTGCTAGATTGAGTGGTCAGCATTTATGCTCAAAATTCTTGATGGTTGAAGAACAAAATGTTGGCTCAGAGTATCCATTTTCAATGGAAAAACTATCACCTGTATTAACAGTTTATAAAGCACAAAACTTTGATCATTCAGTTAATATTGCGACCTCTATTTTAAACAATCAGGGTAAAGGACATTCTTGCGGAATCCATAGTCAAAATGAGGAAAACATCTTTAAACTAGGTATGGAGCTTCCGGTTTGCAGAATTATAGTTAATCAGGCACACTGCTTTGCGACAGGAGGTAATTTTGACAACGGATTACCATTCTCATTATCGATGGGATGTGGAACCTGGGGTAGCAATGTTACCGATGAAAACTTAAATTATAAGCACTACCTGAATACCACTAAGATTGTAAAAACCATTCAAAGTAATGAGCCCTCAGAAAAAGATATATTCTCTAATTACTGGAAGAAGTACTCTCTTGAACACTCAACAGTAACCGAATTGGTCAATCAATTTGCAGAAGAAACCCCTAACAAAAACTATTTGATTGATGCAGATCTTGATCTTTATGTCACCTATAGCCAATTACAAAAAGATATCTTGAGCCTGGGGAATTATTTTGAAGAAAACAATATCAAAACCAATGACAAAGTTGGCTTTATGCTTGACAATGGTTATGCCTCAACCCTCTTGTTTATAGGTGCGATGTATCATGGCGTCGTTGTTGTGCCCTTAAATGTTTTAGCTGGCTCTAAGCAGATTAAATACACGATTGATCACTCTGAATGCAAACTCATCTTTTCATCAGATTTTTATATAACAAAGTTCGAAGATATATTAAATTCATCAGATGCAAAAGTTGTCCAATACAGCGGAATTGAAGACCTTAGCTTTTCTAAGAGTAATAAGCTAGATTCATCTCTATCTTCTACACAGCCAAATACTCCTGCTGTTCTCATTTATACCTCTGGAACAACAGGGGTTCCCAAAGGTGCGCTCTTGTCTCATAAAAATGTACTTGCAGGAGGCAGAAATACTGCTTTAGCGCATGAGGTAGTGTCAACCGATGTGTCTTTCTGTGTACTCCCTTTGTATCATATAAACGCTGAAATGGTATCCATTGCTTGCGCACTTGTAAGTAATAGTTGCGTAGTCACCGTTGGAAAATTCAGTGTGAGTAATTTTTGGCAAATTATTGAAAAGTATCAGTGTACTTGGTTTAGTTTGGTTCCAACCATTATTAACTATCTTTTGAATGACGATTTCGATGTCAAATCCTTGGATCTGGAAAATCTTCGATTTGGTCGATCGGCTTCAGCTCCTTTATCTCCAGAGGTTCATAAAAAGTTTGAAAAAACCTTTAATGTAAATGTTATTGAAACAATGGGTCTCACTGAGACTGCAGCACAAATACTGTCCAATCCTACGAGTGGCGGTAAGCATGGTTCTGCTGGGAAGGCTTATGGAAACGAGGTAAGAATTATTGATGATCAAGGAAATTATTTACCAGCTGGAACAGCCGGGGAGCTAGTTATAAAGGGTGACAATGTGCTCTTAGAGTATTTCAAGAACGATGAAGCTACAGTAGCTGCTTTTAATGAAGATGGCTATTTTTTAACAGGAGACCTTGGTGTTGAAGATGAAGATGGTTTCTTCTTTATTACAGGCAGAAAGAAAGAGCTCATTATCAAAGGCGGTGAAAACATATCACCTAGAGAAATAGATGACACTCTTTATAAGCATAATGCAGTCCTAGAGGCGTGCACTTTTGGGATAGAAGATGACAATTATGGTGAGGAGATATCGGCTTGTGTTTACCTGAAGGATGACCTCATTGCCAATGAAAAAGAGTTACTGGATTTATGTAAGGCTGACCTTGGTGAATACAAAACACCAGCACAAATTATTTTTGTTGACGAGCCTTTGCCAAAAGGGCCCTCCGGAAAGATACAAAGACTTAAGATTGCAAGTCAATACAGTAGGGCTTAATCTTAAAATCTAGTTCATACTCAAGATATCAATGAAATTATAAATTCGGGTAAACTATGTTTATCCAAAAAGGACGTGTTTATGGCATTACTCGAAGATTTAGCTAGAAGAGCTAAAACAAATAATTCCCGAATCTTGTTACCGGAGTCGACCGACCCAAGAGTCACAGAGGCAGCTCGTTTTATTTCAGATCAAAAATTAGCTGAAATTGTACTTTTTGATGAAGATACTGCATCTTCTTTAGGTGTTGACTCAATCGACTTAAAAAACGAAGATTTAAGGCTCAAGTATGCTCAAACATTGTTTGAACTTAGAAAACATAAAGGTGTTACCCTTGAGTCAGCACTTGAAATGTTGTCAAGTACAAGCGTTTGTGCAATGATTGCATTACAAAGAGGGGAGGTTGATGGTGTTGTAACAGGTGCAATAACCCCTAGCCAGGAAGTTTTAAGCAGTGCACTCAGAATTGTCGGTGTTTCTAAACGAAGCAACCTTGTTTCGAGTATATTTTTAATGGTATTTGATGAAAATCACAAAAGTTATGGTGAAAACTTAATCTTTT
This sequence comes from uncultured Piscirickettsiaceae bacterium, assembly GCA_964515065.1. GTDB lineage: Bacteria > Pseudomonadota > Gammaproteobacteria > PS1 > Pseudothioglobaceae > Pseudothioglobus. The sequence continues at coordinate 3,549 of CAZESR010000010.1, forward strand.
CTGATTGTGCAATGAATATCACTCCGAGTCCTGAAGAGCTTGCTGAGATTGCATTGAGTGCTCATGAAGCCGCACAATCTTTTCTTTCTGATGAGCCAAGACTAGCGATGCTCTCTTTTTCTACAAATCAAAGCGCCAAACATGCAGAGGTTGAAAAAGTCAGAAAGGCCACTGAAATTGTTAAATCTAGGCTTCCAAATGTCAACATTATTGGAAATGTCCAGTTAGATGCTGCCTTGGACCCTAGAGTCTTAAAGATTAAGGATCCAGATGCCTCATTTGAACCTCCTGCCAATGTCTTTGTTTTTCCTAATTTAGATGCTGGAAACATTGGGTACAAACTCGTACAGCGCTTCTCTGGTGCTCGAGCCATTGGCCCAATACTTCAGGGATTGTCTAAGCCTGTGAATGACTTATCTAGAGGATGCAGCGTAGATGAAATAGTCAATACAGTGGTTGTTACAGCGAACCAAGTTAGATAGATTTACATGCCTATGTAGTTTGGTCCACCACCACCTTCAGGAGGTGTCCAGTTGATATTTTGGGATGGGTCTTTAATGTCACAAGTTTTGCAATGAAGACAGTTTTGAGCGTTGATTTGAAAATAATTTTCACCTTCTTTGTCAAGAATTTCATAAACCCCAGCAGGACAATATCTCTGTGCCGGTTCATCGAAGAGCTCTTTGTTTCGAGTCAATGGAATTGACGGGTCGGTCAACTTCAAATGAACGGGTTGATCCTCCTCATGGTTTGTTCCAGACAGGAATAATGAAGAGGTAATATCAAAACTAAGAACATTGTCAGGGGCAGGGTACTCTTTTGCGTAGAGCGGGTTATTTAGGTTAAGAGAGTCGCAATCTCTTTGTTCATCTTTAATGGTAATTGGTAGAGTATTTCTGAAGATGTTTGACTCGATAAAGTTATAGGCTGCGCCTAGATAAAACCCAAATTTATGCATTGCGGCACTGAAGTTTCTTGATTTATAAAGCTCTGTATAGAGCGAGCTGCCTTTAAATAAATCATCAAAGTCACAAATTTCTTCGTTCAGAATTTTATGAACATATTCTGCAGCAAGAATGCCAGATTGAAGGGCACAATGACTGCCTTTAATTTTACTTGGGTTTAATGTTCCAGCATCACAACCGATAATCATTCCACCATTAAAGTCCATTTTGACAAGAGAATTGATGCCTCCTTTTGTAATGGCTCTAGCGCCATATGAGACACGCTTACCTGAGTCTAAATATTGCTTAATTTTTGGATGCTTCTTAAATTGTTGAAATTCTTGAAAAGGGCTATGGCTTGGATTACTATAGTTAAGGTCAACAATTAAGCCAACTGCTACTCTTTTGTTGTCAAAGTGGTAAAGAAAACCTCCACCTGATGTTCCCTCGTTAAGAGGCCACCCCATCGTGTGAACTACATCTCCTGGACTATGTTTTTCATTTTCAACTTCCCAGATCTCTTTAAAACCTATGGCAAAATGTTGGGGTGTCTTCCCTTCATCGAGATTGAATTCTTTGATTAGTTGCTTGCCTAGATGGCCTCTAGCACCTTCAGCAAAAATAGTCTGCTTGGCAAGAATGTCCATTCCAGGTGTGTAGGTCCCTTTTTGATTGCCTTCTTTGTCTATACCCATATCACCGGTTGATATGCCAATAACTCTACCGCTTTCATCTTTTAAGTAGCTTTGCGCCGGAAAACCTGGAAATATATCGACACCTAGCTCCATTGCCTTTTCAGCAATCCATTGACAAAGTTCACCTAATGAAATAATATAATTTCCCTTGTTGTGAAGACTCTTAGGCATAAGCCAAGAGGGTACTTTGATACTTTTGTTTTCTCCAGTTAGCCAGAATAGATCGTCTTTCGCAACAGGAGTCTTGAGAGAAGGGCAGTCTTTAGCATCGTTAGGGAATAAATCAAACAGGGCTTTTGGCTCAAAGACTGCTCCGGATAGGATATGAGAGCCTATTTCAGAACCTTTTTCCAGAAGGCAAACGGAGAGGTTTGGATTGAGCTGTTTCAGTTTACAGGCAGAAGCAAGTCCCGATGGACCACCTCCAACTACAACTACATCATATTCAATCGATTCTCTTTCCATTAACTATTATTTTATACCTGATAGGCGTTAAGCTCATTAAGAGCATCAAATAAATCGACTTGCCAAACCAAATCTGCCATTCTAGACATTGGTGCATCGGGATCATTATTTATAACCACAATGACTTGAGAGTCTTTCATACCTGCAAGATGTTGAATAGCACCAGATATGCCTACGGCAAGGTAGAGTTTTGGAGCTACTACTTTACCTGTTTGTCCCACTTGGTAATCATTAGAGATAAATCCAGCATCGACTGCCGCTCTAGAGGCTCCAACTGCCGCATCTAGCTTGTCAGCCAATTGCTCAATTAAAGCAAAGTTTTCTTTTGATCCAAGACCTCTTCCACCAGAGACAATTCGGTCTGCTGTGGTCAGTTCTGGACGCTCAGATTCTGACTCTTGAAGTGAGATAAACTCTGAATTAGAGTCTGGCATTGTCACTGCAATAGTCTCAACTGAAGCTGAACCACCATCTCCAGAATGCTCAAAGGCAGTAGCTCTGACAGTCATGACAATGGTTTCATCAGAAGTTTCAACTGTCGCCATGATGTTGCCTGCATAGAGCGGACGAACAAAGGTGTTGTTTGACTTAATTTCGCAAACATCAGAAATAGGCTGAACATCTAAAAGAGCGCCAACTCGGGGCAAAATGTTTTTGCTGAATGTAGAAGACCCTGAAACCAAGTAGCTATAGTCATCCATAACATCCGCTATGAGCCTACTGGCTACTTCAACGTTGGCATGCTCAAGAGAGTTGTCGACAATCATCTTAACTGTGTTGATACCTGCAAGCGCTGCAACAGACGAAGAATTTGAAGCGTCATTTGTAAGAACAAGTGCATCAATACTATTTGAGAGTTGAGTGGCTGCTGTAATCGCTGCTCTGCTATTTGCGCTAACTTCTGAGCCATTAAGCTCGATTAATATGAGTGCTGACATTAGAGAACTCCCATTTGATTTAATTCAGTAAATAACTCTTCGGCAGAACTAATCTGCTTAGAAGCACGATCTTTAGTACCAGACTCCTCAACACTGAGAACTTTAATTCTAGGAGTTGTATCTATATCGAGACTCGATAATTCAATTGTTTCCATTGGCTTTGATCTCGCCTTCATGATATTTGGCAGAGAGGCATACCTTGGCTCATTCAGTCTCAAGTCAACAGTAACTATGGCTGGTAGGTTAAGTTTTCTGGTTTCAATTCCCGAATCGATTTCACGACAAACCTCAACACTGCTTGCATCAGCACTTAAGTCAAATTTTGAAATAAAGGTGCCAAGTGAATAATCAATTAGGCCTGAGAGCATTTGACCAGTTTGGTTATTGTCATTATCAACAGCCTGCTTACCCATAATGACAAGTTCAGCTTCTTCACGTTTGATTATGCTCGCTAGAATCTTAGCAACATGAAGTGGCTGAAGATCAAGCTCTGATTCAGTCTTAATAAAGATCGCACGATCCACACCCATGGCCAACGCAGTTCTGAGCGTGTCAACCGTTTTATCAGTCCCGATACTGACTGCAATTGTTTCAGTTGCAGATCCACTCTCCTTAATGGTAAGTGCCTCTTCAACTGCAATTTCACAAAATGGATTCATTGCCATCTTGGCATTGGTTAAGTCAACTTGTTGAGTTTGTTTATTGACTCTCGCTTGAGTGTATGGATCAAGAACTCTTTTAACTGGGATGATTATTTTCATATTAGATTATAAAATTCATTACAAAACCCGCGAATAATACCATATAAAAAACTTTTGTCTATAACAAGAAAATACTATTTTTTAGAACAAATTCTTCATAGGCTAATGGTTTGATTATTATTGGTTATTTTAAATTTAGTGGAAACCTTAGTTTAGCCTCAGCACCTTGTTGTATAAAGCGGTTTTGAAGGCTCACTTCACCCCCATGAAGCTTCATTATTTTACGAACAAATCTCAATCCGAGGCCGTTACCTCTTACGCCAGTATCTGGCCTGGAAACAGAAAAAAATCTCGTAAATAATTTATTGATAACTTGAGGAGGTATTCCTGGACCATCATCTAAAACAATAATTGAAATGGCAGCATTCGTTTGGGACGCTTTTATCGTAATAGTTCCTGAAGAAGGGCTAAAGTCTAGGGCATTATTGAGTATATTTCCGATAGCCTGCTCTAGGAGAATTTTTTCAGCCTTGAGAGATGTATTTAAATTGATCTGAACATCTATACTTAAATCCTTATCAAGTATCGTTTTCACTCGACTTGGGGCCTTTAAAACGGTTTGAACAATTTCATTAATATTGAGTGTTTCGACATTTTTGAGAGCTTCACGTCGCTCTATCCTTGATAGATCGAGGAGCCTATTGACTAATAAATCCATATGCCTATTAGATTCAAGAATATTCTCAACAAAGCGCTTTCTTTGATTATCAGTCATTGGATCTAAGAGGTTTTCAGCAGTCAGCTGAATTCCTGTTATGGGCGTTCTTAATTCGTGCGCTAGTGTATCGATATACTGCTCAACATCATCCTTAAGCTCGACATCAGCTCTTGCATCTCTTATAGTTCTGGCGAGCTTATTAAACTGATTGTTCAGATCAGGCATCAATACGTCCTCTCCACTAAAGAGGTTTGAGGTATATTTTTGAACTCTTTTAATATTTCTTGATATACGATAACTCCCTAGAAATCCAAACAATAATGAAATGACAAAAATATAAAAGATAAATCTCAAAAGATAACTCTCACCCATTAAATCAATGAGAGGAGCTACAACCACTACTGCTCCTAAAATTTCACCATTGTCACCATAAATTGGATTTGAAGCATTAAGGTATCTGGACTTCAAGAAGTACTCTATCACCGCGCCTCTTGCTTTTCTATTCCCCTTTACTTCTTCAACGATGATATTGGTTGTATCTGAGACGCCGCTGAGAGCTGACTCGACCTCATTGATCTCACGCATATCTGTACCCAAAGTAAGGCCTCTTGAATCCAAAACCAATAGACCATCCTTGTCCGTTACGTAGATTGCTAGATTTTCTAGCTTTTGAGGGCTATTTTTATCAATGGTGTTTCTTTGAGAACGAAGATAATTAACAATTAAAGTTTCAAATGTTTCTAGGTCAATCTCACCGTCCTTATTGTTTTGAGAGGCAACTCTACTCATCAAGCTAGATACCTCAACCATCACAGATTTAGCGGACTCAAAAGTCGTTCTTTGAGCAAAAAGCCATAGAAGGCTTGAGCTTACTATAAAGTAAAGAAGAAAAAGCTTTGTACCTATATTGAGCTTAAAGCGCTTCATTCAATAAGGCTGTACCCAATACCTCGATGAGTTTCTATATATTCATTACCTTCGTCTAACTCATGAAGACGTTTTCGTATTGATTTTATATGGGTATTAATAGTTTTAATGTCCGAGCCATGGGGTCTATCCCAAATAATACTCATCAGATACTCTCTTGAGTGAACTCTGTTTGGATTCTTAACAAGGTGTGAGAGTATTTTATACTCAGCAGGAGTTAAAGTTAGTTCTTGGTTAAGAAATACAACTCTCTGCATGGCATGGTTGATGCTGAATTTTGAGTCACCATTTTTGACTTCCGGCTTTACTATTCTAAGCTGAGCACGAACATGTGCAACCACAAGTCTTGGGCTCAGTGGTTTGGTTACATATGCATTAGCACCCAAGCCCTCTAAACCAAGTACTTGGTCTGACTCATCGTCTCTAGCAGAAATGATAATCACAGGAATGTTTGATTTCTCTCTAACCTTTCTGAGTAAATCAAATCCGCTCATATCGGGTAAGCCAACATCCAAGAGAATAAGATTTACTTCGTTATCTTTGTGATACTCTAAAGCATCTGCGCCATTGTCATACCACTTACAATTAAAGGAATCTTTTTCAAGAATAAAACAGATACTTTCGGCAATGGTTTTGTCGTCTTCAACTATTAAAATTGTTTGCATATTGAGTATTTATATTATTTGATAAAAAAATTGCATTGTAAATCAAAACTAAATAAAAGAAAGAATCTTCATAAAGTCTTCATCAAAACTCCATATAGAAAACATTTGATTACTCAAATTGATGCATATCATGTGAGTATTGTTTTAGATTATTAGAGACTTTTTTGGTAACTACTACCCCTTTAAGTTGCTAATTAAACAAAGTGTTATTCAACTATGCTTTGCTTAGATTATACATAACCATCTTGTGAGTCTCTAATACCTAAAACAATAATTAGATTTATTTATGTGTAATTTTTAAGAACCTCGAATACCTATGCCATTCTCTCTCCGTTTGGCTCTTGAGGTACCCGCCCTGGTTGGCAGGTTACTCCTACCGGCCAACCAGAGCTACTTAAACAACTATAGAATGCAAAAATCAATGACTAAAAATTCGCTAAAAAAATCAACCATTTCATATTGTAGAAGAAACAATATTAATGAAAAGCAACTTGTAAAGGCTATGAACTGGTACCTGAGTGCCAAAAGAAGTAACAAAGAACATTTGACTACAGACTCATATTTAAAGCCCTAATAAGTTAACTAAAGATTTTTTTACAAATGCTACGACTATCAAAGCAATTGATTGCTTCATTTTTACTTGTGTGTTTACCACTGTCTATTTATGCATCACTAAGTATTGGAGATGAAGCGCCAAACTTTATCCTTAAAGATCAAAATTATATTACTCATAATCTAGAAGATTACAAGGGTAGCTGGGTTATTTTGTACTTTTACCCCAAGGATGACACGCCCGGATGTACCACTCAAGCGTGCGATTTTCGAGATGCTGTTGATAGAATTATTGACAGCAAATCAATTGTTTTTGGAGTGAGTTTAGATAGTGTAGATTCACACAAGCGATTTGCTGAAAAGAATAACTTGCCATTCTCACTTCTTTCAGATTTGGGCGGAAGTGTTTCTAAAGCCTACGATTCTCTTAACAGCTTTATCAGTTTTAAAACTTCTAAAAGAAATACCTTTATTATTGATCCAGAAGGAAGAATTGCAAAAATTTATCTTTCCGTTAAACCCAGCACTCATTCACAAATAGTTCTCAACGATTTAAGTCTCCTTCAGAATTAAAGCTAGCACTGATTAATTCTAGTTTTGCACTTCTTGTCATTTTTTTAATTACTATTTCTCTTTTCTGGGCCAGGCTTCTTGTCTCGAATATTTCATGATAAGCAAGTTTTAAAGGTTTTCTAGACCTTGTATATTTCGCTCCACCCTGTATTTCTCCTCTGTGTTGTTTTAAGCGTTTATCTAAGTTATTAGTGACTCCGCAATACAGCGAATGATCGCCACATTCGAGAAGATAAACAAACCAATTTTTTTTAGTAATATCAATCATTAAAAACTTTTTTGTATATTTTTAAAATACAATAACAAATTGCTCTATAATTCGCATTTTTTTTAATCAATCATCAGTAAGAGTGTATGTTAACAGTTGTTTTGAGAACAATTTGGCCTCTATTTCTAGGCATTCTTTTTATTGGTCTTGGTAATGGACTTCAGGGAACTTTGAGTAGTTGGAGAGCTGACTATGAAGGGTTTTCAGTTCTGACAACAGGTTTGGTTATGTCGGGTTATTTTATAGGGGCCTTCATAAGTTCTATTATTTCACCAAAACAGATAAAAAAAACAGGCCAAATTCGAACTTATGCTGCTTATGCTTCAATTGCTTCAACAGCAATTCTAATACAAATACTATTTATTGAGCCACCGGTTTGGTTTGTTGCTCGATTTTTGTCAGGTTTCTGTATTGCAGGGATAATGATTATTGTTGAAGGATGGCTTAACTCAATATCGTCTAACGAAAATAGAGGTCAAATATTCTCTATTCATATGGGTGTTGTCTGGGGAGGTCTTGCTCTTGGTCAAGGACTATTTGCCATTGATGACCCTTCTGGTTTTCAATTATTTCTGTTAGCCTCTATTCTGCTTTCAGTGTCATTAATTCCTATTCTTTTGACAGAAATCAAAGCTCCAGATACCGAGATTCAAGAATCCCTTGGAATTAATGCTTTATGGAAGGCCTCTCCATCTGGGTTAGTCACGATTGGAGTTTCAGGTCTGGCCTCAGCGGGTTTCTTCGGTGTTGGCACAATTTATGCGATTAAGTCAGGATTGAGTGTATCTGAGACTGCTTTATTTATGACGCTTTTCATTGGTTTCGGGGCTGCTTCTCAGTGGCCACTTGGTTGGTTGTCAGACAAGATAGATCGTCGTAAAGTAATCTTGCTCTGTTGTGTATTGGTTACAAGTATTTGCATTCTGCTTTCAATATTTGAGTTTTCTAAGACTGTTTTTTTAATTCTAAATGGCCTTATTGGGGCAAGTACGCTGCCTTTATATTCTCTCGGAGTTGCACAAACGAATGACCGTTTGAGACCTAGCCAAATGGTTAGTGCTAGTGGAACCATAGTATTGGTTTATAGTATCTTTGCTTCATTGGGACCATTCTCGATGAGTTATTTTATTGATTTATTTGAAAGCTCTGGTTTTCTTATATATCTTATTTTCGTCCACTTATTGATAGCAGTCATTGTTTTCTCAATGATGTTTATTACCGATGATGTAGATGAGTCTGACCAAGCCAACTTCCAAGTAATGACTCAAAGACCAAGTGTTGTTGGAATGGAGGTTATCGCAGAAGAAGCTTTAGAGTCTCAGCTTGAGACAGAAGACTAGGCAAGCTAAACGCTTGCTGGATTGTCAAGATCGTGACCCAAATCCTTTAGGTCTTGGTAGCGATCACCAATCCTATGATGTGGTCTTCCTCCAATTGAAGCCCCTAAAGCAACAACAATTTCATCTTCTGCAGGAGCATCTGGAATAGACAAGTGAATGGTTAAGTAGTGAGAACGTCTCCCAGAATCATTCTTGTCCATCAATGGAATCATAATTGGGGCATTAGCGCCACCACGAGTGTTACAAAAAGAGAGGTAGGATTTAGCGCCAACTGCTTCACGATAAAAGTTACCAAAACGAAGTGTATGAATAATGCCCGAAGCATGTTCAATTTCACCCTTTAATCCGACCACAGCTGATTTACCATAACCCTCTACATTTTCACCCGATCCAGCCTCTTTTATAATCATAGATGTAAGCATTTCACCTAGGCCTGGTGCAACATCCAGAATACCTGGCTTGAGATCATGAATAAATTTATTTGGATTTTTTATGTCAAACCATGGATTTTTAATGACGGCAATAGCGGCAATTAGAATCAATGGCTTTTTTGCAGTTTTATTACCCTCGACAAGGGTTTTTTCAACATGCAAAAGAGTTTTTCTTATGTTTGCAGACATTATTTGACTCCTTGCTATTTAGTCTTGATTAATTGCCTCATTAAGGCCTCTTTGAAAAACCACAATTAACGCTCCAGTTTCCGAGAAAGAAGAGTGCTTACTGCCGGGCTCAAAAGATACGAATTCACCCTTTTTGAAGACCGTTCCATCTGAATCAATCAATTCACCTTCAATCATCAAAAATTCTTCAAACCCTATATGCATATGCGGAACAGTTTGAGCGCCAGGATCCATTTTTAATACGTAACTCCCTTGACCATTGTTTTGATCGTAGCTAATAATATGCCAACTCATTTTTGGAACGGGTGCGCCATACCTATCAAAAGGCATAAATTCTAAGTTATGAATATCTAATACTTGTCTATCATGCATATAAACTTAATAAATTATTGACATTAAATTTCAGATTGTAACCAATTATCTTCAGCATAATGACAATTGTCATCAACCAGATGTATAGTAAAGGCTTGCCTTGATTTGTTTGAAGTGTTTTCAGCGCTATAGTGTGGGAGCTGTCCATGAAGGATTACAAGTGTACCCGCATTTACCTCTAAAAGATCAAGCTCATTATTTGGCCAGGGGCTTTCGTCTAAAATCTCAAACTCTGTACCCCCTGATTTGGCCAGTTTAAAGCGTTTTTTTAAGGGCAAAGTGTGTCCACCTGTCATCGCCTGAAGACAACCATTTTCAATATTAGCATCTTCCAAGGCCATCCAAAACCCAATACAACTCATTGGCATAGTATACAAAAATGTTGAATCTTGGTGAAGTCCAACCTCACCCCCAATGTTCGGTTGTTTAAAAATATGCATGGACTGCAGTTTTCGAGGCTTTTCCATGCCCAGTTGTTTTCCGATTGCAGGGAGATCCAAAGAATTAATAATTCTTTTATAAATTGGGTCTAAAGCATGCTGAGCATGGCCGATTTTATTAATTGATTGTTGCTTGGGGACAGTAAAGTTTCCATTGTCATCAATCGCCTTTTCTTCAAAGAAAAATCTAATCTGGTCTCCAGACTTTAAGAAATACTCATCACTTGATCTTTCTTGCTCGTTAGTTGTAAATATAGAGTGCGAAGTGGATGGATCAAAATCATCAATCATCTCCTTGGCGCGGTTCATTAAATGTTCTCTTTGGGCTTTGTCAAGAAAGTTCTCTATAACTAGGTAACCATCTTTATTAAATGATGAAATTTGATTTTGTGACAACATGTCTAATTTGTTTAATGAAAGATGTTTTGAATTATATTAGTATTTTAAAACTATGGCACATAAGTTTTATAAACACGACTGGTGATTTGAGAAAAGATTTCATAGGAGATTGTATCGCAATATTTAGCAACTTCATCGACAGAAACATTCAGTCCAAAAAGCTCTACCCGATCACCAATTTTTGGATTATTGATGCCACTAAGGTTAACGGTTATCATGTCCATTGAAACTCTTCCAGCAATTGTTGCTATGCCTCCGTTAATAAACACGGGTGTACCATCTTTTGCGCTTCTAGGATATCCATCAGCATAACCAATAGCTACAACACCAATTAAAGTATCAATCTTGCAGATATATCTTTCACCATAACCTATTGTCTCTCCTGATTTGATTTTTTTTACAGAAATTAGAGAAGATTCTAGTGTCATTGCTGGGGTCAATTCTGTAAGTTTTTCATTAAATGGAAATGGAGATGAGCCATAGAGCATAATTCCAGGACGAGTATATTCGCTATGGGATTCATCCCAGGCCATCAGGGCAGCTGAATTTGCTAGAGACTGATCATTTTGTTTCAATTTAACAATGTTGTTAAATTTATCAATTTGGGCTTTAGTTGAAGGACTTTGTTGATTGTCTGCACTTGAAAAATGAGACATTAATGTTATTTTTTTAATATTACTAGAATTTTCTAAGGAGTTGATTACTTTGGTCGACTCATGTTCTGGAAACCCCAGTCGACCCATACCCGTATCAATCTTTACAAAAACATTGAATTTTTGACTTGGTTTGCTGTTCAAAATCCATTCTAGTTGATTACTATTGCATACCACCATCCAGAGATTGTATTTGTCTACAAGACCTAACTCGGACTCTTCAAAAATTCCCTCTAAAAGCAGAATAGGAGTTTTAGAAATACCGGAGACTCTTAATTCTAGAGCCTCTTCAGAGCAGGCTACACCATAGCAATCAGCAAATTCTTCTAAATGATGGGCAACTTTGACCGCACCATGACCGTAAGCATTTGCTTTAATAATAGCTATTGCATTAGATTGAGGAGTTAAAGATTTAGCGTAAAGATAGTTGTTTTTAATTGCATTGAGATCAATTGATGCAATGCAATTCCTAGCCATAATTAATTCTCGTTTTATTTGAAAAACTGTACCGACTCATGTCAAATCCTTCTGTAGAAATTTCAGGGCTGATTCCTGAGATAAGATTAGCTAACAGTTTGCCAGAACCTGCAGACATTGTCCAACCTAGAGTTCCATGGCCTGTATTGAGATACAAATTTTTATAAGGGGTAGTGCCGATAATAGGAGTTCCGTCAGGTGTACTCGGTCGAAAGCCAGTCCAAAAGTCAACATTTTCAGAAAACTCATAACTCTTTGGGAAAATTAAATCTAGGCCGTTTCTTAATGACTCTAGAGATTTTTCTCTCAAGTCTTTATCAAAATCAGTTAAGTGTGCCATACCCGCAACTCTAATTTTGCTTCCTAGTCTGGTGATGGCAATTTTATTCTTTTCATCCATTATTGTTGACTGTGGTGCGTCTTCATCAGTTAAAACAGGCATTGTAATTGAATAGCCTTTAACAGGATAAATAGGGGTTTTAATACCGATATGTGAAAGAATTTTTGTAGAGTAGCTTCCAAGAGAGACAGAGTAGCAATCTGCCTTAAATTCCCCTTTATTGGTTAAAACTGAAAAAATTTCATTATTATTTGTTTCAATAGAATTAATTTCAGTATTGAACTCAAAATTAACACCCATTTCAACACATTTTTTATAGATTTCATTTGAAAACAAGTAGCAATTCCCAGTAAAGTCATTCTTGAATTGGATTCCTCCAGCGAGCTTATTTTTTATATATTTAAGTGCAGGCTCAGCCTTGACACAGTCCTCAGAATCAAGAAGCTTAGATTGGATATTAAATTTTTCTAAAATTGAAATATCTCTACTTGCCTTGTCAATTTCTTTTGTGTCCCAAAAAAGTTGAAGAGAGCCTTGTTTCCTCTGTTCATAAAGAATATCAAAATCTGACTCAATTTCCAAAAGTGCTTTTTGAGAGTACGTAGCAATTCTAAGCATACGACTTTTGTTTATTTCGTACATTTTTGGATTACAGTTTTTATACATTCGATATAAAAACTTTATGGTCTCAATGCTTATTTTTGGATTAATGATTAGAGGTGAACGTCCAGTCAAAGTCCATTTTAAAATATTAAATGGAAGACCTGGCGCTGCCCAAGGAGATGTAAACCCATACGATAAGCAGCCTGCATTAGCATGACTGGTTTCCATAGAGACACTATCTTGTCTATCAATAACAGTCACATCATGGCCCTGTTTGGCTAAAAAATAGGCTGACGTCGTGCCAATAATACCAGCACCTAGAACAACTACTTTCATCTAATAATTCTGAGATTAAAGCGCAAATTTTACCACCTGTAATGAGCACTTTTATTCTTATAAATCTTCTTTATTAGTGGATAATTTTTTTTAAAATCTTCTTGATAAAGCTACCTTTCAAAGATGAATTTTAATAATTAAAAAAAATTAAATAAAATCATATAATTATCAAAAAATATGATTTAGAAATAAAGAGTCATTAAGTATTATTCTTGTTAAAATATCTACGTTAAAATACCGTTTTTCATCTATTTAGGAAGTCTCCATGTTTGATAAAAATCTCACTCTAAATGACGTTGATTCTGACATTGCAAAAGTTATTGAAGCTGAGGAAGCAAGGCAAGAAGCACATATCGAATTAATCGCATCAGAAAACTACACATCACCTGCAGTGATGACCGCACAAGGGTCTCAACTAACTAACAAATATGCTGAAGGGTATCCATCTAAAAGATACTATGGAGGTTGTGAACACGTCGATATGGCAGAAGATTTAGCCATAAGTCGTGCAAAAGAACTCTTTGGTGCAGCCTATGCTAATGTTCAGCCGCATTCAGGCTCAACTGCAAATGCCGCAGTATTTCAAGCACTCCTTGTTCCTGGTGATACAATCCTTGGAATGAGCTTAGCACATGGCGGTCACCTGACACATGGTGCAGCGCCTTCGTTCTCAGGAAAAAACTTTAACGCTATTCAGTATGGTCTTGACGAGTCAACGGGCGAGATTGATTATGATGAAGTTGAAAGATTGGCTAAAGAACACAAACCTAAGATGGTGATTGCTGGATTCTCTGCTTACTCGAGAGTAATCGATTGGCAACGCTTTAGAGATATTGCTGATATGGTTGGTGCATATTTGCTCGTTGATATGGCTCATGTAGCTGGCCTCATTGCAACTGGTGATTACCCATCTCCAATCAATATTGCTGATGTTTGCACAACTACTACTCATAAAACATTGAGAGGTCCTCGCGGTGGACTCATCTTGGCTAGATCCAATGATGAAATAGAGAGAAAATTAAATTCTGCAATTTTCCCTGGAATTCAGGGCGGTCCATTGATGCACATTATTGCTGCTAAAGCGGTTGCTTTTAAGGAGGCATTAAGTGACGACTTTAAATCTTATCAGAAACAAGTCGTAATCAATGCAAGAGCTATGGCAAGTGTTTTCATGGAGAGAGGATATGATGTAGTATCTGGTGGTACAGATAATCATGTATTTCTAGTAAGTTTTATCGAGCAAGGACTGACCGGAAAAGCAGTTGATGCGACTTTGGGGTCTGCACACATTACAGTTAACAAAAATTCCGTACCTAACGACCCTCAGTCTCCATTTGTGACCAGTGGAATTCGAATTGGAACACCTGCAGCAACAACCCGTGGTTTTGGCGAGTCTGAATGTAAAGACATTACAAACTGGATTTGTGATATCTGTGATGATATTGAGAATCCAGATGTAGTTAACGAAGTTCGAGCCAAAGTTGAAGAGCTTTGCTCAAGATTTCCGGTCTACAAATAGCTTAAAATGCGCTGTCCTTTTTGTCAATCTGATGACACCAAGGTTCTAGATACTAGGCTACTAGATGACGGCTCTCAAGTCCGTCGAAGAAGGGAGTGTATAGCCTGTGGTGAGAGACACTCGACAAGAGAAACCGTTGATTTAAACCTTCCTAGACTAATCAAGAGTGATGATTCTAGACAAACATTCAGTGAAGATAAACTTCGATCCGGCCTATTAAAAGCACTGGAAAAAAGACCGGTTGAGATTTCAAAAATAGAAACAGCAATCCAAAAGATTCAAAGAAGACTCATGGCTCAAAATGACAGAGAGGTTCCATCGTCGACCCTAGGTGAATGGGTTATGGAAGAGCTCAGAGCGCTTGATGAGGTTGCTTACATCCGTTTTGCCTCAGTCTACAGGCAATTTCAAGATATTGAGGCATTCAAGAGCGAAATTGATAAATTAATGAACAAGTAATCTTATGGCGAAAACTAAAGTTGAGTTTGTATGCCGAGAGTGTGGGGCTTCACATCACCAGTGGGCTGGACAATGTCTAGATTGCAAAGAATGGAATACTTTAGAGGAAATTGTCATTTCTCAAACCTCAGCATCAAAGCCAGAAAGCCTTAAGGATCTTCCAGCTTCAAAAGTGCAAAGCCTAACCGAAGTTAAATCTCAAAACAAGGATCGTTTATCAACTGGCCTTTCTGAGCTTGATAGGACTCTCGGTGGAGGCTTAGTTGACGGATCAGTTGTTCTCATCGGAGGCGACCCAGGTATCGGTAAATCCACCCTAATACTTCAAGCTCTAGCGACCTTAAACAAAGCCAACACCACTTTATATGTCAGCGGTGAAGAGTCTGCCGAACAGGTGAGCGAGAGGGCAGTTAGATTAGGCATTAAGGAAGATGTCCTTTTCATTGGAGAAACACATCTGGAGAAAATACTTAAGCTTTCAAAAGATGTTCAGCCCAAGGTTATAGTTATTGACTCAATTCAAACGATGGTGACTGATTTATCAGCCTCTGCACCAGGCTCAGTAACGCAAGTCAGAGATTGCGCAGCGCAGCTTACTCAATACGCTAAACAGACCAACACGATTTTACTCATGATTGGCCATGTGACTAAGGGTGGAGCGCTAGCGGGACCAAGAATACTTGAGCATATGGTTGATGCAGTTCTCTACTTTGAGGGTGACGCGGGAGGACGATATCGAGTCATTAGAGCAGTAAAAAATCGCTTTGGCGCAGTGAATGAAATTAGCGTTTTTGCTATGGGTGAAAAGGGGCTTCAGCAAGTCAGTAATCCATCCTCAATCTTTCTATCTAATCAAGAAAATCCCTCTTCAGGTTCTATGGTAATGGTCACTAGAGAAGCAACAAGACCACTTTTAATTGAAATCCAAGCATTAGTGGATCAATCTAATGGCACTCCAAAGAGAGTTAGTGTGGGTCTTGATCAAAACAGATTGGCCCTTCAACTGGCTATTCTTCACAAACACTCAGGTATTGCAACGTTTGATCAAGACGTATTTATTAATGTGGTTGGAGGTATTAAAGTAAGTGAAACTGCATCAGATCTCGTTGTTATGCTCGCAATTGTCTCAAGTCTAAGGGACAAGGTAATTCCAAATAATTGGATTGCTTTTGGTGAAGTCGGGCTTACCGGCGAAGTAAGGCCTGTTTATAACGCTCAGGAAAGGCTCTCGGAAGCTCAAAAACAAGGCTTTAAGCTTGCAATCATACCAAAAGGGAATGCACCTAAGAAAAGTATCAAAGGGATGAAGATTGTTTCAGTAGGATATTTATTTCAAGCCATCCAATATTTACTAGAAAATAGCTAGAAATTATAAATCAATTCCCTTTTGAGCTCTGATATTAGCCCTAAAAGCGTGCTTTATGTCCTCAACTTCGCTAACAGTATCCGAAGCATCAATTAAGCCTTGGCTAGCAGCTCTCCCCGTAATGACAACATGCTGATCTTTTGGTCTATTTGATAAGATATCTAATATCTCAGCCTCATCAAGGTATTTATAATTAATCATGTAAGTGATTTCATCTAAAACGACGACTGCTATATCTGGATTAGCAAGAAATTTTTTTGCCTCAAGCCAAGTTTGAGTCGCTTTTTGCTTATCTAGTTCTTTATCCTGAGTATCCCATGTAAAGCCACTTTCCATGTGTGAGGAAACAATATTGGGATGATTATCTAAAAAAAGGTCTTCTCCAGTTTCTTGATCACCTTTTAAAAAACGAATAAGAGCGACTTTCATGTCATAACCTAAAGCCCTACAAATCATCCCCATCGCTGATGATGACTTGCCTTTTCCATTACCTGTTAAAAGAACGATGATTCCCTTATCGATATTTGCTTGATCGATTCGGGAGTCAATGTATTCCTTTTTGCGCTGCATGCGTTTTTTATAGGTAATACTCATACTGAATGATTTGCTTTATGATTGCATCCTAGAAATTATATGTTAAGCCAACAGTAGTAGTTTTTCCATAAGTATTATAACCCTTTGCCATTTCGTAGTTTTTATCTAGAGCGTTATTTCTATTAAGATACACGGTTAAATCTTCTGTGAAGTCGTAGCTCGTACTCAAATTAAGTAATCCATATCCACCAATTTGCCCAGTGGTATGATCGGATCTATCCCAAACTCTTGAGTGAGCAGTCCAGTAAATGTTGCGATTCCATTTTCCAGAGGATTTATTAAGATTTAGTGAAATTGAGCGATTTGGTCTTCTGCCTTTTTGAAGATTTCCTGTATCTTTGATAGCTAAAGCCTTGTTAAAATCTATGTTTGTATCGACTTCCCAACCTAATATTTCTGATCCAATAGTTATTTCAGCACCAGATATGTCGGCTACAAGATCATTTATATAGTATTCATTTTGATTAAAAGGGTCACTATCTGGATCAAAATAGTCAAACGCATCTTTTACTTTGCTCTTGTATAACTTCACTCCAATATTTCCCCAAGCAATATCACTATTTATCCCTAATTCAATATTTCTTGAACGTTCAGGCTTAAGAAAAGTTTTGTCTCGCTCAATGTTCAAGTTATTTTGATAATGGGTGGGAAGGTTTGTAGCGCTTCCATAAGATGCATTAATTCTAGTGGAAGAACTTAAATCTTTTGCCCAATTGACATTGTATGTAATGTGTGAGCTAAATTTATCATGATCAATAACTCTTGCGCCAATAGAAACTTCATTATCAATGATTAATCCTTGCCACTGAGTAAACAAATCAGTATGTTTAATGTTTTTTGCATTTGATAAATCTTTATCTACAGTATTTGATATACCCAGAGAAAATTTACTAAAGTCGAAGTCAGTTTCATTGATTAAAGTATAAGTGTTTAACTTGTATTTATCTTCTCTTCTTTGAGTCTCTTGTTTCATTAAATCAAGATTAATTTGTGATCTTTTTCCATAATTTTGACTGATTCCAAAATTCATCTGGTTTAAGTTATTATCTGGTTTAACTGGAGAAGCCCAGCTCGTGCCTTCATATGGATCATCATATTGAATGATTGCTTTCGTATTAATAAGATTAAAACTAATTGAAGTATCATCAGTAATTTGACTACCCAAGTTCAACCCATATGTTTTCCTATCTATTGAATCTAACTCGCCATTTCCTAACGCATCAATTCCATCAGTATGAAAGTCAGTTACAGCAAAGTCAAAATAGCTATTTTCATTTTTATAATAAGTATTAAGGTTAACTTTAGTTGTACCTTTCGAGCCTGAAGAAATATCAATCTTACTACTTGTGATTGAATTTATACTTTTATCAGTGAAAACATGAATTACACCTCCAATAGCTCCTGGACCATATAGAGAGGAAAATGGTCCTTTAGTTATTTCAATGCGCTCTATCTGATCTAGTGGAATCACATCTAAATTCGGTTGTCCGCCAGTTATTGTTACTTTATGGCCATCAAGTAACAAAAGTGTGTGACTTGCTTCGTTTCCACGCAATCTAAGTGCTCTTAGATTGCCTTGTCCACCCTCAAAAGATACAGAAGGAATACTCTGAAGAAGGGCAGTAAATGTAGTTGCTCCAGTATCTTTAATCTTAGATTTATCTAATTTGATTGTTGTTGCAATTTCTCCAATGACTGGATTAGAAGTTCTGTATTCAGTATTGAGAGAAATTTTAATTGGTCCAATAACAGCGTTTGCTGGATGTGACATGAAAATTGCTGCCAAAGAAACAGCAAGAATTATTTTTTTGTTAAACATTATGACCCCTAATAAATAAAATTATAAGAGGGATTTAGAGACAAAGGGGTTACGCACTTGCACCCTTAACTCACCACCCATCGTAGCATTAAGCAATTACAAATTTAAGATGTATCGGACTCATCGAAAGAAATACCGTTGCGAGGGCAGCGTTGGATTCACACCAACTTCCATCATCAAATTTCACAAAATTATAGCTTTTTTTCTTGAGAGTGCAACAGTTAATTATTATATTAAATTGTCTATTTGAGTAACTTAACATTAACAATACTTTGATGTGCAATGAGTCTTAGGTAAAATGTTCGAAAAGATTGGATTCAAGCTTAAACTTATGAAGAGCAATTCTCTAGAAAAATTGAGATTACAGATTGATGAACTGGATCAGAAGATTCAGCATTTAATATCTGAGCGCGCAGATCTTGCTGCACAAGTTGCCAAAGTAAAACAGGAATCAAACACTCAATCAGCTTTTTATCGTCCAGAAAGAGAAGCCGAAGTTTTAAGTCGAGTAATCCAAAGAAACAAAAGCCTTCTTAAAGACAAAGATATTGCTCTTATCTTTAGAGAAATTATGTCTGCATGTTTGGCACTTGAACAACCCCTAAAAATCGCTTTTTTAGGACCAGAAGGTACTTTTACTCAGGAGGCTGCTCTAAAGCATTTTGGTCACGGCGTCTCTCCGCTTGACTGCGGCACTGTAGATGAGATTTTTCATCAAGTGGAGACAGATAATGCTCAGTACGGTGTTGTGCCTATTGAAAACTCCTCAAATGGGGTTATTGGCACCTCTCTTGACATGCTCTATAGTCACGACTTAAGTATATGTGGCGAAGTAGAAATTGCAGTGGCACATCACTTAATGATGCAAGACCAATCTAAAGAGATTAAAGTGATTTATGCCCATCAACAGGCACTTGATCAATGTCACAGGTGGCTTGCCAACCATTACCCTAATACTGAGCTCAGAGCTGTAGCTTCAAATGCGCTAGGTGCGAGAATGGTGAAGGATGAGCTTAATGCCGCAGCTATAGCTTCAAAAGTGGCTTTGAATATCTATGGCCTTCAAAGGGTTGCCAAGAATATTGAGGATAACGCAGGAAATGTCACTCGATTTATAGTGATTGGTAAAGATGAAGTTCCAAAAGGTGTCAATGACAAAACCTCTTTATTGGTTGTAACAAAACATGAATCTGGAGCGCTTTTTGACTTATTAGAGCCCTTTAAAGAAAACAAAATCAATATGCTTCAACTGGCTAGACACCCAATTCCGGGGGTTAAATGGGAGTACTTATTTTTCATCGATATAGAAGGTCATAAGGATGATGAAAATGTCAATGATGCCATCTCAAAAGTTGAATCTAAAGTTTCCAAGCTGGAGATACTTGGGTCATACCCAGTTGCTGTTTTATGAATGCCTGTGAATCAATCCTTGGCTTGAGTCCATATCAAGGAGGAAAGCCAATTGAAGAGCTTGCCAGAGAACTTGGGCTTTCAAAAATCTCTAAACTTGCCTCCAATGAAAACCCTTTGGGCGTTAGCAAGAAAGTGCAGAAAGCAATCAATGATTCTGTATCAAATATAAACCGCTACCCTGATGGGAATTGCTTTGAACTTAAAAAAGCTATTGCAAAAAAATACGATGTTTCATCGGATATGATTTCGTTAGGGAATGGTTCAAATGAGCTTTTAGAATTAGTCGCAAGAGTTTTTGTTTCAAAGCAAACTGACGAGGTCATTTTCTCTCAATATGCTTTCGTTGTATACCCTTTAGTCACTCAAGCGCTAGGAGCAACTGCTGTTGTTTCGCCGGCAAACGACTTTGGACATGATTTAGACTCAATGCTGAGCCTTATATCTGATCAAACAAAGCTGATTTTTATTGCAAATCCGAACAATCCAACAGGAACTCTTTTGAGTGATGATAAAGTTTACAATTTTTTAAAACAGGTTCCTAGTAATATTCCAGTGGTATTAGATCAAGCATATTTTGAATATTTGAATATTGATGACCAAGCTATCAGTTGGCTTAATGAGTTTGAAAATCTTGTTGTCTCGCGTACTTTTTCAAAGGCCTATGGTTTGGCAGGTCTTCGTGTTGGCTACACTATCTGCAGCACTTTAATAGCAGACTATATCAACAGGGTTAGAGAACCATTTAATGTTAATCATACGGCTCAAATGGCCGCCATTGCTGCTCTGAGTGACGATGAATATCTTGCAGATTCAGTTAAAATGAATTCTCATGGCTATCATCAGCTGACAAAAGGCTTTAAGTCATTAAATTTGAACTATATTCCTTCCTATGCAAACTTTGTCGCTGTAGAGTTTAGAGATGCAATGAAGATCTATAATACTCTTCTCAAAGAGGGAGTTATTGTGCGGCCAGTTGAAATGAGTAATTACCTTAGGATTTCTATCGGCACTCCAGCTGAAAATGAGCATTTACTTAAAGCGTTAGAGAGAGTCTTATGATTAATAAAATTACAATTATTGGTGTTGGACTGATTGGCGGCTCTCTAGCAAAAGCTTTAAAAGAGAAAAACTTAGCGAAAAACGTCTTTGGCTTTGGAAGAGATCACTCTCGACTTGAAGAAGCTAAAAAGTGCAATATCATAGATAATTACTCTACTGATATCGAAGAGGCTGTCAATCAGGCTGATATTATTGTCATCGCAACCCCAGTGGGAACCTTTCAAAATATTTTTAATGAAGTTAAACCTCTGATTGATGATAATGTCATTATTAGCGATGTTGGCAGCACCAAAACAAATATAGTTGATATAGCAAAAGAAGTTCTTGGAGCCAAATCTCAATGTTTTGTTCCTGCACACCCAATTGCTGGTAAAGAAAAAAGCGGCTTTGAAGCTAGCGATGGAAGCCTTTACGATGGAAAGAAAGTGATTATTACACCTATTGAAGGCAACCTGACTGAATCTATACAAGTAATTGATTCAATGTGGAAGAATGTTGGTGCAGAAGTTGATTTCATGAGTCCAGAGTCACACGATGATCTACTTGGAATGACATCACACCTACCGCACATGTTGGCATTTTCACTGGTTAATTATCTTGTTGATCAGAATCCCTCGGCCTCTATTTATGCCGGTGGTGGCTTTAAAGATTTTTCAAGGATTGCTTCCGGTGATGCAGTTATGTGGAGGGACATTTGTCTGCAAAATAAAGACCAAATAATCAGCCATTTGAAAGGCTATCAATCAACGGTTGATGAATTAATTTTTGCTATCGACGAAGAAGACGTTGTCAAACTTGAACTCTTGTTTGCGACTGCAAAAAAAACTAGGGATTCATGGATAGGGTAGTTTCTTAATGTCAAGTTACATAACTTCAATTGCAGGACCTTTAGAGGGTTCTATCAAGGTTCCTGGTGATAAATCTATCTCTCACCGTTCTATTATGCTTGGATCTATAGCTGATGGCGTTACTAAGGTTTCAGGTTTTTTAGAAGGGGAGGATAGTCTTGCTACTTTGAATGCATTCAGGGATATGGGGGTTCAAATTGATAGAGATGGCTCTAATGTGATCATTAATGGGGTAGGCAAGTACGGATTAAAGAAGCCTATTAATTCGCTTAATTTGGGAAATTCAGGAACTTCTATGCGCTTAATGTCTGGCCTTCTGAGTGCTCAAAGTTTTGACTCAGAGTTATGCGGTGATGAATCTCTATCAAAAAGACCTATGGGAAGAGTTATAAAGCCACTTCGGTTAATGGACGCAGATATCACAGGTGATGACTCAAAACCTCCGCTATTGATTAAAGGCGGAAAACAGTTGTCTGCTATTGAATACACTTTGCCAGTTGCCTCAGCTCAAATTAAATCATGCTTATTGCTTGCGGGTTTATATTGTGAAGGAATAACTACAATTATTGAAAATGGTGTTTCTCGAGACCATACTGAGAGAATGCTTAGAGGCTTTGGCTATGATGTCACATCTTCATCAAATAAAATCTCTTTATCGGGAGGTGGGTTGCTACAAGGCTGTGATATTGAAGTTCCGAGTGATATCTCTTCAGCTGCATTTTTTATGGTTGCTGCATGTATCTCAGAAAACTCAAGCATACTCCTTGAAGCAGTCAATATAAACCCCACTAGAACAGGCGTCATTGACATTCTGAAATTGATGGGCGGTAATATAGAAATTCTTAATGAAAGACTTCAGGCTGGTGAGTTAATTGGCGATATTAAAGTCTCATCTTCCAACCTTAAAGGTATACATATCCCTGAAAACCTTGTGCCACTTGCGATTGATGAGTTTCCTGTTTTGTTTATTGCAGCTAGCTGTGCAGAAGGGGAAACCATACTAACGGGAGCAAGAGAGCTTCGAGTTAAAGAGTCGGATAGAATTCAAGTGATGGCTGATGGGCTGAGTTCCTTAGGAATTGAAAATGAAGTTTTGGATGATGGTATTCGAATTATAGGTGGAGAATTCATAGAACAAACTTCACTCATCCAGTCACATCATGACCATAGAATCTCAATGGCCTTTGCAATTGCTTCTGTGAAATCTAAATTTGACATTAGGATTGAGGGTGTTGATAACGTTAAAACTTCTTTTCCAAATTTTGTTGAATTGGCAAACTCAATTGGGATGCAGATTAAAGAGGTTGCATAGATAGTATAGTAAACAGCGAAAGCTGTTGGTTGTTATAATACGCCCTTTATAAAAAAACTCTACTCTATGTCCATATACGAAGCAGTTTTAAAAAATGCAGAGCCTTTCTTTGCTTGGGATGTCCTATCCTGGCTCTTTATTGCAATGATTCTTGCAGTTTTCATTGTTTTGATTGATCTTTTTCTCTCGAAAGAATCGAACAAGACGGCTTCAGAGACTGTTAAGGAAAAATCAAAAATTGGGAAAATTGCATACTTTTCAATTTTTTTAAAGTTTTCTAAGTCGGAAAAGTACAATCACAGGCCTAAGTTAGTCCAATGGTCGATTGAGCTTTTTCCTGTTCTACTCTTAGTATTTGTCTTTAGAGGGTTCATTTTTGAGCCTTTTCGCGTTCCATCAAACTCTATGATGCCAACTCTTTTGACTGGTGACTTTATTGTGGTTAATAAGTTTGATTATGGTTTTAGGCTTCCCATTACTAACACTAAGCTCGTTGAGTTCTCTAAGCCAAATAAAGGCGATGTTATTGTGTTTAGATATCCAAATTATGAAAAAAACCCTGGATATTCAGGAGTAGACTTTATTAAACGTATTGTAGCAACACCAGGAGATGTTATTTCTCATAGTGATGATCGACTAGTTGTCAATGGAAAAGCTTTGGATATTAAAAGCATTGGTCCTTATCTAGGAGTTGACTCCGGCAAAGCCATGAACAACTATAAGCTTGTTCAAGAGTTTATGAATTCCTTACCGCACGAGATACTAATCAATCCAAACGGAAAATCTAAGGGAATACCAGAGATCACGATTCCAGAAGGGCATTATTTTGTTATGGGAGATAACCGCTCTCATAGTAGCGATTCAAGGTTCTGGGGCTTTGTGCCAGAAGAATATATTATCGGAAGGGCAATCGGTATTTGGATGCATTGGGATTGGAATTACAATACAATGCAGTTCAGTAGAATCGGTGGCTTTAACTAATACAATAGCCCTCTAATTTAAATTAGAGGCTATTCAAATTATTTTTTTTTATAAATCTTTAGAGCTCTCAACACGTTGACTGCTTCATGAACGTAGTAGTCTTCTAAAAGGAGATCAATAAATTCTTGATCTCGAGCATCAGTTATTTCGTCCTGGGACTTTAAGATTTCTTCAGGAGTTAGCTCGGTTGGGTCTTCTGGAGTTAACTCTTCTTCATCTTGTGCTGACAAAGAATTCTTGAGATCTTTTTCCTGAGAGCTGAAGTCTATTGAGTCTTCCTCTTCATCACTCTTTAGGGAAATATCATCAAGCGCTATATCTGGAGATATGCCTTTAGCTTGAATTGATCTTCCTGATGGCGTAAAGTATCTTGCGGTCGTCAGTTTAAGTCCATAACCATCTTGCAGACTCATCATTGACTGAACTGAACCTTTACCGAAAGACTCTTCTCCCATAATGATTGCACGTTTGTGGTCTTGCAAAGCACCAGCAACAATTTCTGAAGCTGAAGCTGAACCAACATTCACTAGGACTACAATAGGCGCTCCATTCAAAATATCACCAGGCTTAGTTGGGAAAGACATATTTGAGCTTGGCGTTCTTCCTTCTGTATAGACAACTATACCGGGCTCATCGATAAATAAATTTGATATATCAATTGATGAGTCTAAAAGACCTCCTGGGTTGTTTCTTAGGTCAATTATGAGAGAATCTAAATCACCTTCATTTTTTTCAACTAGATCTCCAATTATTTTTTCCACAACTTCAGCCGTAGGTCTCTGGAATTGAGCTATTCTTAAATATCCGATACCTTCCTCAAGGAGAAGCCCTTTAGCTGAAGTAATAGTAATTATCTCGCGAGTAATTTCTACAACAAATGGCGCAATATCAGGCCTTCCAATGGTAAGTTTAATAGTTGTACCTGGTGCACCTCTCATCAGTTTAACGCCTTCTTCAAGGTTAATCTGACTAACATTTTGATCACCAATTTGCAGAATAATGTCTCCCGCCTTCAATCCAGCTCTGTATGCTGGTGTGTCGTCTATGGGCGAGACAACTTCAATGTAATCACCTTTAGTGCCAATTACTATGCCTAGACCTCCAAATTTACCCATAGTGCTTTCACTAACCTTGGATTGGTCAACCGGCTCGAGAAAGCTTGAATGAGGATCTAAACCTTCAATAAGTCCCCTTATTGCGTTATTAAATAGAGTTTCGTCATCAACCTCGTCAACATACATCTGCTTGATTTGAGAGAAAACCGCTGTAAAAGTGTTTAGTCCTTCAAAGAAAGAAGGTGAGTCAAGAGGTGAATAGTTTTCATCATCAGCTACGGATGCCGAAGAAAAAAAGAAAAGGGCGCTTAAAACAAAAAAGAGTATTCTAGAAAAAGGTTTTAAATTAGTCATCTGAGTACTGATAAGTTATTTAATTGTTCGAAATTGTACTAATATATTATTTATTAATTATGAAGAAATAATAGAGTTTTTATGAAGAGCATTGTAACTTTTTAATACATGAACAAAATCACAACTAATAAAAATAGTTATAGTCAATAAAAAATACATTTTAATCTTGGATAACTACTAATGATAAAAAGATTTTGTTTATTTCTGGTGCTGTGTCTTGCTGCTTATTCATCTCAAGCTGAAACTCAATACGGATCAGTAACTGTCTCTAAAGTTTTAAGCGTTTATGATGGTGATACATTTAGAGTCAACATTGACTCTCTACCGCCTTTAGTTGGCAAAAACATTCCTATAAGGCTTGAAGGCGTTGACACTCCTGAGATTAATGGAAAGTGTCAATATGAAAAAGATTTGGCCATTGAAGCAAGGGATTTTGTAAGAAATAAATTGTTAAATTCAAGCGAAATTAAACTAAATGACCTGCAAAGAGGGAAATACTTTCGAATTATCGCCAAAGTTTATATCGATGGAGTCAGCCTTGAAAAGGAGCTCCTGCAAAATGGTTTAGCTTATCAATACAATGGTGGCAAGAAATCCAGTTGGTGCAAATAATATGAAAAAACTATTACTACTTTTGTTTACTTTATTTATCTACTCAAATACTTATGCTGATTGGACAAAAGTCTTACCTGGAAACAATGCCTCGCTTTATATTGACTTTGACACCTTAATAGAAAAAGATGGTTATATTTACTGGTGGTATCTAGATTCTTGGGGAAAAGGCAGTGAAAAAACATATGCCCAAGGTGATTGCAATCTCAAAGGTTTCAGAGTTGTTAAACGAATTAGATACTCTTTCCCTATGGGAGAAGGCGATGGCGTTGAAAGAAACATTAATGGTGCCTGGGAGTACTACCAGCCAAATACTGGTTTTGAGGTCTTACTCAACTTTATTTGCCAAATGTCTAGACTTGATTCTGATGAGAAAAGTCTTCGTATTGATTCTCTAACAAAAAGAAATGTGGCGCTTGAAAGAGAGAGTAATTTAAGTGCAATACAATCAACTATTGAAGAATTGTCTCCTGAATTAGAGGCTCTTAAATCCTCTTATCTCAACAATGTCCAAGAAAAAATTAAATCTTTTTGGCGATATGATGAGGCCAATGATAACTGGTATTGTGATGTATTTATTAACCAAGCTAAGAATGGAGCTGTTGAGGCAGTGAAAATTTTAGACTGCAACACTGGAAGCAGTGAAAATCCAGTGATGTCAAAAAGTAAATCTCAAGCATTTGCTAATTCTATCAGAAGGGCAGTCTTTAGATCATCGCCACTTCCTCTTCCTTCAAATGAATCTTTATTTGACAAAAAATTAATTATCAGAATTACTGCAAACTGATTACTTTAATCTCAAAATCATAAAATATTGCATATAATCACATTTGCACTTAATGTGAGATTATATGAGCAAAAAGTTTAAAGACCCAAATAACTCTGGTCTGCGGCGTATTGATTAACACTTGCGCTCGTAGCTCAGCTGGATAGAGTGTCGGCCTCCGAAGCCGAATGTCGGGTGTTCGAATCACCTCGGGCGCACCAATTTTTAAACAAAGATTAATTCAAACTTATGAAACCAATTGATGTTGTTGCAGCAATCATAAAAAAAGATGATTGTTACCTAATTGCTAAAAGAAATAAAAATAAATATATGGGCTTGAAGTGGGAGTTTCCTGGCGGAAAGGTTGAGGATGGCGAAACATTTGAAGAGGCATTATCCAGAGAAATACTTGAAGAATTAAATGTAAATATAAAAATTTATGATAAGTTAGCGCAGGAAAAATATAAAGATGATGAGATTAACGTTGTTTTGCATTACTTTCAGTGTTCATTAATTAGTGAAGATATTACGCTTTCTGAACATGAGACAATTGCATGGGTAAAAAAACAAGACTTTTGTAATTACGAATTTGTACCTGGTGATGGAGACATCACATCACTAATTTAGTTAGAATTAAATAAACACTTTATTATTTCAATTTATGAAACATTTAGCTTATAAAAAAATAGGG
>CAZESR010000011.1:0-29641 GCA_964515065.1 uncultured Piscirickettsiaceae bacterium
CTCCCTCACACATCAAACGAAATTTGGATTTTCTCCTAATAAGGTTATATATTAAAATCAAGTAGATATACTATTCAGTATGAAGAAACCCGAACTTTTGTCGCCTGCTGGCAGTCTTAAGCATATGCGTTATGCCTATAATTATGGAGCTGATGCGGTTTATGCTGGACAACCTCGTTATAGTCTGAGAGTGAGAAACAATGCTTTTGATTTTGAAGCAATTAAAACTGCTATAAAGGAAGCACATAACCTAAATAAGAAGTTCTTTGTTGCATCCAATATCATTCCTCATAACAGTAAGATTAAAACTTATATGAATGATATCGAACCAGTAATAAATTTAAAACCTGATGCCCTTATAATGGCTGATCCAGGACTAATTATGATGGTTAAGGAAAAGTTTCCTCAACAGGCCATTCATTTGTCTGTACAAGCCAATACAATTAATTACGCAACTGTTAATTTTTGGAAAAGTGCAGGCATAAGTCGGATTATTCTCTCTCGTGAACTTTCACTAGATGAAGTTAAAGAAATTAGGCAAGAATGTCCAGATATCGAGCTTGAAGTCTTTGTTCACGGCGCTCTTTGCATTGCCTATTCTGGTCGCTGCTTGTTGTCTGGATATTTTAACCATAGAGACCCTAACCAAGGTACATGTACAAATTCTTGTCGATGGAAATACGATGTTAAAGAGGCAGAGCAAACCTTTGAGGGGGACATTAAAGCAATAGAAATTAAATCAAAAGATGAGAAATTAGTTCTATTGGAAGAGCAGGGTAGATTAGGTGAATTAATGCCGGCATACGAAGACGAACATGGAACCTATATTATGAACTCTAAAGACCTTAGAGCAATAGAACATGTACACACACTTACAAATATTGGAATTGACTCCCTAAAGATTGAAGGTCGGACAAAGTCACACTATTATGTAGCTCGAACTACTCAGGTTTATGCGCAAGCAATTGATGATGCAGCAAGGGGTAAAGCGTTCAATCCTGAAGCATTTGGTGTTTTAGAGAATCTTGCCAACCGCGGCTATACTGATGGATTTTATAGGCGCCACCAGCCTGAAGAATTACAAACTTATTTTGACAATTACTCCCGCTCAAAACAACAACAAGTAGTGGGTGAAATCTTAGAATACAAAGATGGAAAAATTCTCATTGAGACAAAAAATAAATTTGGCGTTGGAGATTCTATTGAAGTGATTTTGCCAGATCATTGCTTTAATTACATCGTCAAATCGATAACAACTGAAAACAATGAAGAGATTGAAGTAGCAAAAGGAAGTGGCTATAGAGTATGGATACCAATGAAAATAATTGACCCTAGTTTTGGATTTATTGCCAAAAATTTTAAGGAAACAATTAAAATTAAAAATAAGAATATTAAGAAGGACCCTAACCAAAAAATTCGCAGACCATCTTGGTAATTTAATACATCTTTGAAGTGTAGTTGATTAATTCCACTTTGTTTCATGCTAATATCCCCTCACACCTGAAACGAAATTTGGACTTTAGTTCAAGCTGACTTATAATCCAAGTATGAAAAAACGACTAGCAACTTTCTTTGGATTCTTGACTACTTTTTTTTCGAATCGAAGAATCACCAACATTTTTATAGTATTAATCATCCTGTCATGTTTAATACCAGCAATAATGATAGCGTTTTTTGTGGTCTAATGCGACTTTTACTATGAGCAAAAAAACAAACACAAAATACAACAAATGGCAATTCTGGATTGATCGTGGTGGTACTTTTACCGATGTCATTGGAAAGAGTAACGACGGCAAGATTATCAGTTGCAAGCTATTAAGCGAAAACCCAGAGCAGTATAAAGATGCCGCTATTCAGGGTATCCGAAACTTGTTATCTTTGAGTGCAAGTGACAACATACCAATGGATAGAATTGAGTCGATAAAGATGGGTACTACGGTTGCCACTAACGCCCTTTTGGAGCGTGTAGGTGAAAGAACCTTACTTGCCATTACTAAGGGGTTTGGAGATATATTGCGCATTGGTTATCAACAAAGACCAAAGATTTTTGCTATAGACATTCAGTTACCAGATATGTTATATAGTGAGGTCATTGAGATAGATGAACGTTTGGATGTTAATGGTAATATTATTAAGGAGCTCGACACAAACCAGTCAATCAAACAATTGAAAAATGCATACGATAAAGGTTATCGATCTATTGCGATAGTTTTGCTACATGGCTACCGGTATCAGGAGCACGAGTCAAAATTAAAAGGCATAGCTGAAAGTATTGGGTTTGAACAGATTTCAGTGAGTCATGAAGTCAGCCCGCTGATGAAAATTGTACCAAGAGGCGACACAACAGTGGTTGATGCCTATCTATCACCCATACTGAGACGTTATGTCAATCAGGTCGAGAGTGCCTTGGGTAGGTCTGGTGAAGACAAGGGAAGACTGATGTTTATGCAGTCCAATGGCGGACTAACTGATGCACGATTTTTTCAGGGTAAGGATGCAATATTGTCTGGACCAGCTGGAGGTGTTGTTGGTATGGTGAAGACTGGCAATAGTGCAGGCTTTGAAAAACTAATTGGCTTTGATATGGGCGGCACCTCGACGGACGTGTCTCATTACGCGAATGAATATGAGCGCACACTTGAAACGCTGGTGGCAGGTGTCCGTGTCAGGGCACCGATGATGTCAATTCATACTGTTGCTGCTGGTGGTGGCTCTATTCTACATTTCGATGGTTCACGTTACCGCGTAGGCCCAGACTCTGCTGGTGCTAAACCTGGCCCGGCATGTTATCGAAATGGTGGGCCCTTAACGGTAACTGATTGTAATGTCATGCTGGGCAAGTTAAAGCCTGAGCTATTTCCTAAAGTTTTTGGACCTAATGCCGACCAGGAGTTAGACACTAAAATTGTCGAGGAAAAGTTTATCGCACTCGCAGAAGAAATATCTTTGGCAACCAAAAAAACAGTAACCCCTAATGATGTCGCAGAAGGCTATCTTTCGATTGCTGTCGAGAGTATGGCGAATGCAATTAAAAAAATATCGGTAGAGCGTGGCCACGATTTGAGCGACTACACTCTGTCTTGTTTTGGTGGCGCTGGTGGACAGCATGCATGTATGGTTGCCGATAGTCTCGGCATGAAACGTATTTACCTACACCCACTTGCTGGGGTATTGTCTGCATTTGGTATGGGTCTTGCAGATACTCGTACTATTAATGACTTGGCGATTGAGTCTTGCCTAGATGAAGAACTCATAGGCACTCTTAATCATAGCTTTGTTAATCTAGAACTACAAGGTAAAAAAGAGATGACCGCTCAAGGTCTTGATGCAGATAAGCTACAATACTCTCGCCGCGTATATCTTCGTTATCAGGGATCAGACAGTGCTCTTGCTATTCAATTTGATGATTATTCTGCCCTAAAGAATAGCTTTGAGAAGATCCATAAATCTAGATTTAGCTTCATTTCTCCAGAAAAAAAAATAATCGTTGAGTCTATCCAGTCAGAGGTATCCTGTGAAAACGAGAGAACCGAGTCTGATCATTCTCGCCACAGCCCATCAAAAAGTAAGGCTATTGCGTTACATCCGGTTACAGTAAACGGCAAAGTACAACAGGTACCGTTTTATGTTCGTGACGATATTGCTAGTGATGAGGGAATTAATGGTCCAGCAGTTATAACTGAGCCTACCTCAACAATTATTATTGAACCAGGTTGGCAAGCCAAGATTCGACCTGACAATGATATCGTGATTGAGCGTATCG
Organism: uncultured Piscirickettsiaceae bacterium; assembly: GCA_964515065.1. Lineage (GTDB taxonomy): Bacteria > Pseudomonadota > Gammaproteobacteria > PS1 > Pseudothioglobaceae > Pseudothioglobus. The sequence continues at coordinate 3,764 of CAZESR010000011.1, forward strand.
AGCCTATTATTAGAGATAACGCAATCGGCACAGATGTTGACCCAGTGATGCTAGAAATCTTTAACAACCTATTCATGAGTGTAGCAGAGCAGATGGGAACAGTGTTAGAAAATACCGCTTCATCAGTCAACATTAAAGAGCGTCTCGATTTTTCTTGTGCTTTATTCTCTCCAACTGGTGATCTCGTTGCCAATGCTCCTCACGTACCTGTTCATCTTGGTTCAATGAGTGAATCAATTAAAACCATTATTCGTGAAAATAATAAAACAATGATGCCTGGCGATGCATTTCTAATTAATGCACCTTATAACGGCGGCACACACTTGCCTGATATTACTCTCATTAAGCCGGTTTACGATGAGAAAAATGAACAAGTAATTTTCTATGTGGCGACACGTGGCCATCACTCTGATATTGGAGGTACAGTTCCAGGTTCAGCTCCAGCATATTCCACACATGTTAAAGAAGAGGGAATACTGATTGACAACTTTCTCTTGGTTTCCAAGGGTGTTTTCCTTGAGGAAGAGATTTATGATTTACTTGCTTCAGGAGAGTACCCTGTAAGAAATGTTAAAGATAATATTGCTGATTTAAAAGCTCAAGTTGCTGCAGCTGAAAAAGGTGCTCAGGAACTTCTCAAAGTTATTGATCATTATGGGCTTGATGTTGTTCATGCATACATGAGACATGTCCAAGACAATGCTGAAGAATGTGTTAGACGCGTACTAGATGTTCTAAGTGATTCCAGCTTTACTTATAAAATGGATGATGAAAATCAAGTTTGTGTGGCGATTAGTGTAGATAAAGACGAACGAACTGCGACCATTGATTTTACTGGCACTAGCGAGCAGCATCCTAGCAACTTCAACGCACCAAAGGCTATTTGTCATGCAGCGGTTTTATATGTTTTTCGATGTCTAGTGGATGATGAGATTCCTCTAAACGAAGGTTGTTTTAAGCCACTTAATATAATTATTCCTGAAGGTAGTATGATAAACCCTGTCTATCCTGCTGCAGTTGTCGCTGGTAATACCGAAACCTCTCAGTATATTGTAGATGCTCTGTTTGGAGCATTAGGCGTGGTTGCAGCATCACAAGGTACAATGAATAACTATATCTGGGGAAATGATAAAGTACAGAATTACGAAACGATTTGCGGTGGCTCCGGTGCCAGTGAAAACCAAGAGGGCTGCAGTGCAGTTCACACGCATATGACGAACACAAAATTAACTGATACCGAAGTATTGGAGTTGCGTTTTCCGGTTCGTATCGAATCTTTTTCAATTCGTCGAGGATCTGGTGGAGCTGGCTTAAATAGAGGTGGTGAAGGAGTTGACAGACGCATGCGCTTTTTAGAGTCAATGAAGGTAAACATAATTGCTGGACACCGAATCGTACCCCCTTATGGCCTTGCTGGTGGAAAGCCAGGAGCCATTGGTGAAAACTATGTTATTCACCCTAATCAAAAGGTCACTAAGCTGAGCACTAAAGGTGAAATAGATGTAAAAAAGGACGACATTTTTGTACTCAAAACGCCTGGTGGTGGGGGCTATAATTTTGCGAAATAATGTATACGCAATTTAAACTTTGATCCCTGTAAAACTTATGCTAGGTTGTAATGTTAGCGCGAAAAGAGGCGATAGCTAATTATCTTTTTCCAAACCACATTCTAGACAATAATCCATCTTTCCTGACAAATTGATGATAAATAGTTGCTAATAAATGCAGGATAATCATAAAAAACAAAATCTGTGTTGATACAGCGTGAAATACCAATGGCGGAATGCCATCAAAAGTTTCAGGTAAAGCGTCGCCACTTCCAAAAAATACAATATCTGGTAAGCCTGCAATGATGGAGGTCCCTATACCGCTAAAGAGGGCTCCAAAAATCAGTATATATAATAATATATGGCTGTATTTACCAGCTCTATTAATAAATGAATTTCCAGTATCAATGGCATCAGGACTATCTGTTTTGCGTCGTAAAATCAACCTAGTCAACATTAAGAAAAGAATAACAATTCCTACTTGTAAATGAGTTTTAAGTGCCGATATTTTTCCAGGGCTGTCGTTAGACATCTCTGCTAAAAAATTATCTCCGGTAATTAATTGAAATAATATCAATACAGCTAATAACCAGTGCAAAATCACAAGTAGTGGATGGTAACGATTAACGTTTGCCATAAGACTGAATATATAAAAAATAAAAGTGCCTATATTGTAAATGTTTTGAATATCCTATAGTGCAGTTTTATTCTTTCTCACACATCAAACGAAATTTGGACTCTAGTTCAAGAAAATAATCACTAAAATATTTAGTCTCGAATTCATAAAGATATTCTTAACCAATAACACTAGTATCAAATAAACAAAATGAATACAGATTTTTTTAAAAAAACAAGAATTTTTGATGGAGGCATGGGTCAAGAGTTGCTAGCAAGAGGTATGGAGCCTAATGGAACTTTATGGAGTGCTAATGCTTTGCTGCAAGAGAAGTATCACCAACTTTTACTTGATACACATTTAGATTTTATAAATGCTGGAGCTGAAATTATTGTAACAGCGACATTTACAACAAGAAGGTTGAGACTAAGAGACAATAACGTTGAAGATAAATTTGAATATTTAAATACTAAAGCAGGCGAAATTGCAAAAAAAGCTAAGGATTTAAATCCTCATATTTTAGTTGCAGGAGGATTACCCCCTCAATACTTAACTTATGAGTCAGACACAAGGCCTAATAGTGAGATTCAAGAAAATTTTCATGAACAAGCTAAACTATTAAGTCCTTTTGTTGATTTTTTTTATTTTGATGTTTTGAGTAGTGTTAGAGAGATTCAGTTAGCTATAGAAGCCATAAAAACTTTTAATAAGCCTTACTTAATAGGTGCTCATATCTCAGAGGGCGTTAAATTACCTAGTGGCGAAAAAATTTCAGACATTATTCATAAAATTGAACATAAAAACCTTTTAGGATTAATGCTCTCATGTGTGTCACCAGAAAATTACGAGCAAAACCTTGATGAAATAAAAAGTCTAGGTGTTCCTTTTGGTTTTAAGCTAAATGGATTTGTAACAACTAAACCTAAAGCTGGATATACAAGTACTTTTAATAAAAGTAAAACAGGAAATCCAAATGAGTTTTTAGGTCAAAGAGAAGATTTAACACCAGAAAAAATGTCAGAGTTTGTAAAAACTTTTAAAGAAGCTGGGGCTACAATTTTAGGTGGGTGTTGCGAAACAAGACCTACTCACATAATGGAAATGGCTAAACTTAAGTAAGTTGTAGATAGAATGCAATATCTCCCTCACACATTAAACGAAATTTGGACTTTATTAATTTTCAGGTTTTACCTAGGCCGGTCCATTTAGATGTTCCAGCCAACAAAGTCAAAGCAATGATGAACAACCAAATCACTGAGCCCACTGAATCCAGCGTTGATGAATCACTAGCCATCAATGTAGGTATAACACCTCCAAAAAGAGGAAAGAAATAGAGTAAGCCTGTAACAAGAAAAATATTTCGAGCAATATTTTCCTTTGCCCTTAAAGCTACTATGAATAAAAGAACAAATACGACAACAATAGCCAAGAAAAAGTTGTCTTGTTCAATTGTTATAGCGATCCAAATATGATAAATCGCCCAAACTAAATTGACTGCTGCAACTAATTTATAATTAAGAATTGTCTTTGCCATACTCATGTCCTTAAAATAAAATTGATATAAGTATAACAGTCAAAAGTCATTAAGTAACTTAACAGTTTATTTAATTAGACTTTGAGGGAGCGGGGGGTCCCATTTGACCTCTCAGATACATAGGCAAACCAGCCTTAACACATCAAACGAAATTTCGACTAAAACGAAAGACCTTTATCATAAGCCTGTTGAATATAACTTAGACATTCTTCTTTGGTTATTTTATTTGTTTCTTTTAAAATCATAATTTCTGAATCCTTAACACCACAGTAATCTAATATTCCAATATTTAAATTAGTATTTATTGCGGCTTCATAATCTCTCTTTAGTAGTTGCTCTCTAGTAGCTCCAGCAAGAGCAATCATGAGGCCTTTTTTTACATTGTGTTTTTTTGAGCCATACATTAATCCATAATTCCAAACTCTATCAATCCAGCCCTTTAACATGGCAGGTAATGACCACCACCAAAGAGGAAAAACCATAACAACAGCATCATTATTATTGAGACGCTTAAATTCAGATTGTACTTCTAGCGAATAGTTTTCTAGTTTTTCATCATTGGGTTCATCTTCAATTCTTAAGACTGGATCAAAATTTTCTTTATAAAGGTCTAATAATTCAATATGATGGCCTGCTTTAGTAGCCCCTTCAGAAAATGCCACAGCTATTTGAGAGGTTAAAGAGTTAGCTCGAGGATGACATACCACAACAAGAATGTTCATTATTATTATATGGATTTATTAAATATAAATGATTATAACAAACAGACCCTCGCAATTTAACATCAAACGAAATTTGGACTTTGATTCAAGCTGAATTATAATTTATGTATGAAAAAAATTTGGACTGACGGGCAGACCAATGAATCTGTCAGGAAACAGAAGAAAGTTCTTTATATTGTCATTCCAGTTATTGCTGCTTTATTTATCTATCACAATATAATGAAAGATGAATTATATGCAGGCAATATGCAACAAATAATTGAACAGTTTTGTAAGGGCAAAGATTACAATAAGCTCCAACTTTCTCATTTATGCAACTCTAATAGTTTAGAAATAGAAAACAAAGGTGAGATTTATTTATTTAGCTGCGAAAATGAAGAGACTTGTCTATCATAAGTTGACTTATAATCCTAGTATGAGATATCTGCTCAAAATGACACTTTTAATCTTTATGTTTGTGATGGTTGGCATTTACATGGGGTGGATAGTGATATGAAGAAAATGCTGGTTCCTTTGGCTGACGGATTTGAAGAGGTAGAAGCAACTACTATTATTGACCTATGTAGACGAGGAGGGATTGAGGTCACCGTTGCGGGTGTTTCTGGAATGAATATTAAAGGTGGACAAGGAATCCAAGTTGTCGCTGACTGTCTAATCGACTCGATTGAAATAGATTCCTACGATATGATTACTCTTCCAGGAGGCCTTGCGGGTACTATAGTGCTGAGTGAGAGTGAAAACATTCAATCGATACTTAAGCGAATGAAAGAACAAGATAAATATATCGGGGCCATATGTGCAGCACCTCTAGCGCTTCACACTGCCGATGTTCTAAACGAAGACTTTACGTGCTATCCTAGCATAGAAAATCAAATCAGAGTTGAAGGTTATCATAAAGACCTTCCTACCATTATTGATGGCAAAGTGATGACTTCGCAGGGGGTTGGTACCGCTATCGATTTTGCTCTTAAAATTGTTTTAGAGCTTCAGGGAGAGTCTTCATTTCAAAAACTCAAAGACAGTATTTTGGCTTAATGCTTACTAGTAAATTGAGCTTTATTTACTCTCCCAGATAGCTTCCTTGATAGCCGGAATCAGCATCGATGGAGTAGGCCAATCTTCGCAATGCTGATAGCGGTGGGCAAGGCGAATTATGCCTGCTTGATCAACGACAAATTCACCTGGCAGCTGCCATGGGCTGTCTACCAACCCTCCGTCTGTACCGTGACGTGACTTCTGTAATTCTGCACCAGTCTCATAATCGATTCGTAGGTATTCTTCGGGCGCATCATAGACGATTTGAGAGGGTTTGCCTTCCAACAAGTCGTACGCTTCATAGACACTAAAAGTAGGGTCACATAAGACAGGACAAGGTATACCGTTCCTTTGGCTGTAGTCTTTAGAGCGCTCAGGTTCACCTTGCCCAATCACGACGACGGAAGCACCCAACTTGATGTAGTCCGCATATTCATTTTGTAGACGATTAGCACGGTCAACCCCGCAACTACAACCGTAATGCCGCCAGAACAAAATTAAGGCTGGGCCATTGCTCCAAAAATCGCGCAAATGAACTGATTTACCGGATGTGTCTTGTAATTCAAAATCAGGAGCTAAGTCCCCAACTTGTAGCGGCACCTTGTTCCATCGAAGACGTGTTGGTCCTCTTTTCCAAAGATCTAACCATTCTTTTTCTGCGGCTTCAATTTGCTTATCTACCAATGAAGTCATACCCCCACCTCCTTTATATATTAATTAAAAATTCGATTATAGCTCAAATGTAAGCATTCATTGAATGTAAAGTGAAATTTGAATTCTTTACCTAAACTACCTCTAATCTTCATTGAAAGTCAAACCCTGAGACTTATAATAAATCCAATGAAAAGATTACTAATATTTTTAACTCTTTTTGGCTTATGGAATATTTCATATGCCAAAATTTTCGATGATTGGTCGAATGAGGATCTCTGTAGATGGGTAGATGCCGTAACAGTTCCAGAGCCTATCTTGTTGGAAATTGAATTCAGAGATATAGTGTGTTTATCTAATCCTGAGTTCAGTGAAGTTTCTGTGCAAGAGATCTACGTCACAGAACACGGAACAGTCTTTTCCTCGCCTAGTTATAAACATGATTCAAACAAAAATTCAGCTAGTGGCTTAAAATTTATCTTTAATTACAAGATAACTCTTTAAAGATTTTTGACACCAGGACAAAGTATGAAAAAAATAATCAATTTGATTTTTTTGGTTTTAGTTTCCTTAGTTACAAATGCCCAAGATAATCTATTTTTTCCAATTGAACCGAATTCAATCAGCGATTGGAATTATGTTAGTGATAGGGTAATGGGGGGAGTTTCAACAGGAGCTGCCTCACTTGAGAGAGATGGAGATATAACTTTTGCAAGACTCACTGGTGATGTGAGTACAAGAAATAATGGTGGCTTTATACAGTTACGCTCTAAGGTCTCATTGTTTGACAAGCCAAAGATGTTTCAATCGATTCACAACGCTGGAAAAAATGGTGAGAGTCTTGAAGGGGTTCGATTAAAGGTCCGAGGGAATGGAGAAACCTACCATGTAATGATTAGAACTTATTTCAATTGGTCTCCTAGTGATTATTACTTCCATACATTCAATACAGGTCCTGATTGGAAGATAGTTGAATTGCCTTTTATTGATTTCAGGCGCTCCAATTTAAAAGACACAGCTCTAGATATCAATCAAATTCGCGATTTTGGTATCGTTGCTTACGGCCGTAACTTTAAATCTGATATTTCAATTTCATTTCTAGAGTTTTACTAAAATAATTCATTTTAGATGAGTTAGTAGTATAGAGAATTGCCATCTGAAAAATCTTTCGATGGAAAAAATGGGACAAACTTTACATCATCCAATCCTGATTTAAATGAAGAATTACATTCTAAACATAACCTTGGACATAAATCAAAAATGGGCGGCTATTAAGTTTAAATTTTTTTAAATTTACTATGCCCTATTACTCTTTTAATCGAAAAGGTGGGTACTCATCAGTCGTTAAAAGAAGAGCAAACGCACTAACCCTAAGTGTCCACCTTAAGAAGCCTTCAATAAAGTCAAAGATTCCTTTTGGATATTTTCCTGTAATTAAGATTGCTAATAATGCAAAAATTGTACAAAGCGCGACGCCAATAAAAAGAAAAATAAGGGCAATAATATGAGGAATAACCAGTATCCATTTAACAAGTGGCATCCATCTCTTTAAATCATTTTTGACATCAGGATAAGGGATAGTAATATTTACCGATTGCTCGTGATCAGTTGCTGGGTACTCGTCTCTCATTAGAAGAACATATGCAGCAATTCTGTAGGTAAACTTAGTGATACCAATATTCCATTCAAACCACCATTTTGGATATTTTTCTTTAAAAAGTAACATCATTGCAATGGCAAAAAACAGGGCTTCAGCATAGGTGGATATTAAAGCCAGAATAATGACAATTGGGATGACAAGGATCAGCCTAAAGAGCGCGGTTAAGCGATTAGAGGATTCTGAGTAATCAATTTTTAAGTTGACCGGATAGTCTTTCATAATTGTTCCTTATGTTTAATTATTGCTCTATTTAAATAACTCTATATAGACGATATAGCCTAAAAGTGTCAGCCATATAAGACCTACTTGGTCGTTAATTTTATTAGAGTTTCGTTCAAGTTTTTCTAGGTTGTCATCAATACTATTCATTTGATTTAGTAACTGATTATTTCCAGTCATCATTTTGATCTCTCATAAAGGTTTCATTAAATATCGCATCCACTCTTCTATTAAATTCATCTTGTGTGTAGAGGTCTATAAATAAACCCTGCACATACTCCTTAAATTTTCGAGCTTTTTTCTGATGTTTGATGAGTTCCTCTTGAGTATCTTTTATTTTTGGTTCTAGTTCAGATATTTCCATTCCTTTCTCCTGATAAAAATTACTGGTTTATAAAAAAAACTTCCTGTATCTCCATATCAAATGCCAGCGCAATCTTAAATGCTAGGTCTAATGACGGCGTGTATTTATATTTTTCAATTGCAACGACAGTCTGCCTTGAGACGCCAACCAGTTCTGCAAGCTGTTGCTGGGTCATCTCATCGTTATTAAACCTGAGCTTTCTGACAGCATTTTCTATATGAATCTTTTTCTTAAACATTGCTACCTGTAGAGGTAAACCTTTAACAAAAGACTAACAACACTGGCTATAAATCCTGAAAAGGTAATAGCGATAAGACCTGTATTGATAGTAAGATTAAACCAACCTAACAAGACAAGAGTAACTACAATTGCTATTCCAAATATTGCACTACTAACTTGTAAAGCGTAGAGCTCAAAAATTCTATCCCTTTCATCATCAATATCTTCTTCGTATTGTCCAGTGATGATTGAAGATAGTATATTGAGAATAATATGAAGGGCAATAATCAGAATAATACTGATTCCAATTCCCTGAGCCAGTACTTTAGAAACAGTTTGAATTGTCATTGTTGAGGCTTCAGTTAAGTTAAGCCACATCCAAATCATCGCAAGAGATGCTCCGGTAATCTCAGCCAAAGTATTTCTAATTTTTATATTCATTATGATGGTCTTTTATTCTTTTAAATGTAAAGTATACCATACATAATGTAATAAATAATTTACTTAATGTTAAAAAAAATATACAAATGTTTTCTAAATGAATAAAAAGACCTTCATTTTTCTTTATCTAGATCTTTATGACATATAATTATTTGTTATGAAGTTGTTCCTTTTTATTTCTCTATTGTTGATTCTAAAAAGTGCATCCGCTTCTCTTAATGTCAGCGGGTTTAATGATGACCAGGTTTGCATGTTTGCAAAAGACCCGCCGCTTCCGGCTCAAGTAACTTTTGAGATAGAAGCTAGAGGCATTGAATGCGATGATGGTGTGGCGATTAAATCGCAGGACACATTAACCTCAAAAGATTCAGCCCGACTTCTTAGATTTAAAAGGTGGAATAAAATTCTGAGAGGCAAGGGACCAGTATACTCGACTCGTTCAGGAACCAATCTAAAGATTGACACCTTTGGTGATGAGAAATCAATAACTATCGACAAGTCATTCTAGTATTTTTAATGGCTGAAATTAGACACCACAATAAAATCTCAGTAAACTGTCTATCTCATGGCAAGAGGTCGAAAATCTTTTCAGCATCTGAATAAATCGCCTGTTAATGATGATGAAATTTATATGATGGTGATGCTATACACCTATCAACATAAGAGCCTAGAATATTTGGCGCGCAAATTTAATATCAGCTCTTCAGTAGCCAAGGAAATCATTATTCGAAGTCGTTTTGGTGGTACTTGTGGCTAGTCGGTTTAATACTTTATTTATCTTTATCTAAAGAACTTTTAATCTACATTTAATCTTCATTTCATGTGATTACAATTATCCGCATGAAACTTAAAAATATACTATTAATTACATTAGCTGTCTTCTCCCTAGGTGTTAATGCAGATCTTAAAAAAGCTATCGCTTTTGATCAGGCTGGAGAGTATGAAAAATCTGCCAAAGAGCTTCTAAAAATCAGTCAACTAGCAACCAGGGGTCACCCAAAAGCGATGTATGAATTTGGAACTATGTACATGAAAGAAGGAATGTGGGTTGTACAGAGCGACGAGGCTGGGTTTGATTGGTGGCTTAAATCTGCAAACCTAGGATATGCCCCTGCTCAATTTTCAATTGGCGCTTCTTACATTGGTGGAATAGGCGTTAACAAGGATTTAGGACAGGCAAAGAAATGGCTAGAAAAGGCTATGGACAGTACCTATAAAAAATATAGCAAGGTTGCAAAAGAGCTCTATACACTCAACGAATTAGATAAGATTTAGAAGTTCATCTATGTCAAAGTGAGATTGGCAAGAAAGGCCTACAGCAAGAAATCTCACGTCAAAGCTAGTTAGGCGCGTCGGCTTTGAAAGTCTTGCTGTAAACAAGGCATCAACCCTCAATTATCTCTTAATTGTAGTCAGTTTATATGGCAGGGTTTCGCTTTAAAAAAGGAGATCATTTAAATATTCCTTTAGGAGAAAGTAATGTTTAAATTTATTCCCTGCCATAGGGTTAAGTATACTAAATTTAAATGCCATAATGAGCTTTATTTTTTTTTATTGAGTTAAATTGGGTTATGGTTTTTTGAGCTATGGTATATTAGAATTTCTATTAATTAATAAGGGGATATTATGAGTTTATCTTTAGTTTTTAGACTTCAAGCTGCTTTATTTGCTTTTTTTGGAACTATGATGTTGCTTGCTCCCAGCGCGCTAATGGCAAGTTTCAATGTTGAAGGTGCTGGTATTGCTGCGGACATAATGCAGGGCATGTCATTAATGGTTCTGGGTATGGCCTATATTAGTTGGCAAATGCCAAGCTGGGCTGGTGACCATATAAAGTCAGTTGGCATGTTTTTTGCAATATTGCATGCACTCTGGCTACCCTTAACTTTATTTCAGATAAGTACGGGCGTATTTCCAGCTGGTGCGGCTAACATCATTGGCAATATAGCCCCTGACGTTGTTCTGGCGATTTTATTTTTCTGGAAATCTAGATAACATTTCCGAAGTAATTAATAAAAAGGCCCTATCGATTAGGGCCTTTTTTTAAAAAATACTCTTTAAAATTTATTTCTTCTGCATCTCTCACTGCAATACAAAACATTCTCCCAGTCCTTTCTCCATTTCTTTCTCTAGGCAAAAGGCTTGCCACAGGTCCTGTAAATTTTTTCTGGTCTCATTGTGATTAGCTTGGAATAATAATTGAAGGCCCAGAAATTCTCCGATTTTCAAGGTCGGTGTGAGCCTTGACAACCTCATCTAAAGTATACCTTTTGAATATTTCGATTTCAACTTGACCACTCTCTATCTTCTCAAACAAAACTTTAGCGCCAGCTTCGAGTTCGCCTCTTTCACTAAGATAATGATGCATCGTGGGTCGAGTAATAAAGAGCCCTTTGGGTTGAATTGATTTAGGAATACTGATCTCAGCAAGAGGGCCAGAGGCATTACCAAATGAGACCATAGTGCCTCTCACTTTTAAGCTCTTTAAGGAGCCCTCTAGTGTACTTTTACCAACACCATCATAAACTACTGGAACTCCAACACCAGAAGTTATTTCTAAAACCTTTTGAGCAAAATTCTCTTTTGTGTAGTTAATCACATGGTCGCAACCATTTTTCTTAGCTAGTGGAACTTTTGCATCTGAGCCTACTGTGCCTATAACAGTGCATCCTAAACTTTTAGCCCATTGACAAAATATTTGCCCTAGTCCTCCAGCTGCTGCATGGAAAAGAATGGTCTCTCCACGTGTCACGGGGTAAGTTTGATGTAGAAGGTAATAAGCTGTGAGACCTTTAGTCATCAGGGTGGCTGCAACTTCTAGATTAATAGATGGAGGCACTATCAAAAGATCATTGGTAGGCAACAATCTTTCAGTTGAATAGGCGCCTAATGGCAGTCCAGCATAAGACACCCTATCACCTACTTCAAAGTTTTGTACATTCGCCCCTACTTCTTTGATAATGCCAGAACCTTCAGAGCCAATTCCTGAGGGGAGACTAACTGGATAGAGGCCGGTCCTATGATAAACATCGATAAAGTTGAGCCCAATTGCAACGTGCTCAATTAATACTTCGTTTGGACCAGGTGACTCTAACTTAATTTCTTTGAGTTCTAGAACTTCTGGTCCACCATACTTTGAAATCATTACAGTTTTACTCATGAAAATAATATACCTTTAAAAAAGCACTGGTAGTAAAAAGCCCTCAATAAAGAGGGCTTTTATTAGCTTTAAATCCAGAAGCTTTTATTAGGCTTCTTAATTTTCTGAATCGCATCAATCAGTGCCATTGCTACTTGGGTTCCACCTTCACTGCTTTCCAAAATAATAATTTCCGATAATGATAAACATGGCTCTTTTAAAGGGTCCATGAATTAGGCAGTAATTTTTGTTAGATACTTCATAAATTGCCAAAGATTTTTTTCAATAGGATGATAGGTTCCATGGGGCAATCTATCTGACTGACTACCTTTGTGAAGCGCTTCAACAAGAGCCCTGTCTTCATCATTTGCAGTATTCATATAATCAATCTTTTTTTTGAGCCATAGATCATAATCATCTTTTTCAATGTCGTTCAGAATCTCTGGCGGGACTGCCAAACCCCAGGTGGCTATAAAGCAGTCTACTCCTTTAGGCATAACTGAAACCCACCAGAGGTAGTCTGGCATAAGGGTGACTAGGTGGTTAGGAAAGACACAAAAGTCAACCATTGTGCGTCTCCACTTGCCTTTAAGATTTGTGTTGTTCGGGTGGGCGGCGCCAGGACCATTTTCTGACTCCTGTGGTGCAAAGTGATAGCAATAGTGATGACTGTTCTCGCCGCATTTATAATCTTTAATTTGTTTTTTATGGTTTGCAAATGTTTTTGGATGTGCGACGGGCACATGGTAGCTTTCGGTAAAGTTTTCAATCAAGTTTTTCCAGTTTGTATTCCAACTCATTGCCTCTCTTATTACTGTTTTATATCTTCCCATATCGTATTGACCAACAATATTTTGTCGTAAAGTTTCCAGTGATTCTGAAACTTTTTTACTAGGTTTTTTTGAGAGATTCACGTATATAAAGCCTTCCCAGGTCTCTGTATTCAAGCCTTCTAAATTATTTTTTTTAGGATTAAATTTAGATTTCAAATCCATAAATGGTGCATGATTTAATTGTCCGTCTATTCCATAGGTCCAAGCATGATTTGGACAGGTGAATACAAAGGCATGGCCTGACTTTTCTTTTACAAGGCATGTAAATCGGTGCGCACAGGCATTCACAAAACTTTTAATCTCACCAGAATCTTGTCTTACAACGAGAACAGGCGTACCCGCAATTTCATGGTTAAGATAGTCCCCAGGTAATGGAATTTCATCACTTCGACCGATGCATATCCATTCCTGATTAAAAATTCTAGACTGCTCACGGTTATAGAAGTTTATTGAGTGATTAACGATTGGCGGGATTGGCGTTGCTTCTTCAAATGGTTTTTGCGCAGACTCTTTCAGCTGCTTAAGAGATTCATTAAGCGAAGCATTGGTATAGGTGTTTGCGTCTACTTCAGTTTTCATGAAAAAATTGTATCATGAAAGAAAACTCTGTCAATTATGACAAAGATTAAGTTTGTTTTGAGGCTAATTTTTTCAAAAAAAACTAAATTGTAGAGATTTTTATCTTACTATTTTTTTTAACTATCCCACACCGCGAAGGACTTGCCTTGATTATTAAACTCATAACCAATAAACGGTTCATCACTGATGACTTCTCCATCATGGCCAGGTGAAATAGAGTATACGTCACCAGCATTAACAATCATTTCTGTTCCGTCATCGTGGGTCACTCTCATGCTGCCTTGGATGCAGGCTCCTAAATGACCAGCTTGACAGCTTTCACCACCAACATGTGGTTTGATGCATTCAGACCATGTCCATCCAGGCTGAGCAGTTACTCTGACTGCTTTAATCGTTCCAAACTCAAGAATTTCTGCTCGAGTCTTGTCTGGTGCCACCAAATCATCAGGGTTATCGAATGATTTTTTTACTAAGTTTGCCATTACCTCTCCTTTTTAGTTTATTTTTTTTATTATATTACTTCAATATTAACATATTATGAAAAAAATAATTTTATTGTTATTGATGATGTTTTCAGGACTTAGCTCAACAGTTGTGTATAGCGAATTGAAGGATAAAGATAAAAATATTATTCAACTGATGTCGATTAACTCATGCCAAAGTTGTTTTTTTAAATGGAGCAAACTTTCAGAATAAAAACTTTTCCAATCCGAACCTTTCTGGAGCTGACTTGGTTACTTCCAATCTCTCTGGTGTCATTTACAATAATGCAAACCTTGAAGGATCAAGTCTTTATGGCGCTGATTTAAGTAGGGCTGATTTAAGCAAGGAAATCTTAAGTTATGCTGATCTAACAAACGCAAACTTAAGAGGTGCAATAGTTGATGACGCTCAATTTAGCGGGGTTATTTTGTACAACACTATTATGCCTAGTGGGTATATTGAGAAGTCATTCTGTTAATAAAATTATTTGGTTTTATTGAAGAGATAATGAGTCATTTAAGTACTGAAGTTTTTGTCGTACAAAATTAATCTTGTCCAAATCAATTTCTGCGGTAATCAGCTTTTCTCCATTACCCGCGTTCGAAATATCTATACCGTCAGGTCCAATAATTTTGCTCTCGCCCATGAAGTCAATATTGTTTAGATGGCCTGTTGAGTTAGCGTAGGCTACAAAGATTCCATTTTCAAATGCTCTCGTTCTGCAATTATGAAGAGCTGCTGCTGGCCAATGAGAGGACTGACCAGTCGGAGCAAGGATTAATTCAACCCCTTGAAGAGCTAGTTCTCTGATAATTTCTGGGAACTCCAATTCGTAACAAATAACGATAGCTGACTTGATACCCTTTATAGAAACAATTGAACTCTCTTTTCCAGGTGAAAATATCTTCGATTCATCAGCGGTTAGAGGTAAAAGCTTCTTGCGATGATTGGCAATGGATATGCCTTTATTATTAAAGAGCTGAGCAGAATTAAATAGCCGACTATTATCTTTTTCAGGATATCCATAGATAATTGCAGTATTTGATTTTTTAGCAAGAGTGCTTATTTTTTTTGCATACTGGCCATCACGATTTTCACTAAAAGCATTAATTTTTTCAAGACTTCCATAACCAGAAATAAAGAGTTCAGGACAAATAACTAAATCTAATGGAGTGTTTTCTTTAAGAAGCCCCTCAAGCCTATTGATTTTTTCATCCGGGCTCTCATCCTGCATCTCATATTGAAATATGCCTAAGTTAAGTTTCATTGTTTTGTTGTATTTGGGCGAATTTTTTTAATCCATTTGTAGGGCTTTATCACAATCCAGTATAGCCAAACTGGCGTACCAACTATAAAAAATATATGCCAGTAGACATTATATAAATCAAACCAGCCAATAATGATTTGATTGTTGAGCTTTGAATAGGTGGTTGCAACAAAGAACGAAAAAAGTAGCCAGCTACAACTTAAATAAAAACTGATTCTTGTTTTTAAAGAGAACTCTATCATCAAAATAAATATACTTTATAAGACTTAAGATAACTATAATTTACTTTCTAAATTTATTGGAACTATTGATGATAAAAACATTACAAATTTCTGAAAAAGAAGCCTGGGATTTGGCGTTTAATGCTCTAGTTAAAAGCCAAACTTCTGAAGACAATGCTAAAGAGGTGGCTGATGCATTAATCAGTGCTGAGTTTGATGGACAGTCAGGGCATGGACTTTCAAGAATACCCTCTTACATTGAGCAGCTTACTTCAGGCAAGGTTAATGGAAATGAAGCGCCTTCAATTCTCAGCTCGAAAGGAAGTGTTATTAGAGTCGATGCTAACAATGGCTTTGCTTATCCTGCAATATCTCTGGCACTTAAAGAGATTACTGTAACTTGTAAAAAATTTGGAATAGCAGCTGCCAGTATTTCTCGCTCTCATCATTTTGGTCAGGCGGGAAGGCATGTTGAGATTTTGGCTGAGCATGGACTCATTGGTTTAATGTTTGGTAATACTCCTAAGGCTATTCCGCCTTGGGGTGGAACAAAGGCTTTGTTTGGAACAAATCCAATTGCTTTTTCAACGCCGCGTGATAATCAGCCGCCAATTGTTATAGATATGAGCCTAAGTAAGGTTGCACGTGGAAAGGTGATGGTTGCTAATCAGCATAATGAAAAAATTCCAGAGGGCTGGGCAATTGATAGTGAGGGAAAGCCAACCACTGATCCAAAGAAAGCTTTAGCTGGGGCAATGCTTCCAATAGGAGATGCAAAAGGAAGTGCTCTTGCCTTAATGGTTGAAATATTAGCTGCAGGATTAACTGGGTCTAACTTTGGTTTTGAGGCTAGCTCATTTCTTAACGCTGAGGGTGACTCGCCCGGAGTTGGGCAACTTATTATTGCAATTGACCCTAGCTTCTTTTCGGGCGATGCCTTTTCAGAAAGAACCGAGACTATTGTCGATTCTATTCTTGAGCAGCCATCAACAAGACTTCCTGGTAATAAGAGACTAGAAAAAAGAAAACTTCGTGAAAGCTCTCAGAGTATTACAATTTCTAAAGAGCTATTTGAAAAGATTAGCCTGTTGACCTAAGACCTAATTAAATGTATTTTGGTGGTTTGATTTAGCTTAGGCTAGACCTGCCGCCATCAACTCCAATGATTTGACCAGTCATCCATGAGCTATCATCGCTCAATAGAAATTTAGCAAGAGCAGCAGAATCATTTCCTTCACCAAGTCTTTTAAGTGGGTGAGCTTTAGCTAAGGCCTCTAATACAACCTCACTCTTGAGCATTGGCTGAGAAATTTTTGAGTCAGTAAGACTTGGTGCAATACAGTTAACTCTAATGCTCGGCGCAAGCTCAGCTGCAAGCGTTACTGTTAGCCCTTCAATAGCAGCTTTCGCTGAAGCAATAATTGTATGGTTCATAAAGCCTTTTTGAGCTGCAACAGAAGAGAATAAAATGATAGAACTATTATTCTTTTTTAAATCCTCTTGAAAGCCTTGGATAGCCTCAATCGCTGAATAAAGATTAAGCTTCATACAATTATTCATGTCAGACTCTGTCACTTTTTTGAGCGGCTTTAAATTAATTGAACCAACGCAATAAGCTAAGCCCACAACATTTGATTCTGAAATATCTAATTTGATTTTATCTATAAATCCGTCCTCTAAGACGTCAGCAACAGTGTAGCTAAAACCGAGTTTTTCTGATAGAGTTTTGAGCTCTTCTTCATTTCTTGCAATGAGGTGTGCGTCTTGATTTGAATCTTTGAGTTGTTGTGCAAGACTAGATCCAATAGATCCAGTTGCACCAAAAATGAGATGTTTATTTAGCATAAGTAAAGTTATCAGTTTGTCTGATTTAAATTTTACTGTTAGCCAGTTTCCAAAGATGTAATTTAGGTGTAATTTAGATGTTTATTTTGTTTATACTTTACCGTTTATTTGTTCAATTTCTGTATATCAATTTATGAAAAAAATACTCACTATATTATTGTTTATAGTTGGACTTGTATCACCGGCTTATGCTGAAAAAGAAGTTGCAGACAGAGCTATTAGATGCTCAGCTCTCATTTATATTGAACTCACTAGGCCAGAGATGGCAGGTCTTACCGCGGGAGAAGCATTGATGAATAGAGTCTATGCATATCATATGATTGATGGCACAGATATGGAGATGACCAATGGTCAAATCGTTGCAGCTCAAACAGAGGCTATTACTATACTCTCCCAAGAATATATTAAAGGAGTTAATCTAGCGGAAGAATATAGAGGCTGTATTTATTGGATGACAGATATAGCGAAATACATTAATATTAGTGATTATGTTGCTACTGAGGATAGCACCGAAGAATCGGATGCTGTAGAGATGGCATTATTTTTATCAGCGCCAACTGAGTCATCTGTTACAACATTTAAAAACCCTGTAGAAACTTGGGAACAGCAGGTTGACCTCGGTTTTGTTGCTTGGGCATCAAAAGAGTTAGAGGTGCCTTATAAAGAGGCTATTCTTGCCAAAATCAGTGAAAAATTTGAGTAGAATTTAAAAATTATTAAAAGTACTATTGATGGACAAAAAAACCAGAGACAACTCCGCAATGATGAATGGCCTTTATTGGTGGGGAGTTCCTACGCTGTTTCGTTGTCCTCATCAGCCTGATACAGAGGGTTGTGATATTGCTCTTGTTGGTGTGCCCCATAGCACTGGAAATGGAACAACACAACGTGACCAGCATTTAGGGCCCAGGGCTGTCAGGAATATTTCAGCACAGGGAAGGCGAGGACATCTTAAGTTTGGAATCTCTCCATGGGAGATGTGTGAGATTCGAGATTTTGGTGATGTTCCCCTACCTGAAGCTAACAATAACGAGCAGTGCATCGAGCGCATTACAGAATTTTATGATGTACTTGGCGAGTCTGGTGTCCGACCCATTTCAATTGGTGGGGATCATTCAATTACTGGCGGTATTCTGCAGGCCATTGCAGGACCAAAGTCTAAACTCACGAATGGAGAAAAGGCTGTACTTGTTCATTTTGACGCTCACACTGATGCTTTTCATCAGCTGGATCATTTTCTAGGTGCGGTCAAATCTGCAGCGCATTGGGCAAGTTATTTAGTCAGAGATGGTTTTGTTGATGCGTCAAAAAGCATACAAGTTGGCATTAGGGGGAACACCAGAACGCTTGACTGGCTCGACTCAAGTTATGAACTTGGTTATGAAATTATCACCAAAGATAACTTTGATGAATACGGAGTTGAAAAATGTATTGAGATGATTCAAGAGCGTGTTGGAGATGCACCAATCTACATTACATTTGATTTAGATTGTTTGGACGTAACCGTAGCGCCTGGAGTTTCAAATTTAGAGCCGGCTATTGAAGGATTCAAGATGCCAGATGTTCTTAAGATGCTACAAGGGCTAAGGGGTAAAAATATTATTGGTGGTGATGTTGTATGCCTCATGCCAACGGTCGATTCACCAAATCAAATTACTGCCCATGTTGCCAATTCAATCATGTTCGAAATGGTCTGTTTGATTGCTGATAATTTAGGCAATAAATCCTAATTATTAGAGTTTTTCAGGTGGATATCAAGAGCCTTGGTTGAAATCAAGGTTTCAAGTAAAGCAAATAATAATGAGCCTGAAAGCATCAAGAGCCCAAAGCCAAAAATGTAGTTTCCTAGAATATAATATTTAAGGTAAACCAAAATAATTGTCATCAGGTTAAATATAAAACTGACTACTCCAAAGACCTGCATCCTTCTTATATAAATAACACGCTTTTCAAGGATTTTGATTTGTTCGTCTGCATGCTTTGTTTTAGATTCATTACTGCCTTTGGTAGTCATTGCACGAATTAGTACACTCAGCGAATGAAGTCGATTCGTGTAGGCAACAAACAATAACGAAATAGCAGGGAAAAGGAGTGCGGGGGTTGTAATGTCCATAGGCTTATATTTTAATAAGTATTGAGTTTGTGATAAGTCTTTTTAAAACTTAGTTTTTTTAGATTTAAACCTTTTCTGCAATAAGGCCGCAACTTTGATTGGCAGGAACAGCAACTTTAATTTTTTTCGGCAAGGCTAGATCAAGACTATTTACATTCTCTATAAAAGTCTCTTGATCAAATGGCTCCCTTATCATTGAATTAAATTTCTTCTCTTCACCAATCGTACTAACTGAGAGACCATTGTAGTCATGCGCAGGATAAACCTTAGTTGAGTCTGGAAGCTTAAATAGTTTTTGAATCGATTCATAAAGTGACTCAGCAGAGCCGCCTTGGAAATCACATCTTCCAGTACTCCTAATAAAGAGAGCATCACCCGTTAATAATTTATTTTCAACGAGGTAAGACATGCATCCAACAGTATGACCAGGGGTTTCAATTGTTGTAATTTCATATTCTCCAATATTAAGAATATGCCCTTCGCTAACCATAATATCTGAACAGGCTTCAGCATCGATATTCTCCATTCCAATAACAATTCTTGCTTCTGGATAATGTTTTTTAAGGGGACAAGCACTTGTTATATGGTCAGCATGAATGTGAGTTTCAATAATGAATTTTAGATCAAGGTCTAGCTCTTTCAGTAAGGCTGTATCTCTCTCAATCATAATATCTACTGCATCAACAATAGCTGCTTCTTTAGTTTCGCTATCCGCAATCAGATAAGTGAAGGTACAGCTTTCTCGTTCAAATAATTGTTTAAAGATTAAGCTCATATCCAAAGACCCATTTACTGTTTACAAAAATTATAACTCAATTTCAGCAATTGTATTCAGACTTCATTTTCTCAGTTTGGATATAGTAGTCATAGAGTTTAAGGTTGGAGGCTGCAACTTTATCTAGAACGATAGTAGCATTTTGATGATTTTGAAGAACACTGCCAGGACAAAATGCAGACAGTGGACCCTCAATGACATCTGCCACTGCCTTGCTTTTATGTTTGCCAAGACCAATGAGAAGAATATTATTTGCCTCCATTATGGTTCCAATACCCATGGTTATAGCGAGAGACGGCTGGTTTTCAGAAACTTCAAAAAAACGTGAATTTTTTGAGAGAGTGCTTTTCGTGAGTGTTTTAACCCTTGTTCTTGACTGCAAGCTCGAAGTGGGCTCATTAAAGCCGATGTGCCCGTTCGACCCAACACCTAAGAGCTGAAGACCAATACCGCCATGCTTTTGAATTTCATTTTCATAGTTGGAACAAGCTAGGTCAAAATTATCATCAAAACATTCAGGAATAAAGGTATTTCTTGGTTCAATATCGATATGATCAAAGAGTTTCTGATTCATATAATTTCGATAGCTTTGGGCATGGTTTGGAGGCAATCCTAAATACTCGTCTAAATTAAAAGTTGTTGTTTCATTGAAGCTGATCTCCCCTAATTGATGCATAGCAATCAATGCTTCATAGGTTAAAACAACTGAGCCACCTGTTGCCATTCCAACAACAGGACTCTTGTTATTTTTTATGAACTCTGCAATAAATTGAGCTGCAAAATTACTCGCTTCAACCTCAGTTGGAAGAATTACTACTCTCATGTCTGTCCTCGATTGAGTTGACTGCCCGCAATCCAGACATTTTGTATTTTAAACTCAGAATCAAAGTGAGCAAAATCTGCTCTGTAGCCCTTTTTCAGTTGTCCGAGATAATTAGAAACACCGAGATATTCTGCAGGATAAAGCGTTGCCATCGAGATTGCACTTTCGAGAGGAATACTGCAGTTTTGATAAGCATTTTTAATTGCATCTATTTGAGTTATAGAGGATCCTGCGAGTTTACCTTCTGCATTGATTATTCGACCTTTTGATTCACTCACTACCTCATCATAAAGCTCAAAAGAGGGCTCGCCATGATTAATTGTTGCCATAGAATCAGATACAAAAAATAGTTTACCCTCAGGTTTTTGTTTGTAAGATAATTTAATTAAGGATGGGTGCACATGGTGTAAGTCAACAATAATACTAGCCCATGTCTCATCAAAATCTAATGCAGAACCAACCACTCCAGGTTCCCTTGCAGATATTTGACCCATCGCATTATATAAATGAGTAAAGCCATCAAGTCCAAACTTAATTGCCTCCTCAAGTTGATCATAGTTTGCGTCTGTATGTCCAGCTAAGATCTTAAAGCCTAATGATTTTAGATTTTTCAGCTGCTTAATTGAAATGCATTCTGGCGCTAGTGTCAGCATCACTGGGTAGTGATCCAGCGATTTAAATAAATTCATATAGGTAGCATTTATTGTATTGATGTATTGTTTTTGATGAACGCCTCGATACTTTACATTGAAAAAAGGACCCTCTATATGAATACCTAATAGAGATTTATTCTTGTTAATCTCTTTTGAAATTGTATCACTACATTTTTGAAGAACATTAAGAGAGTCGCTAATAACAGTTGGCATCACACTAGTCGTACCAAAATATTGATGTGCGCTAATGATTGTATCAAGGCTTTCTTTATCAGGTGAGTTATTAAATAATTTACCACCGCCACCATTTACTTGAAGGTCGATAAAGCCAGGCGAGAGAATACCCCCATTTAAATTTTGAGTCTCAAAATCTTGAGGAATCTTGGATTCATCGACTATTTCAATAATATTTTCATTTTCAAATAATAATGCCTTATTTTCAGCAAAGTCTATACCAGAAAATATACGAGCCCCTTTTAGTGCTTTTTTCATCCCAGTTCTACCACATAGTCATATCGATCACCTCGATAATAAGATTGTGTATATTCTACAACTCGCCCATTAGCATCCTTACCCCGTCTTTCTACAAACAAAATAGCACTACCTGGATTCACTTCAAGTTTATCTGCGAGATTATCATCGGCTATGATTGCATGAATATTCTGCTTTGCAGTAACAGGATTCATATTTTTAGATTCTAGTAATTCATAAAGTGAATTATCAAGTGCTGATGTTATTGAAATGATGGAGGAAGGTATAACAGCTATTTCATAGAGCAGTGGCTCGTTAACTAAGTAGCGAACACGATTCAGTCTGTGAACTAAGTCACCTTCACTTAAATTCAAAATCAAGGCTTCTTTAGGGGAGGCCTTTCCTTCTTCCCTAAGAACTACTCTTGAGTATGACTCAAGACCTCTTTTTTTCATATCAGCGGTAAAACTATTTAAAGAAGAGAGATTTTTATGAAGGACAAGGTCAACATTTTCAGAGACAACTGTTCCAGCACCTTGCCTTTTTATAAGAAGTCCAATTTCAACAAGCTGGTCAATAGCTTTACGAACAGTAATTCTAGACATTTTTAAACTGCTGGCTAGGTCTCTCTCAGGAATGAGTGCATCTCCAGGACTTAAGAGACCTTCTTGAATTGCATTATTGAGTGAGCGAGATAGTTGCCTATATAGAGATTCCGAACTATCGCTTGATGGCCTTAAAAAATCGATCAAATCGTCAGAATTAGTCATATTTTTTTTGTTTGCTAGTTTACTAAAGAAAGCAGCAGAAAAATTTATATTGGTATTTAATTGGTACTATTATATCATTATTCTATTTTTACAGTCAATCCTTATTAATTGTTTTAATCGAAGTATTATTCAGTCAATATTTTAAAGATCACTGAAAAGAAATTTATTAAAAAGCTATTAAATAAGGCTTTATTGGATATTAAAATGCAAAAATAATTTTTTTTAAAATTTAATTTGTTTTTTAGTAATGACATGTTATATAATACCATTATATTACCAATTTAAAATAAACTATTTACCCACTCCTGGCGGGAAATAGCCCATTTTAGACAGACAGAGACAGACAGAGACAGACAGAGACAGACAGAGAGAGCAGAGGATGAGTGCAGTAGGTTTAGTGGTCAAAACTTTAATCAATTCAGAGAATTATTTTTGTTCAAAATTGGTTAATAACACGCATGAATCAATTGAGAATTTTATTTTTTGCTTCAGTGTTCTTGCGCCAATCAAGGTAATCGAAAATTGTTCCTTACATAATAGTTCTGGCGGATATGCTGAGTTAATACCGCACAAAAATTTTATTCTAAAGCCTGGTGAAGAATGGAGTTTTATTTATGCGTATGAAGAATCTAGACATAAGCCAATGAATCACAGTTGGTCTCCTCAAGGCTGTTTTTTGAAAACAGAGAACGAAGGCATATTGACTTTAAATGTAATTGATTTGGACTTAGAAAGAATCTCCTCCGTGGCACCAATTCCCAATATTTCGGGAGATAAATTAAATTATGAATCACTACGATTGGTGCCACATCCATATTCATGGAATTCTAGTGCGGGTGTGTGCAACTTATGTCCACCAATTAATATTTTTTTTGATGATAACCAAATAATTAACAGTGGATTTAAATCTGCTTCTCAGCTTGGAAAACGATTAAATATTCATTTTTTTCCTGAAATTAAAAATCAAGATAGTGAGACTGCCACAACCTCTGTAAAGATTAAACTTCAAAAATTAACAGAAGATTCTTCTTATGAAATTACTATCATAAGTGATGTAGTTGAGATTAAAGCAGGCGATGAGACTGGGGTTTATTATGGTCTTATCTCTCTAATGCAACTAGCTCAAACTTATCATCAATTAGTACCGTGTGGCACAATTATTGATAAGCCTCGCTTTAGCTGGAGAGGTCAACATTTAGATACGGTTAGACACTTTTATTCTGTTGATAGTATATTGAAACTTTTGGATTTAATGAGCCTGTTTAAGCTTAACAAGTTTCATTGGCATGGAACAGATGATGAGGCATTTCGATTTAAACTAGACGATGATTATGAAATTGCAACCTCTACCTCTATGAGGGGAGATGGCCAACTTGTACCTCCTGTTTTTGGTTCTGGCCCTGAACAATCTGGAGGTTGCTATGACTTGGCAGATATTAAGAAAATTATCGATAGAGCCTCAGAGAATTATATTGAGGTAATGCCTGAGTTCGACTTGCCAGGTCACAACATGTCTCTTGTTAGTCTCTTTCCTAGCATGCGCGATCCTGAAGATAAAAGCTTTGAAGTCTCGGTCCAAGGTTATTCTGAAAACACATTAAATCCTGCAATGCCAGATACAGTTTCTATTGTTGAGTCTGTGGTTGACGATTTATGTAGAGTGTTTCCAGGAGAATATATACATTTAGGGGCTGACGAGATTGCACCTGACGCATGGAGCAAATCACCAGCTATTGATTCTCTTAAAACCGAGCATAAACTCAAAGATAGTAAGGATATAGCCTCTTGGTTTATTAATCAAGTTTCGAAGAGAGTTGAGTTAAATAATAAAAAAACTGCCTCTTGGCAAGAGGCTGAGGATGGCAAGCATCATGATGAGAAGACAGATAAGTTGTTATTTTCTTGGCAGAATCTAGAATCAGGTTTCAATCTGGCAAGACAAGGGTATAAGGTTGTTCTGTGTCCGGCAGAGCATATTTATTTTGATATGGCTCAAAGCAGAAATTATGCGGATCGCGGAGCAAACTGGGCTGCCGTGGTTCCATTTGAGAGCACTATTGATTGGAAAATTATTCCCGACGATGAGCCAGAGCTTGAGGCAAACATTCAAGGTGTACAGGGCCATCTATGGTGTGAAACTATCCTTGAGGATCACGAAATGGAGACAATGTTATGTCCTAGAATTTTGGGTCTTTCAGAGAGCGCATGGTCGAGTGAAAATAACAGACGTAGTGGCGACGAATTGAATAATTTGTCATTTAATAGCTTCAGAAATTTGTTTGAAAAAATTAATTGGGACTTTTATAGAGCAGAGAATTTTGATATGATGACCGACCCAGCAGAGAAAAAGGAGGCTTTGGTCAATGAGTAATTTGATGCAAATGCTTAAACCAAAAACTAAAGCACAAACAACAACGCTTTTTGCGTGGGCGCTAATCGCCCCCGCTGCGCTGGTTATGTTTTGGGTTGTAGTTTGGCCTCTATATGAAACTTTTCGCTTGTCTTTTACTAATTCCACTCTAGGGACACTTATGGGAGGTGCTGAATATGTGGGTTGGGAGAACTATGAAAAGGCTATAGGCGGTCGAAAGTTTCCATCAATCGTAACAAGAACGTTTTACTGGATGTTTCTTTCTGTTGGTTTAAAAGTTGTTTTAGGTTTGATAGGTGCTACTCTTTTGGCGAGCAACATAAGAGGTAGAGGGATATTCAGAGCATTAGTGATGCCACCCTGGATAGTTCCGATTGCTATTGGATGTTTCGGATGGTTGTGGCTCTATAATGGACATTTTGGTCTACTCTCAAATTTTGCTGAGATGGCTGGTATAACGGACGGCCCTTACAGTTTTTTAGCCTACAAGCAAAGCGCTTTTTATTCAGCAATTGTGACCGATGTAT
>CAZESR010000012.1:0-28214 GCA_964515065.1 uncultured Piscirickettsiaceae bacterium
TCTCTTGCTCGATCACTTGCAACTTCACCAAAACTTTTATTACTCGATGAGCCTTTTTCTAGCTTAGATAAATCTCATCGTGACCAGCTTGTTAAAGAAGTTAGGGAAATCCTTAAAAAAGCTAATGTAACCACTATTCTAGTTACACATGATGAAGCTGAAGCTAAAGCCTTTGCGGATAAAATTGGAAAAATTGAAAAAAAACAGTTGCTTATTATTTGATATTGTGTATCATTCGCAAATGATAATCATTATCATTTGAAACTAACACAAAAATAATTTAACTTTAACAAGGAAATAAGCAATGAATGTAAAACGCTCACTCGTTCTGTCTTTAACGATTTCAACTCTGTTCATGGGGTTTACAACTCAAATTCAGGCGGCTTCAGACGAAATTACCGTTTATAGTTCTAGAAAAGAACATTTAATACAACCACTATTTGAACAATTCACTAATCAAACTGGCATAGAGGTAAATTACTTAACAGGAAGTGGGGGAGATTTAATAGAAAGACTTAAGTTAGAAGGTGACAATACTCCAGCAGATATGTTTATGACTGTTGATGCAGGAGATTTATGGTACGCAGGAACGCAAAGTATTTTTCAGCCTGTAGCAACTGAAAGAATTAAGAGCAATATACCCTCTCATTTAAGAGATCCAAATGGATTATGGACTGGTTTATCAGTCAGAGCAAGAACAATAGTTTATAGTACGGATAGGGTTAAATCATCTGATTTATCATCTTATGGAGACTTAGCATCAAGTAAATGGGATAACAAACTTTGTTTGAGAACAAGTAAAAAGATTTATACAAAGTCATTAGTTGCATCAATTATTCATAATCAAGGTATAGAAAAAGCTTCAGAAATAATTGAAGGCTGGGTCAATAATTTAGCTGCTGTTCCTAACGCTAAAGACTCTCATGTGATGGATGCTATTCTTGCAGGACAGTGTGATGTTGGTCTTGTGAATACTTATTATTTTGGTCGATTAATTGAGAAAACCCCTAATGCTCCGCTTAAACTTTATTGGGCAAATCAAGATACTACAGGTGTCCATGTAAATGTTTCAGGTGCTGGAATAACCAAGCATGCTTCAAACCCAACCGGAGCAATCCAACTATTAGAATGGTTATCATCTGCTGAGGCTCAGGCAATCTATGGATCTTTGAATAAAGAATATCCTGCAAATCAAAATATTGATTCTGATGAAATTGTTTCATCATGGGGTGGCTTTAAGCAGGACAGAATGAATCTTTCTATTGCAGGCGAGTTACAGGCCGAAGCAGTCAAGTTAATGCAGAGGTTGGGCTATAAATAGAAATACAAAAAAGGCTTCAACTTTGTCCAGGGCTTACAATAAGTCCTGGGCAATTTCTATTAAAATAGAATATTTTTTTCAACACCTTTATTAATGAAAGAGGTATTCATCAAATCAAATTTTTGGTTAGGTTTATTAGCATTCACAGTAGCCTTTCCAATTTTTGTGGTTGGTTCATCATGGCTCGTGCCAGGCAATGAACTCTGGTCTCACTTTGCTCAAACTCTTCTTCCTGAACTTGTTTCTTCAACACTTATATTGCTTATAGGAGTTGGAGTTGGTGTAAGTATTTTAGGAACTGTTCTTGCATATCTAGTCGTAATGGTTGAATTTCCTGGACGTTCCTGGCTAGAGTGGGCTCTTTTTCTTCCATTTGGAATTCCAGCTTATGTCTTAGCCTTTGTGTATCTGGGAGTTTTTGATTATTCTGGATATGCTCAAGTTTGGTTAAGAGAGTATTTAGGGTTTCCTGGGTTTGATATTCGTTCAGGATACTGGGCGATTATATTAACATTCATTCTAGTATTTTATCCATATGTTTATATGATGGCTAGAGCATCATTTAAACGTCAAAAACTACAAATGATCGATGCTGGAAAAATGCTGGGCGCTAAACCTTTAAGGGTCTTTTGGAAAATTTCTGTACCCCTTGCAAGGCCTGCGATTGCTGCTGGATTACTGGTAACTTTGATGGAAACATTAGCGGACTTTGGAGTAGTATCATTATTTAACTACTCAACTTTTACAACTGCAATATATTCTGCATGGGGGGATTTTCGTTCAATTGAGGTTGCTGCACAATTAGCTTCCTTGCTTGTAATTGTGTCTTTTTTTCTAATTTATTTCGAAAGAAAAGCTAGAGGAAAAGCTAAATACTATTCCTCAGATGTTTCTCATATAAAAGCTTACTATGCAAAAGGTTTTATAGGTTGGATTATTTTTTTGTTTGTTTTTGGTGTATTTATGCTTTCTTTTGCTATGCCGTTGCTTCAAATATTGATTTGGAGTTCTGAAATTTTTTCAATTGAATGGAGTAAGCGTTATTTTGATTATTTTGCATCAAGCGGTATTTTGACAATTCTTGCAACAATTTTAACAGTCACTGTAGCTACAATTCTTGCATTACCTAGTCGAAGAAAATCAAACAGCAAAGCTTTACAATTATTAATAAGATTTTCAACACTTGGATATGCTTTACCAGGTTCAGTAATGGCAGTTGGATTACTCTATGGTGTTCAGAATATCTCATTAATTAGCATTTATTTTGGCGGTTCATCTATTAACCATATTTTGTTTGGATCAGTTATCTTGTTACTTTTTGCTTATATCTCTAGGTTTATGGCAATCGCATACAATTCTAGTAGTGCTTCGAGTGAGCAAATAAAACCAGTATATGAGCAAAGTGCAAAACTATTAGGAGCGTCAAGGTGGCGGTTAGTTAAGGATGTTTATTTTCCAATGATGATGCCGGGAATTTTGGCAGGTGGTTTACTGGTTGCAGTAGATGTAATGAAGGAGCTTCCAGCTACTTATTTATTGAGGCCTTTTGGTTGGGATACACTTGCAATTCGGGTTTTTGAATTAAGTTCTGAAGGGCTTTATGAGAGAGCAGCAATCCCTGCCTTGATGATGGTTTTTTTTGGGGCAGTTATAATGCTTTTATTTAATAAGCTTGACAAAGAGAAATTCTAGACTCTTATCGTTTTTCTAAAAAAGATTAGTCTAAAATTGAATTAGGTAAAATCATCTTTCTATCTGCTCCCTATATTATATTTGTTATGAGTATAGATTTACTTAAAGTCAAAGGTGTTAAATGTTCCTCAGTTGCCTCTGGAATAAAGAAGAATAGTGCACTGGATTTGTCATTAATTTCGCTTACTGAGGGTGCTAATACTGCTGCAGTATTTACTCAAAACATCTTTTGTGCTGCTCCTGTTTTAGTTGCAAAAAACCACTTAAATTTTGATATTGAAGCATTATTAATTAATAGCGGAAATGCAAATGCTGGCACTGGAAAAAAAGGATTAGAAAATACTTATAAATCCTGTGAAATGCTAGCGAATGAACTTTCTATTAAGCCTGAACAGGTGTTACCATTTTCAACAGGAATAATTGGTGAATTACTCCCCATAAAGCCATTTGAAAGTAATGTTCATTCACTAGTTGCCTCACTTTCTGATGATGGAATGGGTAAAGTTGCTAAAGGAATTTTGACGACAGATTTAGTTGAAAAGTCTTGTTCGGTTGTATTCAAAGTTGATGGAAAAAAAATCACCCTTTCAGGTATAGCAAAGGGCTCAGGAATGATTAGACCAGACATGGCTACTATGCTAAGCTTTATAGTCAGTGATATAGGTGCTTCACAGAAAGAATTACAAAATTGTTTAAATGTCGCCGTAAATCAGTCATTCAATCGTATTACAGTTGATGGAGATACCTCGACAAATGATGCTTGCACTCTCAGTGCCACTAACCAATCTGGCATTCTTTACTCTCAGTGCAAGGATGAATTTCAAAAGGCATTAAACGAATTAACTAAAAAGCTTGCACATATGATTGTTAAAGACGGTGAAGGGGCCACAAAATTTGTTGAAGTTAATGTCAGCGGACTTCAGTCAAGTGAAGACTGTTTAGAGGTTGCATATACTGTCGCACATTCTCCTCTCGTTAAAACAGCACTATTTGCGAGTGATGCAAATTGGGGAAGAATTCTTGCTGCAGTGGGACGATCTAAAGTGAACGGAATATCTTTTGAAAACATTAATATTTTCTTAAATGGTCTTAGAATTATTGATTCTGGAGAGATTAATCCTCAATATACAGAGCGTGCTGGAAGTATTGAAATGAAAAAATCTGAAATTATCATTAGAATAGATTTAGGGTCCTCTTTAAATAATGAGAGCGTGTGGACAACAGATCTTTCGTATGACTATGTAAAGATTAATGCAGAATATAGAAGTTAAGGTTTATAAAAACTCACCCACTTTAGTATTGTCTATAACATACTGTTTGAAGCGTCTAGCAATGGGAGATAATTCCGCATCAGCATGATGCACTATATGCCATTGTCTAATAATTGGAAATGGGTCAACGTTGAGCTCCTTAATGATTTTATTTTTAAGTTGAAGACTAACTGAATGCATCGATACAAATCCAACCCCCAATCCTGCCTGTACAGCTTCTACGATTGCCTCATTAGAGTTTATTTGGATATCCGAATTGAAGTTTAATCCTGTAAATCTTTCAATTGTAATTCTAGTTCCTGAGCCAACTTCTCTTGTAAGCAAGGTCTCCTTTGAAAGGTCTTTGATTGTCACTTTATTCTTATTCAGAAGGTCATTTTGAGGATGAGCAATGGCAATTAATGGGTTCTTCATAAATGCTTGAGAAATTAATGGAATATCTTTTGGCGGTTCACCCATTATCACTAAATCAGCGTTATTATTTTTTAAATTATCCAGTAGGGCGTGCCGATTAGTCACGTCAATATAAAAAGTCATTTTAGGAAATTCTTTTTTAAATTTTGAAAGTAAAGCGCTAATAAAAGAGTTTGCAGTCGTGGCAACGGCTATTTGTAGATGACCGGAATCAGGACTGAGTATTTCATTGATTTCTAGTTTTGAGTTTTCAAGTGTATTTATAGTGTCAACTGCAGTCTTATAAATTTTCTTACCCACAAAGGTAGAGCTAATTTTTTTTCCGTTAATATCGAATAGCTTAGTGCCAATATTTTCTTGTAATTGTTGAACTTGCATATATACTGCAGGTTGTGTGATATGCAGCTCTTTGCTGGCACTTGTAAAGCCACCAAGTCTTATAACTGACTCGAAACTATAGAGCTGTTTTAAAGTGTAATTAATCATAAGTAAAACTAATGATTTTAAAAATAAATATTATTTTACATTATTTATTGGTATATCTATAATGACTTTCATTTTTATAAATTAATATAAAGGGAGTAAAGTATGGCAAAGAAAGGATATGACGCTGGAGTAAAAGAGTATAGAGATACTTATTGGATGCCAGAATATGAGCCAGTAGATACAGATATTCTTGCATGTTTCAAAATAATACCGCAGCCTGGAGTCCCGAGAGAGGAGGTTGCTGCAGCTGTTGCAGCTGAATCCTCAACGGGAACTTGGACAACGGTTTGGACAGATTTGTTAACGGATCTTGATCACTATAAAGGTCGTGCCTATAGAATTGAGGACGTTCCAGGGTCTGATGATGCAATCTATGCATTTATTGCTTACCCAATCGATTTATTTGAAGAGGGGTCAATTGTAAATGTATTAACCTCCCTAGTTGGAAATGTATTTGGCTTTAAGGCTTTAAGAGCTCTTAGACTTGAAGATATTCGTTTTCCGATTGCTTATGTGATGACATGCGGTGGCCCACCAAATGGTATCGAAGTTGAAAGGGATAAAATGAATAAATATGGTAGACCTTTGTTGGGTTGCACTATTAAGCCTAAATTAGGTTTGTCAGCTAAGAATTATGGAAGAGCATGTTATGAAGGACTTCGAGGCGGTTTAGATTTTACCAAAGATGATGAAAACGTAAATTCTCAGCCATTTATGCGTTGGAGAGACCGGTTCGGTTTTGTTCAGGATGCCATCGAAAGAGCTGAGAAAGAAACAGGTGAACGTAAAGGTCACTATCTTAACGTTACTGCTCCTACTCCTGAAGAAATGTATAAGCGTGCCGAATATGCTAAGGAGCTTGGAACTCCAATTATTATGCATGACTTCTTCACAGCGGGCTTCACAGCAAACACTGGGCTTGCAAATTGGTGTCGTGATAACGGTTTATTGCTTCATATTCACAGAGCAATGCATGCGGTTGTTGATAGGAATCCAAATCATGGTATTCACTTCAGAGTGCTAGCTAAATGTTTACGCTTGTCTGGCGGAGATCATATGCACTCTGGAACTGTTGTAGGAAAGCTTGAGGGAGATCGTGATTCTACTTTAGGGTGGATTGACTGTATGCGTGACAGCTTCATTAAAGAAGATAGGTCAAGAGGTTTATTCTTCGATCAAGATTTTGGATCAATGCCTGGAATGTTTCCTGTTGCATCGGGAGGAATTCATGTTTGGCATATGCCGGCACTTGTAAATATCTTTGGTGATAACTCTGTACTCCAGTTTGGTGGCGGAACGTTAGGTCACCCATGGGGTAATGCTGCTGGAGCAGCTGCAAACCGAGTTGCTGTTGAGGCTTGTGTTGAGGCTCGAAATGCTGGAAGGGAATTAGAAAAAGAATCTAAAGACATTCTAACTAGCGCTGCTAAACATTCTCCAGAGCTTAAAGTTGCAATGGAGACTTGGAAAGAGATTAAGTTTGAGTTTGATACGGTTGACAAGCTAGATATTCAGCATAAATAAATCTATTGAATAGTTAATTTAAATATATATAAAGGAAAATATTATGAGTAAAGTTCAAGATTATCCATCTAGATTAAGTGACAATGCGAGTAGAAAGTTTGAAACTTTTTCATACTTGCCTGCGATGACTGATAAACAAATTCGTGAGCAAGTTCAGTATATTGTTGACCAAGGTTACAACCCTGGTGTTGAACATACTGAAGTTGAAAATGCTACGGGAAATTATTGGTACATGTGGAAGCTTCCAATGTTTGGTGAAACAGATGTCGATACTATACTGGAAGAATGTAAAGCATGTCATGATGCTAATCCAGACAATCATGTGCGTTTAATTGGGTACGATAACTACGCACAGTCTCAAGGGGCGTCAATGGTTATTTACAGAGGCAAAGGATTTAAATAATCAAGTAAAATCATGTTAGCTTGATTGGATAAACCCCTGTCTTAATGCAGGGGTTTTTTTTTCGAAAGGAACAAAAAATGAATGAATTAGATCAATATAAAATTGCTGAAGAACCTTTCTATCAGCCACAAGAAGATGAAATTGACATGTATACAGCTGCTTACATGAATCGTATGCCAGTTATGTTAAAAGGACCAACTGGCTGTGGAAAATCTCGATTTGTTGAGTATATGGCCTATAAATTAGACAAGCCATTAATAACTGTTGCGTGTAACGAAGATATGTCTGCAAGCGACTTGGTTGGACGTTTTTTGCTTGATAAAGAGGGAACAATTTGGCAAGATGGTCCACTAGCAATGGCAGCTCGATATGGTGGAATTTGTTATTTAGATGAGGTGGTTGAGGCAAGACAAGACACCACAGTTGTAATTCATCCTTTAACAGACTACCGAAGAACGCTCCCTCTTGATAAGAAGGGCGAGTTAATTGATGCGCATCCTGATTTTCAATTGGTAATTTCATATAATCCAGGTTATCAAAATCTGATGAAAGACCTAAAACAATCGACTAAACAGAGATTTTGTGGTTTTAATTTTCAATATCCTGATGAGAAAACTGAAGCTCATATCATTGCTAAGGAGTCTGGTATTGGTAAAGAAACAGCTCTCAAGTTGGTTCAGATTGCTCAAAGGGCTAGAAACCTTGTTGGGCATGGTTTAGATGAGGGAATTTCTACTAGGCTTTGTGTTTATGCTGGACAACTCATTGCAAATAAGGTTAATGAGAAGTCAGCTTGTAAAATTGCCATGGTTAATCCAATTACCGATGATTTGGATATTGTGGATACTCTGAATGCAGCGATAGATACTTTTTTTGAGTAATACTTGCAATGAGTTCTATTCAACTTTCCGATTTTGAGGCTAAATTTAGGAATCCATCCGACATACTTCATGATGCATTAACCGGAAGCTTCATAGAGGCCTCAAAGGTTATGACTCCGAACGGTCTAAAGGTTTACCTTGATGGGGCTGGTGCTCTTCATGCAATGGGGAAAGGTGAAGACATGGTAATCTCTTTTCTAGAAGAAACGCCAATGGTTGTTAAAGAAGTTGGAGAGTCCATAATCGGTGAAATTGTCTTCTCAATAATGAAAATGGCTTCCCAGACTTCAGCCTCGGTTTTGGTTCTAATGATCTCTAGCCTTCCAAATGTAGCAAGAAGAATGAGTGATTTTGACCTAATGAAAGGTTACCTTCGCCTAATGGAGAGAATGATTGCTCTTGCCCCAAGAGGAATGAGACCAATGCTTAATAATATTGATCTTTTGACTAGTAAGCTCACTCTGGGAGGTTTGAGACGATGGGTTCTGTATGGCGCTGAAACTTTTAATCGTGACTTTAAAGCACAAATTGCTTATTTTGAGCTTAGTAGTGCTGAATCAATACAGATTCTTGAGCAGGAGAGAAGGGGCACTTTATTTATTGATAATCAAAGAAAACTCCAGTTCTATCTCCGGGCTTTTTATAACCGAGATTTTTTTCTGCGCCCAACTTCAGGAGATTATGAAACAAAAAAAGGACTCAAACCATACATTGAGTATGGTGTAATGCATATTCCCGATGCCTATGATGACTACAAGCATGCTTCTGGAAAAGTTGTTTCAGGCATTGATTGTTATAGAGCAGTGTGCTCTCATGCTGCGGCTCATATTATGGAGACAAAGTCTGCCTTTAAGGGCGATGCTTTAAATCCCTTACAAGTCGCCTGTGTCTCACTTATTGAAGACTTAAGAGTTGAGCTGAATACTATTAACAAATTTCCGGGAATGAAAAAGATTTGGATTGCACTTCATCCAGAGGATGAAGATCTCAAGGATTTAAACCCATTTATATCTGATCTTGTGGATTTTTCTAGAGCTGTACTTGACTTAAAATATAAACCGAGACAGTCGTTCAATTTAAAGTTTTTAGAATTATTCAATGAAAAGATGATTGAATCTAGTGATTCATCTGAAATGAGTTTTGATCTTGGGATGCAATACTATGAGCTTATTAAGTCTGAAACAGATGTAAAAATCAGTGCATCTGCCTTAGTAGCAGCACCTATTGTATATAGAGATGATAATCGATACATTTGGGAGTATGAAGAGATTG
The DNA here is from genome assembly GCA_964515065.1 of uncultured Piscirickettsiaceae bacterium. Lineage (GTDB taxonomy): Bacteria > Pseudomonadota > Gammaproteobacteria > PS1 > Pseudothioglobaceae > Pseudothioglobus. Next base: position 9,265 of record CAZESR010000012.1, read on the forward strand.
ACTGGATATCTGAAGGCAATGACTATGTTCCAGCTAGTCAAAGGCAGGTTCGACGCAAAGCAAACATTATGGAAATGTTTAACGAGTTAGATGTTGAGACAGCCGGTGATGATGCCCAAGAAATTTGGACTCTTGAAACTGAATATTTTCCCGATGAATTAGATGGCGTCAGTCTTAATGAAATTGAAGGTAAAGAGCCTATAAGTGAGCCTTTTCACTACAATGAATGGGATTATCAATTGCAACTTTACCGTCCAAATTGGGCAACCTTATATGAAAGAAAATTAAAAAAAGGTGATTTTGAAAGTATTAATAAGATTCTGAAAGAGCATAAACCAATTGCGAATCAACTAAAAAATGCAATTGACCAAATGCAGCCACAAGGACTTGTAAAGTTGAAAAAACAGCAAGAGGGTAGTGATCTGGATATTGATTCATGTGTAACAGCACTATCTGACATCAGGTCAGGAAATACACCCTCAGACAGGATATATATTAAAAAAGTTCAGCATATTCGTGATGTATCAGTTAATCTTCTTATGGACTTATCAGAATCAACAAATGATATGGTTGTTGGGAGTGACAAAACTATCCTAGAATTGATGAAAGAGGCAACCTCGCTTCTTTCATGGGCTATCGATAAGATTGGAGATAATTTAACGATTTGTGGATTTGCCTCAGACTCAAGACACGATGTTCAGTACTATCGCTTTAAGCCGTTTCATTATAGTTTTAATGATGAAGTTAAGGGCAGGATTGCTGGAATCAAAGGAGGTTTGTCAACACGGATGGGAGCAGCAATACGGCATGCAGGAATTGATTTATTAACCCAATCGTCACCAAAGAAAATTTTATTAGTACTGACTGATGGAGAGCCTGCGGATATTGATGTGGATGATCCGCAACATCTACGTTTAGATGCAAAAAAAGCTGTAGAAGAGTTGAGAAGTCATGGAATTGTAACCTTTTGTATAAGCCTTGATCCTTATGCTGATGAGTACGTTTCAAGAATCTTTGGAAAAAATAGATTTATGGTGATTGATAATCTTCAAAAACTTCCAGAAAGGCTTCCTCAATTATTTATTTCATTAACAAAATAATGAAAAAAATCAAAGATGAAAAATTAATTGATTTTGATCCGAATTACCCAGCTCTGTTGCCTGAAGATTGGAAGGACAAGACTGCTCCAACAGTTTATGAAATTTTAGCAACATCAAATACTCTTAAGCGGATGTACGCTGAAAAAGTGAAAGAAATTGAGTCAGGAAAAATTAATAATGAAGCGGGAGAAGAGTCATTAAGAAAGATTGCAACCAACTATCAATCAGTAAAATCCCTCCTTTTTCAGCCAAGATAAAAATATGAATCTTGTAAGCTTCAAATCTGAAATAAATACAATAGATCAAGATTTTCTCCAATCTATACTTGATGGCTCTGCCCTAGTAATGGATGAAGATGAGGCACTTAAACTTGGAAACTCTAATGGCGCCTTTGTAATTTTTTGGATAGAAGATGAAAAGTTTAGTTCAGTTGAAGAATTAAGGGGTTATTTGGAGATTGAAGCAGAAGATTTACTTACAAATTATTATGAGCACAGTCCCTTAAGTAGAGCATACTTTGAAAAAAAATTATCAGAATTAATGCAGGAACATGGTGAGGCATCATTTTCATCTCAGCCTGGAGAAATGCCTGAGAAAAGTTTTATCGTTACGAATGGTGAATTAGAAATTTTATCCAAGAATGATTATGTCTTTAAATATGGTTTATATCTAAAACTTGATGAAAAATTAGCTCCTCAGATTTCAGCTATTAAAGCTAAAAATTGGCTTCAGTCAGGAGCAGCCTATAAGGATTACATTGCAGTTAACGTTTTTCGTTTTAGTGCAATTGAATAATTAAAAAAAGTATTGTAGAATTTACGCTCTATTAGTGATGGAGCAAAAATGAATCAGCATCAAAACTTTTTAAACTCAATTATCCAGAGTTTAGGTATTGGAAGATCTAGTAAAAAAAGCCTAAACTCAGAGAATTTACTCAGTCTTTGTAATCAGCTTGCAAGTAAGAACGGTGAGGCGACCCTTTTTTCTTTAGCAAAGTCTATCTTAGAAGATTTTGATTCACTATCAGAAGAGCAAAAAAAATTATTTTTCACAGAATTACTCAAGCAGTTTAGTGTTGATCGCCCCTCATTAAAAAAAGCATTTAAAGACTTAAACTATAGTGACGAAGGACAATTAAGAAAGATGCATAAACTAATTGAGCCAAAGAGTCAAGAATTGCTTAGAAGGCTAAATCAAGCTCCGAATGGCACTTCATCTTTATTGAAAATGAGAGAATCGTTATTAAAATGCATTCAGGACTCGCCTGAGTTAAAGCCTCTTGATTTTGATTTTGTTCACTTATTTAAGTCATGGTTTAATCGTGGGTTTTTAAGATTAGAGCGTATTGATTGGTCTACCAGTGCAAATGTTCTTGAAAAAATTATGGACTATGAGGCTGTTCATGATATTTCTGATTGGCAAGATCTACAAAATAGAGTTGCCGCTGCAGATAGGCGTCTCTACGCTTTTTTTCACCCAGCACTGCCTGATGAACCTCTTATTTTTATAGAGGTTGCTTTAATGAACGAAGTGCCACATTCAATCATGCCAATTCTGGACACATCTGTTAAGCCTATTGATCCTTACACCGCAAATACCGCTGTTTTTTATTCCATCTCTAATTGCCAAATGGCTCTAAAGGGAGTTTCTTTTGGAAGCTTCCTCATTAAACAAGTGGTATCTGAAATTCAGCAAGAGTTTAAAGAAATCAAGCAGTTTGTCACTCTATCTCCAGTTCCAGGATTAAGGAAATGGGCCTTTAAGATGAACTCATCAAAAGATACAGATTTTCCAGATAATGTTAATCAAGCTATTAGTGATTGTTGTGAAAAAGAAGAGCCAAATCAGTTGTCCTTATTGAGATTAACCTATTTCTATTTGACTCAAGTGAAGAGAACAAATGGTGATGCAATTAATCCAGTTGCTCATTTTCATTTAGGAAATGGAGCATTAATTTACAAAATCCATACACGGGCAAATAATAATCAATTAGCTATAGATGACTCCTGGGGGGTTATGGTAAATTACCTGTATGATCTAGATCTGGTAGCAATAAATCATGAGGCATATGCCAATCAAGAGTCGGTAGCAGTGTCACCTAAGCTTACAAAATCAGTTCAAAGTAAAAAGAAAAAAATCTTAGCCTATTAGTTCAGCAAATAGTAAGCTAAAGCAACCACCCCAAACAAAAGTATTTGATGAGAAAGGTAGATCATTAACGCGTGCCTACCCATCGCTTCAAGCCAGTTTGATCGAAAAGTAAATACTTTTTGATAATAGGGATTATGTCCAAGATAAATTCCAATGAAGACAAACGAAACCCATGGAAATAAAGGGTAATAATCAATGCTTCCAATCGGCAAATATGATTCGAAAATATGTAAAAGAAATCCTAAATTGGGTTGATCAAAGATTATTCCTATAAGAATTAATAAGGCAATCAAAAGGGAAATCTTGGGTTGGTTTACAAATACTAAAGCAAATAAAGATGAAACCCAAATCAAGTGAAGAATACCAAAATAAACCCATCCATCAGGAAACATAATGTAGGTTCCAAATGAGACAAGTAGGGCTGCTATTCCAAGGTATAGGAGTCTTTTAAGGAATTTTTTGTATTGAATACCTTTGCTATGAGCAAAGACTAAGCTTATTCCAACCGCGCTCAAAAAAAGAAAAACAATTAAACAGCGCCAGGCTATGCCCATCCAATGTGTAAATAATGGAATTTTAGTAAAACCAAAGGTGTTTAGGTCGTAGATAAAGTGGAATGTGATCATCATTATGATTGCTATCCCTCTCATTAGGTCAAGTGAGGTGTCTCTTTGATTGGACATAATTTACGCTTAATTACTCAAATACTTTAGAGACAAAAGACTTATCGATTTTAATTATTGAGTCATCAAGTAGCTCTAAGCATTTTGGTACTGCAAGAAAAACTGCTCCAAGACAAACTGCTATAGCTACAGGCTTTCCTGGAAGGTTAATGATTAAGCTATTGCCTCGAGTTCCGGCAATCTGTCTTGATAGGATTGCAGTTGGAACTGTTCGAAGAGATACTGTTCTCATCTGCTCTGCAAAACCATCAAAAATTCTCTCACATATTGCTTCTGTTGCTTCAGGGGTAACATCCCTTGTCGTTGGGCCTGTGCCTCCAGTGGTGAGAATAAGATTGCAGCCTAGGTTATCGCTCATATTAATTAGCGTTTCTTCTATCAAGGGCTGCTCATCTTCAATCACTTTGCTAGTAATCTCATAAGGACAGGTAACAGCTTTTGAAATCCAATCCTGCATTGCTGGTCCACTAATATCTTCATAAACTCCACGAGCCGCTCTATCTGAAATAGTAAGAAAACCAATTTTAATTTTATTATTTGCCATATTTATCTTTACCCTCCTGTTACAGGCGGGAAGAAAGCGACCTCATCTGTATCATTGACTAACGTATCTTCCGAAGCTATTTCATGGTTCACTGCACACAATATATTTCTTGGGAAGTATTGATCACCATATTTCTGAGCTAGCTCATTTTTAATGGTTGATATTTTGACTGGTGAGTCAAAAACCATTTCATCATGTGCGGTCTTTAGATTTTCTTTGAGTGAAGCGAAATAAAGTATCTTCATCCTCCCATCTCCACCATCTGTCGATTACTAATATTATCAACAACAGAATCAAAAAAATGTTTTTCAGGTTTTTTTGTTATTGCATTGAGAATCAATTGTTTAACATCATCATCATTCATTCCAGATCTGATTGCGTCACGAAGTGACACAGAGTCTTTTTGGCCAAGACAAAGAATTAATTCTCCTTGGGCAGTTAATCTGACACGATTACAGCTACTACAGAAATTATTAGAGACTGCGGAAATAGTCCCAATCCTGGTATTGGTTCCATTAATTTTAAGTGCTTTTGCTGGCCCATCAGTTTGTTTTGATTCAGCCAGGGTGAGTTTATCACCATAGCTCGAATAAATTCTATGAAGGATGTCCTTTTCACTGAAGTATCTATCAATTGCTTCAATTCCAGCAAGGCCAATAGGCATTGTTTCAATAAAACGAAGATCTACCCTTCTTTTGATTGCAAATTCAATCATTGATTCAATTTCATCATCATTGATTCCTTTCATTACAACCATATTGAGCTTGATTGGTTTCATACCAACAGCAATTGCAGTGTCAATACCTTTAATAACAGTTTCTAGATTTCCATCTCGAGTTATCTCTTTAAAGCGCTCAGGAATCAGCGAGTCAATTGAAATATTAGCTCTATTGATGCCATGATTTTTTAACTTCAAAGCCATTGAAGGAAGTAGATGGGCATTCGTTGAAAGAGGAATATCATTTAAACCAGGAATCTGACCGAGCATTCTTGTAAGATCAAGAATATCTTTGCGCAAAAGTGGCTCCCCTCCAGTGAGTCGAACTTTGGTCACTCCTAACTCAGCAAATAATCGAACAATTTTTGCAATTTCTTCGAAAGTAAGAACCTGTGATTTTTTAGTATGAGTTTGATGATCTTCATCTCTACAGTAATGACATCGATAATTGCAGTGATCAGTTACTGAAACTCTTAAGTAGCTAATTTTTCTGTTAAACGGGTCGATTATTTGATTCATGATTCTAAAACCCAGTGACCCGATTTGCCACCCTTTTTTTCTAAAAGTTGCACATTGTCAATGGTCATGAAGCGATCAACCGCTTTACACATGTCATAAACTGTTAGGGCCGCGATGCTTGCAGCTGTCAGAGCTTCCATCTCAACTCCTGTCTTTCCATTCAGCTTTGCTACAGCAACAATTTCAATACAGCTGTCTTTAGTATTTGGAGTCAGTTCAACACTTACCTTAGAGAGCATGAGAGGGTGACAGAGTGGAATAAGTTCAGAACATTTTTTTGCCGCTTGAATGCCTGCAACTCTAGCTACAGCAAGAACGTCTCCCTTTTTATTGGAGCCAGAGACAATTAAGTCTAGTGTTTCAGATTTCATAGAAACTTTCGCACCAGCTTTAGCTTCACGAGCAGAAATATTTTTCTCAGAAACATCGACCATTTGTGCTTCACCATTTGAATTGATGTGCGTCAGTTTACTCATCTAGTTAATTCACTCAGTGGATAATAATCAAGAATGGTACCACTATCAAATGTTGTATTTTCAGGTATCTCAATAATTCCATCAGCCCAAACAACTGAACTCATGACATCTGAGCCTTGTTTTGGATATAAACTTGCCATTGGAATCTCTGACGAGTAATCAATCTGAACCCGGGCATATTCACGCCTAGGTTTGCCGCGCTTACAGTCAAAATTTGTTTTTACTTTTATTGCGTCATTCTTAAAGCTACTACTTCCTTGCATTTTTTTAATAAATGGTAGCGCAAAAATACAGTAAGTAACGAAGCTAGATACTGGGTTTCCTGGCAGCCCTATGAAAGGAATATTTCTCACATGACCAAAGGCAAGTGGCTTTCCAGGTTTCATTTTAATTTTCCAAAGGTTGATCGAACCAAGTTTTTCAACGGCAGGTTTAACGTGATCTTCCTCACCTACTGAAACTCCACCAGTAGTCATAATTAAATTACACTTTTTTGAGAGGCTTTCAAGTGCATCGCAGGTTGAATCAAAATTATCTTTAATGTTGCCAAGATTCATAACTTTGCATCCAGCATTTTTTAATAAAGCAACTAGTGCATAACGATTTGAATTATAAATTTTTCCGGCTGTTAGAGATTGTCCAGGTTCAACCAGTTCATCTCCTGTAAAGAAAACACCAACCTTAAGTTTTTTAAAGACTTTAAGTTCTCCAATTCCAACTGATGCCGCAAGAGAAATATCTTCAGGTTCAATTTTTTTTCCAACTTTAAGAATAACATCATTTTTTAAAATATCGTTCCCAGTTGGACGGATATTCTCATTCAATTCAACAGCTCTTTTAATTGTTATTTGAGAGCCATCTTCAGAAGTTTGGCACTCCTCCTGCATAACTACGGTATTTGCTCCTTTTGGAATGGGCGCCCCAGTAAAAATTCTAGCTGCATTTCCTTTTTTAAGTTCATTTCCTGTGGAGCCGGCTGTAATTCTATCCACAACATTAAAGGTTTGATTTGCCTTAGATAAATTATTCTCATCAAGAGCGATTGTATAGCCATCCATTGCGCTATTATCAAATCCTGGCACATTAATTCTAGAGTGAATATCTTCGGCAAGAATCCTTCCTATAGAATCATCTAAAGATGAGAGTTCAGTATGATTTGAAATGACTGCTGATTCAATAAGGAATGCAAGCGCATCATCAGCGCTCATAAGAGAATCACTGAACATTGGAGAGCCTGAATTGTTTAGCTTATCATTCATGATGTTCTAATTATTAAGGTTTATTGGGTGTATTATACAATTGCAAGAAATTTTCCAAATTACAAATAACTTGAAAAAATAAAAGGATTTAATTGAAAAATATTTTACAGAGTGAAGTTTCCTCAGTTATCCTCGCGGGTGGTCAAGGGCTGAGAATGGATGGAATGGATAAAGGTTTGATTGAATTTAGAGGCTTACCCTTGATAGCTCATGTGCTGGGCGTAATAGAGTCAAAAGTAGATAAGATCTACATTAGTGCTAATAGAAGTTTTGACGCATACTCAGCCTATGGAGAGGTCATTAAAGACGATTTATTAGGATTTCAAGGTCCATTAGCTGGAATTTCTAAGGCGTTAAAGGTTTGCTCAACTGACTATTTATTGGTTCTGCCGTGCGATTGTCCTCTAATTGATTCTGAGTTAGTTGACTCATTAATAAATAAAATGGAGCAAAAAGACGCCGATATTTGCGTAGCGCATGATGGCTCAATAATGCACGCAACATTTGCTTTGATGAAGTCAAATCTAGGTAAAAGTCTAGAACATTTTCTTAATGATGGGGGTAGAAAGATGGCTCATTGGTATCGCCAGCAGAATTTAGAGAGGGTAGATGTATCAGATCGCTTGGAGGTTTTAACTAATCTTAATAAGCCAGAAGATCTAAACTTTTAACTTTTCCAGCGTTTTTTTTGTTTTTCGTCATGATCCCTTTGGCCAACCCATTTTTCTTGTTTATCAGAAACCTCTTTTTTCCAGAATGGAGCGTCAGTTTTTAAGTAATCCATAATAAAGTTACATGAGTCAAAAGCCTCTTGTCGATGTTTACTTGATGTGATTACTAGAACAATTTGATCACCAACGCTAAGAGTGCCAACGCGATGAATAACCGTTATAGATTCAAGTTCCCATTTTTTTCTCGCTTTGTCAACTATTGATGATAGTGATTTCTCTGTCATCCTTGGATAGTGCTCTAAAGTTAGAGACACAAGAGATTCGCCTTCTAAGTCACGAACAGTCCCAATAAAGCTGACAACTGCACCCAGGTTAGAGTTAGTTGATTTGATTAGCTCAACTTCGTTAGTTAAGTCAAAATCTTCGGTTTGAACTACAATTTTATCCATCTTTTGATTTTATCGCTTTTGAAGACAGCTGAATGACCTTTGATTTTTTATACATGGATTATAATTTAATCGTGATATTAATCAATTAAGTGTAAATGAATAAAATTAAACTTGAAGATCTCAAACGTCTTGATAAGCAAGATCCACTATCTATATATAGAGAAGAATTCTTTCTTCCAAAAAACACAATTTATTTTGACGGAAACTCACTAGGTCCGGTTCCTACGAAAACCATAAAAAACCTCAATAAAACGATTAATGAGGAATGGGGTGAGGGTTTAATTAACAGTTGGAATAAAGCCAATTGGATTAATTTGCCTCAAACACTGGGCGATAAGATCGCGCCTCTTCTTGGGGCGAGGTCTGGGGAAGTTGTTGTTGTGGACAGCACCTCTGTAAATTTATTTAAAGTACTAACATCGGCATTGAGACTGAATAAAAATCGTAAGAAAATTGTCAGTGAGTCAACAAATTTTCCCTCTGATCTATACATTCTTGAGGGTGTTAATGGAATGCTAAATAATCAATATGAGTATGTATTAATCGATGGCAACGACATTGATTTTGAAAAATATATTGATTCTTCTACTGCAGTTGTTATGCTCTCGCACATCAACTACAAGACAGGAAGAATTAGTGATATGAAAAAAATAACTAATTCTGCTCATAAAAAAGGAGCGCTCGTTGTTTGGGATTTAAGTCATAGCGTCGGCGCGATACCTATGGATTTGCATAATATTGGTGTAGATTTTGCAGTAGGCTGCACCTATAAACATCTCAATGGCGGACCAGGAGCGCCTGGTTTTTTATATGTTCATAGTGATTTAATTGAAACAGTATCTCAACCATTATCAGGATGGCTTGGGCACTGTGATCCATTTGCATTTGAAACAAAATACACCCCAGCAAATAATATCAATAAATTTATTTGTGGGACTCCATCAATTCTTTCTTATAAAGCAGTAGAAAGTGGCTTGGATGTCTTTGATGGAATATCTATGGAACAAGTTCGTGAAAAAAGCATCCAGCTGTCAGAGTTATTTATTAAGTTAATTCAACAAGAGTGCGGCGATTTTGGGTTTGAATTGTTTTCTCCAATTGACGCCACTCATAGAGGAAGTCAGATTTCATATAAGCATGAAAATGCTTATCCAATAATGCAGTCATTAATTTCAAGAGGCATTATCGGAGATTACCGAGAGCCAAACATCTTGAGGTTTGGAATTTCACCTCTTTATATGAGGCATGAAGATGTTTGGATTGCAATAATGTGCCTTAAAAACATTATGCAATCAAACGAGTGGGACTCGTCAAATTTTAAAATAAGAAACTATGTGACCTAATGAATGTATTAATCAGTTAAGATTTTTTTGAGAGTCTTCCAACAATTGTAATACCTAGGGCAACTGAAGGTCCAATTCCAAGAGCGAATATTATTGTTCCAAGTCCTACCACCTCACCCAATAGCTTATCTAGATTATTTAAAAGACAAATTGAGCCTAAGACAACAACACTAATCTCAATTGTAGTTCGTATAGAGTAAATTGGCATATTTGTGACTCTTTGAAGTCCCATCATTAAGCCATCCCTTGGTCCTGCTCCAAGATTGCAAATTAAGTAGAATCCACTTCCAATGCCGATCGTTAATACACCAATGACTACTTGTAATATTTTGAGTGGGTAATATTCAGGGTAGGGTAAAAAATAGACTGAAAACTCAATTGTCAGTGCAATAATAAAAGCATTTAATATTGTGCCCATTCCAGGCTTTTGTTTGAGTGGAATCCACAACATTAAAACGAAAACGCTGATAATAAATGTAGAGAGGCCCAAAGACCAATCAGTGAGATTTGAAATTCCTTGTGCAAGAACAGTGTAGGGTCCAACACCTGCACCACTGGTGATTAATAGGCTTTCTCCGAGTCCAAACAAAAATAAACCAAAAACCAGAAAAATAAAGGTTAAAGGTTTTGGTTTTATATTGAAAGGGTCATCAGAACTCCAAACTACATTAGGTATTTTTTTAATAGTAAATGTTTCTGATAGAAGCTTCATTAACGGCAGGGAAAATCAAAATTAGATTAATAATACAGATGTTTTTACTTATTCTTAAGGAGTCTATAAATTATAAAATGTATCTTTTTGTTTTGATAATTTAGTTATTATCATAGCTTTATTTAATTTGAATAGAAATAAAGTAGTTAAAGCCTAATGGAAAAATATATTAATCAATCTGATATTCAAAACTACAGGGAAGATGGCGTTGTTATTCTTCGGGGTGTTTTTAAAGAATGGATTGATATTTTAGGTCAAGGGGCTGAGTTTCATCTTAATAATCCGAGTAATAAATCTCTAGTTCACCATAAAGAACATCTTCAGGGATATTTCTTAGAAGATTTTTGCAATTGGAAGCGTATTCCTGAATATACAGATTTCATCTTTAACTCCTCATTAGCATCTATTGCTTCAAATTTAATGGAGTCGCGTTCTGTCCAGTTTTTTCATGACCATTTTTTTTATAAAGAGGCAAACTCTGGTGTGCCTACGCCATGGCATCAAGACATTCCTTACTACTGCGTTTCAGGGCATCAGACAGTCAGCTTTTGGTTACCATTAGAATCTAGACAAAAGAATGTTTCATTAAAGTCACTTGCTGGAAGTCATATGCTAAATAAAGAAGTTCGACCTACTAGCTGGTCTAATAATGAGAGTTTTTATGAGGATAACGCAGCTTTTATGGATATGCCAGATAGCGATCAATATGAAATAAAGGAGTGGGAGACAGAGCCTGGAGATGTCATTGCATTTAATTTCAAGACAATTCATGGTGCCAATGCAAATACAATCAATAAGGTTAGTAGAACTCTATCATTCAGATTGATGGGTGATGATGTTGTTTATAAGGAGCGTCCAGGGAGAACTTCACCTAGCTACCCTGGTATCAATCAACAAAATGGAGAGCGTTTGAGAGAGGATTGGTTTCCTACTCTTTGGAGTGATTAATTATTATGGATATTGCTAGCTTCTCAATAGAAATTCTGACATTTTTATTCGTTGTTGGAATAATAGCAGGCTTTCTGGATACACTAGTTGGTGGAGGGGGTTTGCTTGCAGTTCCAGCGCTCTTGCTGAGCGGTATTCCTCCAATTTATGTTCTTGGAACGAATAAGTTTCAAGGCAGTATGGGGACTGGTATTGCAACGTTTTTGCTTTTTCGTAAAAAAAAGTTAGATTGGCAAACTGTTAAAAAATTAATGCTTTCAGCTTTCATTGGTTCAGTTATAGGTGGCATTATTGTTCAGTTTGTTGATACTGAGGTGCTTTCATTCGTTATTCCAATAGTTCTTATAGTGATTGCAGTTTACTTTATTGTTTCTCCAAAGCCTCGAGCAATTAGTTCTAGCCCTATGTCTGAAAAGAGGTTTGAATCGTATGCTGTTCCATGCGTAGGTTTCTATGACGGCATGTTTGGCCCAGGAGCTGGCTCTTTTTTTGTTATGACTGGGGTGATGCTAAAAAAACTTGAAATTATCCAAGCTACTATATTGGCAAAGCCGCTTAATTTTGCTTCTAATATTGCTGGCTTCATAGTCTTTTTTATATTTGGACACGTTGCCTTTGTTATAGGATTTATTATGATGCTGGGGCAATTGATTGGATCATTTTTGGGAACTCATTACTTGCTAAGGGCTAATCCTAAATTGATTAGAGTGCTGATAGTCATATCATCGCTATCGATGTTGGCAAAGTATATGAGCTCATTGGCTTCATGAAGCATAATAAAACATATTTTTTCACTGAATTGCCAACATGGATTGCTATATTTTTGGTTTATTTACTTTGGTGGATCGTGCTAAGTAATTTTAATGCTATCCCTTTTGCCTATCTATTTCTTATTTTTATCTTAACGTTCCATGGATCTGTTCAGCATGAAATCATCCATGGTCACCCAACGAGATATCAAGGAGTTAACGATTTGTTGGCCTACCCACCACTAGCCCTGTGGTCACCTTACTTTGTCTATAAGAGTTCTCACCTCAAGCATCATGAGGATATTAATTTAACAATACCAAATGTTGATCCAGAAAGTTATTTTATTAGTAAGGATGAATGGGATTCCTTGAGTAGGTATCGACAAAAATTTGCTGAATTCAATATGACTTTGCTAGGACGATTAACACTCGGACCTGTTTGGTATTTCTTTGCGCTTAAAAAAGAGCTTGTGATGAGTTTTAAAAAGCCTTTTTCAATGAGTTTCCTGATTTTGCTTTCACATGAATTTATTGTGATCATTTTTTTATTTTTTATTTGGTCATTTTTTAATATTCATTTTTTAACCTATATTGTATGTGCATACTTGGCACACGCATTGACAATGCTAAGAAGTTTTTATGAGCATCGGCCAAACTCTAACCCAAATCATCGCTCGATAATAATGCAGACCTTCTTTCCATTGCGTATCTTGTTTCTTAATAATAACTACCATTTTGTTCATCATAAATATCCAAATATGAGTTGGTACCAAATTCCAAGAGAATACAAATTAAATTCTGAAAAATATAACCAATCTAATGGTTTTTTCTTAGAAAAAGGTTATTTTAATTGGTTTAAAAAATATCTAACTAAGCCCGTTATAAATCCTAAACACCCCGCTTTTTAACTGAGCTATGGATAGAGAATTTATAGGTATTGGAATGTATTCAATCAATTTTGAGCTTGAAAAAGCATGGCAAGAACTTTTTCTTTTAGCTGGAAATTTAAATCCTGAGTTAGCTCTCCCAGTTCACTTTTTGAATACAGTTGATAAAAAAGACATTTTGTCAAATCAAACTCGAATAAGTCATATCTGTGGTTTGCCATTAATTAGTCAATTCAAAAAAAAATTAATCCCACTTTGTACACCTCATTTTGATCTTGATAGGCTTGAGGGGCCAAATTACTTTAGTTACTTTATGGTTTCTAAAACTAGCCAAATTAATTCAGTTGAAGATACTAAGGGTTTGGTTGCGGCAATTAACAGCCATGATTCACAAAGTGGAACTAATGTTTTTCGAAGCGAGATTGAGGCTTCAAAAAATCTTGGTTTGTTTGATGACTTTTACAAAAAAATCGTAATTACAGGGTCCCATAAAAACAGCATTCAAAATATCATCAACCATGAAGTTGATATTGCTTGTATTGATGCAATAAGTTACTTAAATATAAAAAGGGCTGAGCCAGAAATAGCTGACAACTTAAGAATCATAGGGCGCTCAATCATTTCACCGGCACCACCTTTCGTCACTCATAAAGATAACCCGTTGTGCTCTTCGAGTGTTCTAATCAAAGCACTAAATAATGCAATCAATTTGTTAGATCAGGACTCTAGAGACATTTTAAAAATTAAGCGGTTTTCTTTTGTGCCCTTTACTACATATGACTCACTTATTAATCAGCAAGTTTAGATATTTTTTGGTAATTTATATTGAGTGTTAAAGTGTCTCCATTCAAAACGCTCAGGATAATTCCTTCGGTAATCTTCAAAATTAGAAACATCTTGAATTGCTTTATCATCATCTTGGAATGAGTAAATTGAATTTAGAGTGTCATGAAGATTATTCTTTTTGATGATTCTTAATTCTGGATTAATAAGATTTTTTATGTCATTATTATGTGGTTTTTTTGTATATTTACAGAGCTCTTTATAGATCATAAAGCTACCCATAAATTTAGCATCAATTGAATGCCCTGCAATATGAGGTGTTGCCCAATAGGCTGATTTTTGAAGAGTGGAGTTAATATTGGGTTCATCTTCCCAACAGTCAATTATGTTTGCTTTTGTTTGGGTCGTTTGCCAGATCATTTCATTAATGATTCCTCCCCTTGCAGCATTGATGATTATTGCATCTTCATTAATAAGATTGAAATTATGACGACCTAAAAGATTATGGGTAGGGTGGACTCCTGAGAAAGTTAAGGGAGTATGAAACGTTACAATGTCAGCACCAAGAGCCTTTTCGAGAGAAACAAAATTCTCACTTCCTTCATCAGCTTCACGAGGAGGATCATTCAAAAGAGTTCTCATTCCAAGCTGCTTCGCTTTAAAGTCTAGCCTTTTCCCTACATTTCCCACTCCAATGATTCCAAGCGCTTTGCCTAGTAATTTGAAGTTATAGTCATTTGATAAATTTGCAATTGCGCTGATAACGTATTCTGCTACAGCATTTGCATTACAACCTTGGGCAGATGAGAAGGCTATAGCGTTGTCTTCAAGGTAGTCTTGATCAATGTGATCTAGTCCTGCTACTGTTGAGCCAACAAATTGAATTTTTGAGTCTCTGAGCAGCTCTTCATCGACTTTTGTTCTAGACCTGACTATTAACGCATCGCAATCGCGCAGAGCTTTATTGCTAATTTCCCTTCCAGGCAGGGTAGTGATTTCTCCAAATTCTGAAAAAATTTCATTAAATCCCCATACTGCATCATCAATCATTAACCTCATATGGGCAAACTCCAGTCAATTAATTCTTGATTAGTAGATTTAAGATAGTTATTCGTTTTTGAAAAATGTTTGCAACCAAAGAAACCATTATGAGCTGAGAATGGGGAAGGATGTGCTGCAGTGAGAATCAAATGTTTTTTGCTCTCTATAAAGTCAGATTTTTTATTTGCATAGGCACCCCAAAGCAAAAATACTAAATTATCTTTATTTTCATTTAGTAACTGGATAACTTGATCAGTAAAAACTTCCCAGCCTTGATTTGCGTGGGATGCTGGAGAGTTCTTTTCAACTGTTAGAACGCTGTTCAGAAGCAAAACCCCTTGCTTTGCCCAATTTACGAGGTGACCATGCCCTGGATTGGTAAAGTCAACATCATCTTGATCAAGTTCCTTATAAATATTTCTGAGTGACGGCGGAATAGTTACACCTCTTGGAACTGAAAAACTTAATCCCTCTGCCTGCCCTTCAGCGTGGTAAGGGTCTTGTCCAAGAATAACGACCTTTGTGGAGTTAAAACTAGAATACTCAAAGGCTTTAAACCAAGTCTTTCTGGGAGGGTATATCTCATAATCAATTCTTGAGTTCAGAAATGAAAGCAGGGATTTAAAATAATCTTTGTTTTTTTCTGGAGATAAGTGGGGTGCCCAGTCGCCGATATCTTGAGTCATCTTCTTTATATGGATTTAAAAACTATTTGGGCGTATTCGTTTAATTGCATTTGAATCTCAAAAAATATATTATGATTTAAAATGATGTTTTAATTATTTTGAACATCGATTTTGCTAAATTAAGTATACGGATTATTATATCAAGGATTGGGTGTGACTGATTGGATCAACAGATGGGAAAGTAATAGAATTGGATGGCATGCGGATCAGGTCAACAGGCATCTGGTTCGATATTTTGATAGATTTGACTTGTCAATCAGGGAGCCTATTTTTGTTCCACTATGTGGTAAGACCAATGACATGCTTTTCCTTCTTGAGAATGATTTAAATGTCATTGGTGTTGAGCTCAGTGATATTGCTATTGAGCAATTTTTTTCAGAAAATAACCTGGATTATGCGGTAACAACAGTCGATAAATTTATTCTTTATGAGGGCGAGAGAATAAAATTGTATTGTGGTGATTTTTTTGATTTAGAATCAAAGCATTTGGATCATGTGAGGGCTGTATATGACCGAGCATCATTGATTGCTCTGAATGAAGGTTTAAGACAAAAATATGTCAAACATTTAAGTGATATAATAGAGTTTGATGCTAGGATTTTACTCTTAACTTTAAACTACCCTCAGCATCAAAGATCTGGCCCACCTTTTGCAGTGAGCAATGAAGAGGTCAGTCAATTATTTAATGGTTCTTTTGATTTTCAGGTATTGCATTGTATTGAGGATATTGAAAATGAGCCGATGTTCCAAAATCTTGGAGTAGATTTTGTTGAAAAAGCAGTGTATTTGCTGCAAAAAGTGAGAGTGTGATGGCAAAAAAAATGACGGGAATAGTCACCCAATTTGGCACTAAAGGATATGGATTTATTACTGGCGATGATGGAGAAAAGTATTTTGTTCATCAAAAAAATGTTTTTAATAAGTCTCGATTAAGAAGTGACACCAGAGTTAAGTTTAAAGTTGAAACCTCAGAAAAAGGCCTAGTTGCTGTTGATGTAAAGTTAGAGAAAATAGTTGAAGAGTCAGCTCCATTGACTGACAATGATATTAAAGCAATGTTTGGTGTTTTGCTAGTTTTTCAGATAATTGTTGCGTACTTTGTTTTTTTTGGATAAATGAAAAAACTATTAGTCTTAGGTTTACTTGTTGCGATTTCAATTTCTGGATGTTTTTCAACGCCTGCAAGAGAGGTTACAAATATCTGTAATTTGCTTGATGAGAAGGTTAGCTGGTATCGTGCAGCTAAGTTAAGTGAAGAAAAATGGAAAGTTCCAATGCACTTGCAAATGGCCATTATTCATCAAGAGTCACGATTTGCCTCTAAAGCCAAACCACCTCGAAATAAGATTTTCGGATTTATACCCGGTTCTAGACCAACAGATTCTTATGGATATACTCAAGCTAAAAAAGCGACATGGGATTGGTACCAACTTAAAACTGGAAAAAATGATGCTCGCAGGGATAACTTTGCTGATGCTGTAGATTTTGTTGGTTGGTACGCGAATCAATCAAACCTGAGATCAAAGATCAGTAAAACAGATGCGTATCGTCAATATTTAGCTTACCATGAAGGGCATGGTGGCTATAACAAGAAGAGTTATGAAAAGAAGGATTGGCTTATTTCTATAGCAAAGAAAGTAGAAGCCAAATCAAATACCTATAAATCTCAGTTATCTCAGTGTAGAGAGCAACTTGACAGTAACAGAATCTGGACGCTTTTCTAACTCATATTTCTCGATGTGTTATAACTCATTAGAGGCCTCTCAACTAGAGGATAGATTATGAATTCTAGAGAATTAATCCACTCCATCATCCAAAGAATTGCGACAGGTCCTGAGATGAGCAAGAATATCAGTCTTGAAGATTCAAAACAAGGAATGCAGGCAATTTTAAATAATGAAATTGATGATGTTCAGTCAGCAATTTTTCTAATTGCCATGAGAATGAAGCGTGAGACTATGGATGAGAATATTGGTATTTTGATGGCTTTAATAGAGCAGTCACAGTGTGAAAGAGTATCTGTAAATGATTTAATTGATATTGGTGATCCTTATAGCGGATATAACAAGTCAATCCCTGTCTCATCTTTCTTGCCTCCTCTTTTAGCTGAACTTGGTTTGCCAACAGTGATTCATGGTCTTGATTCAGTTTCTCCAAAATTTGGACTCACCCATCGAAAAATATATCAAGCATTAGGTCTAGAAGTTGATTTAACAGTTGCTAAAGCTAAAAAAAGAATTGAAGATCAAGCCGTTGGTTGGTCTTATATCGATCAAAGTCAATACTGTAAAGAGCTCCATGCATTAGTACCTCTTAGAAATCAAATTATCAAAAGAACGGTACTTAACACTGTTGAGTCATTAATTGGTCCTTTAAGGGGGATAAATACGCATTCAGTTTTGGGTTATGTACATAAAGCTTATCCTCCAATCTATTCAAAATTAGCTAAAAAATCAGGATTTAAGAGCAGCCTAGTGATTAGAGGAATTGAAGGAGGTGTGGTTCCCTCATTAAGGCAAAAAGGACTAATGTATTCTTATGAAAATGGTGTTGAGCAAAGTAAAGTAGATATCGAACCAAAACAAATAGGAATTGAAAGTGATTTAAGGGCAATAGAAGTGCCTAAAAAACTTAAAGGTTTAAAGAATAGAGATATACTAGCAAAATATGTTGCTAATATTGGAATGGAGGCTTTAGCTGGCAAAAGAGGGATGTTCTATGATGGGCTGCTCTATTCAGCAAGTCTAATTCTTTGGCATTTAGACAGAGAAGAATCAATATTAGCGGCATCAGAAAAAGTAAGGTTAATTCTTGACTCAGCAAGAGCAATAGAACGATTTAAAGAAAACTAAATGTCCAATATTTATGTTTGCTGCTGAGTTAATTTTAGATACTCACCAGATGCCTCAATAAGCTCTGAATGAGTTCCTTGTTCAATAATTTCTCCGTCCTTTAAAACAATTATACGGTCAGCATTTTTAATGGTGCTTAAACGGTGTGCAATAATTATTGTTGTTCTGTCTTTTTGCATTTTATTGATTGCAGACTGAACGAGTTTTTCCGTTGCTGAGTCAAGAGCAGAGGTTGCTTCATCAAGAATTAAAATTGGACTATTTTTTGCAACAGCCCTAGCAATTGAAAGTCTTTGACGCTGACCTCCCGAGAGAGTTACACCATCTTCACCAATTTCAGAATCATACTTGTCATCAAGTTTTTCAATAAATTCGTTTG
>CAZESR010000013.1:0-26771 GCA_964515065.1 uncultured Piscirickettsiaceae bacterium
AAAAGCCATCATCCGCTGTCAAACTGACACAGTTGAGAGGTAAATTTTCTTTTGCTTGAAGCTTTTCAATGACTTTTTTTAGAGGAAGTACTGCATATTCGTTTTCTTGTAAATAAGCCAAATGCTGTTTAAATACTTCTGGTGATGTACTGGTAGACTTAGGTCCTTCATTTGAAAAACGATGGTATACAAGCACAACACAATCTGACTCTAATGCATACGATATAGTGGGACAACAAATCGCAGTCAACAATAAAAAATTGAAGAATATTTTTAACTTTTTCATTAGTTAAATGATAAATCAATTAACGAGCTAAATCTTGCAACTTAACATTTGTTTTCAAAGTAATTCAGTAAAATATAATCCATGAAGTTTTCTTTAGATATTAAACGATCCGAACAGCTTGCAAATATATGTGGAAGCCTTGATAAAAACCTTGAAAATATTGCAAGCAATCTAGATGTCACTATTAGTAACAAAGGTGCTGATTTCAATATCAAAGGAAATAACGCAGCAGAAGCAGTCTCAGTCCTTCAAGATCTTCTTTCGATTTCAGAAAAGAAAACAATTGATTTTAGTGATATTGACTTATGCATTAAATCACTCAATAGCCTAAATGGTGAAACTCCATCAATTACAATTAAAACCAGTAAAAAACATATTCATGTAAGAAGTGGTAACCAACAAAAATATGTCAATGCAATCATAGAAAATGATGCAGTTTTCGCTATCGGTCCTGCAGGAACAGGAAAAACTTACTTGGCTGTTGCAAGAGCAGTTGAAGCGCTAGAAAACTCCAATGTAAAAAGGATAGTGCTGGTTAGACCAGCTGTAGAAGCTGGAGAGAAACTGGGTTTTCTTCCAGGAGATTTAAGTGAAAAAGTTGACCCATATCTTAGGCCTATCTATGATGCACTTTATGAGTTTATTGGTTTTGAAAGGGTAAATAAATTAATAGAAAAACATGTAATAGAGGTTGCACCCTTGGCATTCATGAGGGGCAGAACGCTGAATGAATCCTACATCATTCTTGATGAAGCTCAAAATACAACCATTCCGCAAATGAAAATGTTTTTAACCAGAATGGGCTTTGGTTCGAAAATGGTAATAACGGGTGACATTACTCAAATTGACTTACCTAATCCAAGTCAATCTGGTCTTACTGATGCTATTAAGATACTAAAAAATATTGACCATATTGAATTTTGTAATTTCGATGCCGCTGATGTTGTCAGGCACCAACTCGTTAAGAAAATTGTTAGCGCCTACGACAAAGCCAAATGAATAGCAAAAATAAAGTAATTGTCGGTCTTTCTGGAGGAGTTGACTCTTCAGTTGCTGCCTATTTACTTCTCAAACAAGGCTATAAGGTTGAAGCCTTATTCATGAAAAACTGGGATGAAGATGATGATGATGAATATTGTAGCGCCTCTGAAGATTTAGCTGATGCACAAGAAGTTGCAGATGCTTTAGATATTAAGCTTCACACTGTAAATTTTTCACATGAATACTGGGAAGATGTGTTTGAACATTTTCTCTCAGAACATAAAAAAGGACGCACTCCTAATCCTGACGTTTTATGTAATCAAAGAATTAAATTTAAGGCATTCCTTGACTATGCCAAAGACCTAGGTGCAACAAAGATTGCTACTGGGCACTATGCAAGGATTAGTGAAGAAAATGGAAAATACTTTCTAAAGGCTGGCATAGATGGCAATAAGGATCAAAGCTACTTTCTGCATTTACTTAATCAAGACCAACTTTCACAAAGCCTTTTCCCTCTAGGTGAGATTGATAAGACAGAGGTTCGCGAAATTGCAAAAAATAATCATTTTGTTACTGCAGAAAAAAAAGATTCAACTGGAATCTGTTTTATAGGTGAAAGACCATTTGCAGAATTTTTAACAACATTTCTGCCTAAAGAAAAGGGAGATATCGTTGACCAGGACGGGTCTTTTATAAAACATCATAATGGTCTTCCTTTCTATACCATTGGACAGAGAAAAGGCCTTGAAATAGGTGGGGGACATGGTAATTCTCAAGAACCTTGGTTTGTGGCAGACAAATTGACTGAATCAAATCAAATAGTTGCAGTTCAAGGAGATCACAACCTACTTTACCATAACACATTAGTAGCTGATGAGATCCACTGGATTGATGATGAACCAGAGATGCCCATGCAATGTAGTGCTAAAATACGCTACCGACAAGCTTCTCAAGACTGCTCTGTTAGAATTGGAGAAAATCACACTATCAAGGTTTTCTTTAAAGATTCCCAAAGAGCAATTACTCCAGGTCAATCAATAGTTTTTTATGATGGTGAAACTTGTCTTGGTGGAAGTGTAATTAAATCTAGATACAATGAATAAGTCAGCAAAACAAACCATAGCTCTTGCAAGTATTTTTCAATCATCTGCTTTAGTTCACCAACTCGCTATTTCTGGAAAATGTGATAGTCACACCAACAAAGCAAGCCTCAACAGTATTGTTAGCTCAAGTGATTCAATCGATGAGATTTTTACTTCCCCTGAAGATTTAAAAATTGGTTTTGATTCTTTAAAATTGATTCTTGAGAAAAAAACAGTAGAAATGCACAACGTAATGGTTTATGCAACAGCACTCATTAATTTAGAAAAAAAATTAATGAAAAAACCTAAACTATTGGATCATATTTCAGAGGAAATTAATCTCATCAATAAACAGGATTTTTTTGATATATACCATAGCAACTCCATTGCTCGACTAGCTGAGTTATATAAAAATACATTGGGAAGTCTCAACCCCACGATTATGGTTCGTGGAGAGCAAATTTATTTATCCAATCAACACACTGCGAATCATATAAGGGCACTTCTTTTGGCTGGGATTAGGGCGGTCTCATTATGGAAAACTCAGGGCGGAAAGACCTGGCACTTATTATTTGGAAAAAAGAAAACACTGCAATATATAAAATCACTTGCAAATTAATCTATTCTTATTAAATGCTTGCATAATTGAAGGTGAGACTCTATAATTCGAGTTTTCTTAATTTAAGCATAATTTATATATGGCCAATTCAGCAGGTTCAAAAAAACGCGCAAGACAAGCAGTTAAACGCAACAAGCATAACTCTCAGATTAGAGCAAAAGTTCGTACTTTCATCAAAAAGGTGACTTATGCAATCGATGCTGGAAATAAAAAAGAAGCCACGAGTGGTTTCGCTGATATGCAAAAAAATCTTGATCAAGCTGTAAGTAAAGGCCTATTTCATAAGAACTTAGCTGCCAGAAAGAAATCTCGTATTAGTTCTCAAATTAAAGCCCTATAAACAGCATTCTATTCTAGGTTCAGCTCTTGATTATCAAATCATTGCTATAATAAAACCCTCTCTGAGGGTTTTTTTATGTCTAAAAGTTTTTAGCGCTATGATTAATGAAAGCGACAAGTCATTGTTTAGATCAACAGTTGATCATCAAAAACCAGTTGATAAGGATAACCCTAAAGAAAACAATGCCATAAAAGTCAAGCCAGGTAAGCCTTTTAAAGATTATAGTTTTTTGTACGAGCCTAACATATCTGGATCTCAATCAGTAGTTTACAATGTAGATGGTCTATCACCAAAGACTCTTAAAAAGATGAAGCAAGGAAATATAGGCTTTACTCCATCAATTGACTTACATGGACACAAAATAGAAGAAGCCTGTCGATCTTTATCAGACTTTATTCATTTTCATTCAGATAAACGATTCATTCAAATTATTCATGGAAAAGGATATCATTCCTCTGATGGACTCTCAATTATAAAGTCCCAAGTGATTCATTACCTAAAGCAACACCCATGCGTTCTCGCTTTTTGCTCGTGTCCCCAAGAAATGGGAGGGACTGGAGCGGTATTTGTCCACCTAAAAGCAAATGTTTAATATTGACGAAATTTACTCAGTATCTGACTATATAAAATTGTGTAAAAACGCAATAGAGAAAAATATACCGCAGTGCTTTGTTCAAGGTGAAATCTCAAACTTATCAAAGCCCTCCTCTGGTCACTGGTATTTCACTCTTAAAGACAAAAATGGCCAGGTAAGATGTGCATTTTTTAGATTGAATCAAAGAAAAATAAAATTTTCACCCGAAAATGGAATGTCGGTGATTATAAGAGGAGCAACTACTCTATACCCTCAAAGAGGTGATTTTCAACTTATCATTCAGCAAATGGAGCCAGCCGGAATTGGAAATCTTCAGCTAGCATTTGATCAGTTGAAAAATAAGCTGAGACTTGAAGGTTTATTTGATTCAGAAAACAAAAAAGAAATTCCATTATTCCCAAATAAAATTGGTGTCATCTCTTCTGCAACAGGGGCAGTAATCAGAGATATTATCAAGGTCTTAAAATTACGATACCCGCTTGCTCAAATACTTCTTTACGATACCATTGTTCAAGGAGAAAACGCCCATCTAAAAATCATCAAAGCGCTCAAGGCTGCAGATCAATCAAAGAATTGCGACGTTATTATTCTTGCAAGGGGAGGAGGCTCGCTAGAAGACCTTTGGGCATTTAATGAAGAAGAACTTGCAAGAGAAATATATAAATGCTCAACGCCAATTATCAGCTCTATAGGGCATGAGACTGACACAACCATTGCCGACTTTGTTTCGGACCTTAGAGCGCCAACACCCTCTGCTGCTGCCGTGTCAGCAACTCCAGACCTCAATACTATTCTCTACAATGCTTCAAAACTTAAAAAATACTTATATGACTCTATAAAACAATCTATCGAATCTAAGAAAACTGCTCTAGCAATACTCAAGCTTAAAGTTGTTAACCCAAGCCAACAACTTCATTTAAATGCTCAAAAGCTCGATGAATATGAATTAAGGTTATTGAGACAAAATAAAACTCTGATTGATGATAATAAAGAAAAATTAAAGCTCCTAGTTTCTCAATTATTGACTCATTCTGAAAACTTTATTAAAGTGCAGCAGAGTGAGCTGTCAAATTATGGAAATTCACTAAACCTTTTATCGCCTCTTAATACTCTATCCAGAGGCTACACAATGACTCAAGACAAACAAGGTAAGATTATCACTTCAGTCAAAAAAATAAAGACCAATGAAGTAATTTTTACTAAATTTCATGATGGGAAAGTCACTTCCAAAGTAGTCAATAAAGAGGATAATTAAATATTAATACTTAATCTAATTCAAATATGAAATCTGATGTAACACTTTTGAGGCGAATTGGTTCAATAAGCTATGATTTTTTTCTTGTTTTTTCATTTGTTTTCTTTGTCGCAGGAATTGTAATTCTTATCAACAATAAAGAGCCAATTACAAGTAACTTCTTCTTTTTTCTAGTAACGCTTCCTGCAATTTATCTCTATTTTTCAATATCTTGGGTTAAAGGAAAGCAAACCCTTGGAATGCGAGCATGGAAATTCGAAATTATTCAGAAAAACGGAGAAAACATAACCTTTAAACAATCTTTTATACGCTTTGCTTTAGCTATAGTATCGTTAATTGGTGTAGGGTTCATCTTTCAATTTATTAATAAAAATAGATTGCCAATTCATGACTACTATTCTAAAACTTATCTCAGTTCGATATACAAATAATATGTCACAAAATCAATTCAAACCATTATGACTTTATGAAAAATAAAATACAAGCTGGCTTATTTGGTTTTATATACAAGAATAAAGTCACTATTGCCTTGATTTTTGTTTTATTTGCACTCTTAAAGCAAAATATTTTTGATAATAATTTTCCTAATGTTGTATTTGAGAGAGAAAAATCAATCGAACAGATTAGACTCACAAACTCCAATTTAGCTTCTGAAAATACCATTCTTGAGAGCAAGATTCAGAGCTACACTGAAGAAGATTTAAATTTGATTGAGTCAAAAGCAAGATTTAAATATGGATTAATCAAAGAGGGGGAGCATTTTTTTAAAGTAAACAGGATAGTTGAGACAGAAGCATCAACAGAAAATGATAAGGCTACATTATAATTGAGGGAATTGAGCAAAATTGCCTGAGGATAGCCTCACAAATATGAAAAAAAATAAATATTTTCTAGTCGTCCCAGCAGGTGGAATTGGACAAAGAATGAATTCAAAGATTCCAAAACAATATTTAAATCTAGAGAATGGTTTAACAATTCTTGACCAATGCCTTAAATCCATCTTATCAACTGAATTAATCACAGGATTTATTGTTGCTTTAGACAAAAAAGATTCGCACTTTAAATCTTCCCTTTTCGCAACACACTCAAAACTTATTTCAATTGCCAATGGTGGTAAAGAAAGATTTCATTCTGTTCTGAATGCATTAAATGCTTTAAATCAAATTGCACAGCCAAGTGACTGGGTTTTGGTGCATGATGCTGTCAGGCCATGTATTGAAAAAGATGATATTAATAAGCTTATTGAAGAGGTTGGAAATGATGAGGTTGGCGGTATTCTTGCTAAAGGAGTTGTTGATACAGTTAAACAAAAAAATAGTAATGGTCTAGTTTCAACAATCGATAGAAAAAAACTTCACTTGGCTCAAACGCCTCAAATGTTTAGATTTGCTATTTTAAAAGAGGCAATTGAAAAAGCTATAGAACTCAATATGCATGTTACAGATGAATCTGAAGCACTTGAATGCCTAGGTTATTCAATTAGAATTGTTGATGGCTCATCTAGTAATATTAAAATTACAACTCAAGAGGATATCGACTTAGCTAACTATTTTTTGAAGCAATTATGAATATTAAAACAGGCATTGGTCAAGACTCTCACCGATTTGAAAATGAAACAGGAAAACCTTTAATACTGGCTGGAATTAAATTTGAACATCCATTTGGATTAGAGGGAAATAGTGATGCTGATGTAATTTTTCACTCTATAACTAATTCAATATCCAGCATAACTGGAAAAAATATTCTGGGTGATGTCGCTGATCAACTTGTCAAAAATGACCAAAAAGATAGTAGTGAATATTTGAATCTTGCGCTGAATGATTTGGAGGATTGGAAAATAAATCACATAGCCATTGCTATTGAGTGCCAAACACCAAAAATTTCTGCCCATATTAAGGCCATGAAAGAAAACATAGCCAAACTTTGCAAGATAAATACCTCTGAAATTGGAATAACCGCAACCACTGGTGAGGGCCTAACTGCCTTTGGAAGAGGCGAAGGGATTCAAGCTATCACCATAATCACAGTTAGTAAATCATGACTCTAATAGACAACCCTACTCGATCAAAAATCAAGAAAATCCACTTTATAGGTATTGGCGGCTCAGGTATGAGTGGTATTGCTGAAGTACTTGTAAATTTAGGTTATGAGATCTCAGGATCTGATATTCAATCCAGCAATGTTACAGAAAAACTTAAAAAACTTGGCTGCACGATTAACTACTCTCAAAAAGCCGAAAATGTTTTAGGTAAGCAGGCAGTTGTTGTATCTTCAGCAATTAATAAAAATAATCCAGAGCTTCAGGAGGCAAGACATCAAAAATTATTAATAGTGCCAAGAGCAGAAATGTTGGGAGAATTGATGCGTTTTCGTTTTGGAATTGCAGTCTCTGGAACCCATGGTAAAACAACTACCACAAGCCTTATTGTTCACATTATGAGTGAGGCAAAACTTGATCCAACTTATATCATTGGTGGAATTATTAATGCAACTGGAATGAATGCAAAATTAGGTAATAGTGATTACCTGATTGCCGAGGCAGACGAGAGTGACGCCTCATTTCTTCACCTACAACCAATGTTAAGTGTTATCACCAATATAGATGAAGACCACATGGCAACTTACAATCATAATTATGCCAAATTGACTGAAGCTTTTATTAGCTTCACATCAAACCTTCCGTTCTATGGAATTTGTGTTGCCTGTACTGATGACAAAGGCGTTCAAGATATCCTCAAAAAAATTCATAGGCCAGTACTGAGTTATGGCTTTGGCAATGAGGCAGACGTTAAAGCCTCAAATATAGCACAAGAAAAAATGAAAATGACATTCGATGTCAGTTGTCATAAGTATCAAAAAAACTTCCCAGTTTCCCTAAATTTAATTGGCAGGCATAACATCCTCAATGCACTTGCTGCAATTAGCGTTGCACTAGAGCTTGACATTAATATTGAAGATATTCAAAAAGCCTTATCACACTTTAGTGGTGTCTCCAGAAGGCTAGATTACCACCAGGAACTTAAAGTAAACAACCAAAATATCCCTCTATTTGATGATTATGGACATCATCCAAATGAAATTTCAGAAGTATTTAGCACTCTAAGAAATACTTTTCCTGAGAAAAGACTTGTAGTGATTTTCCAGCCACATAGATATTCTCGAACAAGAGACCTTTTTAATGAATTTGTAAGTAGCTTATCTAAAGTTGATGCCTTGATACTCCTAAACATTTATTCAGCAAATGAAACACCTATAAACACAATAAGCTCATCAACACTTGCTGATTCAATCAGACGAAGAAGCTCGATAGATCCAATTGTTGCTAAAGATATTGCAGAGATAATTGAAATCGTTCCAAACATTATTTTAGAAAATGATGTGATTCTTACGCTTGGAGCGGGTGATGTGAACAAAATTCCTCATCAACTCAAAGAACATTTTTGTTAAACAATATCATGCTTAAATTTAATGAGCCAATGTCAAAACACTGTTCTCTAAGATCTGGAGGAGAGACTAATGAATTTTTTCAACCTCTCAATCTTCAAGAGCTATCCAACTTTTTAAAAAATAATACAAAGCCAATCCTTATGGTGGGCTTAGGTAGTAATCTTTTGGTGCGTGATAGAGGCTTTGATGGCGTCACAATTCATACGAAAAATATAAAAGAACTTAATATTTTTGATAACTTTATTGAGTCTGGTGCTGGAACGTCTTTAGCTAAGCTATCTAGATTTGCATTAGCAAATTTCAAATATGGCGCTGAATTTCTTAGTGCAATTCCTGGATCGGTAGGGGGAGCTCTTGCAATGAATGCAGGCGCATTTGGTTCTGAAATTTGGCAATATGTCGTATCCGTCAAAACAATGAATTTTTCTGGAGAAATTAAAGAAAGAATACCTAGTGATTTCGAGATTTCTTATCGTTCCACTATTCACAAAAATAGCAATGAGTTTTTTGTCAGTGCTATTTTTAATTTTAACTTGAACGAGCAAAATGATAATGTTGGTGATTTACTCCAAAAGAGAAACTCGACTCAACCTATTGGACTTCCAAGTTGTGGAAGCGTATTCAAGAATCCAAAAAATCATTTTGCCGCAAAACTTATAGAGTCCAGTGGGCTCAAAGGCTATTGTATTGGAGGAGCTTGCGTTTCTGATAAGCATGCTAACTATATTATCAACCAGAATAATGCTACGTCTAACGATATTGAAAATTTGATTGCTCATATTCAAGACACAATTAAGAAAAAATATAACATCGAACTCGAAACCGAAATAATAATTATATGATTGCTGTTTTAATGGGAGGCTACTCTGCTGAAAGAGAAATATCTCTTCTGAGCGGGGAGGCTGTTTATAAAGCCCTTTGTGAAAGCAAAATTGACTGCTTTTCATTTGATCTGAACGAAAAAAATCTTGATGAGTTATGGAAAATGAAGTTTCACAAAGCTTTTATTGTTCTCCATGGGAGAGGGGGAGAAGATGGATTTATTCAATCTGAGCTGAAGAAAAAAAATATTTCATATACGGGCTCAGATGCAAAATCATCAAGTTTGTGCATGGATAAAGCATTAACAAAAGATTTGTGGAAAAAACATAATTTGCCCCTCTCTGATTCAATCGTTGCAACCAAAGGAAAAACATTAGGCTCTATTTCATTTCCTTTGCCCTGGGCGGTCAAACCCACCCTGGAGGGGTCAAGCATAGGAATTACCAAAGTAACAAATGAATCAGAGCTTGATTCTGCGCTTGAAGAAGCATTTCAATATGGCAATCAAGCACTAGTGGAACAATGGATTAATGGTGAAGAATATACTGTTTCAATCTTGAATAATCATGCACTTCCAAGCATAAAGATCACATCAGATCATGATATTTATGATTATCATTCAAAATACTTCAGCAATAAAACCAAATACCTTTGTCCTTCAGATTTAAGTGATGAACAAGAACTAAACCTTCAAAATATTGCACTCAAAGCGTTCAACTTAACTGGCGCTTCTGGCTGGGGGCGAGTTGACTTTATTCTTGATAAAGATAGAAACCCTTTCCTTTTGGAAATCAACACAGTTCCTGGAATGACCTCTCATTCACTTGTCCCGATGGCAGCAAAGGCTTCAAATATGAGCTTCAATGAGTTAGTTTTCAGAATACTTCATGGCTAGGGAAAGAAAAAATCAAGCAAAAAAGCAAAAAACACCGCTAACAAGTGTTCTTAGAAATTTAGCTAGAAAGCTAGCTTACTTGTTATTGACCCTTTCTCTAATCTTTGTTATTTATCTCATTGATCGTTCAAAACTTCTTGATCCAAAAATTGCCTGGGAGATTAATGGAGAATTGGTTAGTGACGCCCAACGATATGAGGATTTAATCAAGCCATTAATTAAAAATAAATATCTGCTAAATCTAAATCAAATAAAAGACAAGCTTAGAGAGAGTGCTTGGGTTTCTGATGCTCAAGCTCAAAGGATTTTTTGGAATCAAATAAAGGTATCAATTCAGGAACATGACATTGCTATGAGATGGAACTCTGAAGGTTATATCTCCTCTAAAGGGGTTCTATTTAAACCCAACTTAACAATCATATCGGATACCCCTTTAGGAATTTTTTCTGAGACGAATGTCACCGAATCTTATTTTGACTTCAGGCAATATCAAGCGATTTTAGAACCAGTAAAAATCTCTATTTTTCAAAGAACATCAATTGATGAATTGACACTCGAAAACAATATAAAGGTTATTTTGGGACATCAAAAACAAAAGGAACGCTTAAAGATATTTGTAAAGTCTTTTGAGAAGCTAAAAAAATACAAAAAAATTAGGACAAGGGGAATTTTCGATATGAGATATCCTAACGGTTTTGCGCTGAGTTATTCGCCATTATAACTTTATAACAAAGCGCAAAGCTAATGGCCATCCAGAATATAATCAGTACCATTGCGCTCCAAAAGATAATTTCACCGACGCCCAGCAAAATGATTAGACCAACCAAGATAGCTGGAACCCCCAATTTAATAATGAGAACCCCAAATTGAACACTGAGGCTGAGTTTAATTTTTTTGTAGGAAACATCATTTGCCAAACCAACTAGGTTAAGCGACATTGGAATAAGCAAAAAATAGATAATGGGCACCAAAAAAGGCGAAATAAAAATTGGAAACTGGGTGGCTATTGATAAAAATATAAATAATAGAAAAAACCGACCTAATCTAAGATTTGGAAAAACTACACCAAGTCTAGCAACTGAACCATGGCCAGATACAACTAGGCGATAGATATTGATAATGAGCGCCATATAGGCGTAGTCAAACATTAATAAATATAATTCATAGAATCTTGGGTACTCTTGAACCTGTCCAACGCCAAATAATTGCGCTTGAAGAATAGTTATCAATTCTGGCAACATAGTTATGAATGGAATAGCTGCAAGAAAGGGGAATATACTAGCTTCTAACAATTTCTGCCAATTAGAAAAAGCAAAAGCTAAAGTCGCAAGAATTGTTTGTTTAATAGGAATATTTGTCATGATAAATTTGAATTTACTACATTAATTGTAATGCTTAGCTTGTCTCCAGGTTGCAAAATATCTTTCTCATTTAATTCATTCCAATCTCTTATCTGTGAAACTTTAACTTTATATTTCTGAGCAATTAAGGAAAGGTTATCGCCACTTTTAACCGTATAAACTATATTTCTGTTTATATCAATACCAGTATTTGTAATTTTAGCTAACTCTGTCTTCTCCTTATCATCAATCAAGATAACTAACTCTTTACCAATCGATAGAGGTGCAGTCGGTACTACCTTATTCCATCTAACTAAATCATTGACGGTGACATTAAAATTACGTGATATCTTCCAAAGACTATCACCAGAGACTACTTTATAAATCAATTTATCTGAATTTTTTGTTGCATTTAGTCTACTTTTTTCTCTTTGAGCATCAGACAATGAATAATAATCTTCGCTCTCTCTTGCTAAGGGCACAATCAGGTAGTTATTTGCTCTTATTAAGTTACCTTTAATATTGTTAACACTCTGAATTTGGCTAATTGTAGTATTAAAGTTTTGAGCAATGACACTTAAACTATCACCCTCTTTCACTTTATAACGAGTCCAACTAACCTTGGGCCTGTTTTTTTGATTAGACAAAGTTTCTTGAAAGTCATCTACTACATCAACAGGTAACAAAATTGTATAAGGCAGCGCCTCCGGTGTTGCCCATCTTTTAAGCCCAGGGTTAAATGAATATATCTCATCAATACTTAAATTTGTCCACTGGGCAATCAGAGCTAAATCGAACTGAGACTCTAACTTAATCGACTCTAAGTATGGTTTATTTTCAATTCTTGTGAGTTTTTGATTGTAGCGCTCAGGATTTTTTAGAACTCTCCCTATTGCTAGAAGTTTTGGGACATATTTTTCTGTTTCTTTGGGCAAGTCTAAACTCCAATAGTCAATCTTCTTTCCTTGCTTAAGATTATTATCGATGGCTCTTTGAACCCTACCTGGGCCAGCATTATAGGCTGCAATTGAGAGAAGCCAATCTCCATCAAACATTTGATTTAAATCTTTTAAATATCGAACTGCAGCCTTCGTTGAAGCTAATACATCTCTTCGATCTTCGTGCCACCAGTCTTCATCAAGCCCATACATCTTTCCAGTTGAGGGAATGAATTGCCAAATACCGGTTGCTGTTCCATGAGAATAGGAAAATGGATAATAATCAGACTCCACAATTGGCAACAAAGCAATTTCAATCGGCATCTCTTCTTTCTCAACCTCTGAAACCACAAGATATAGAAATGGCTCAGCCCGCTTTGAAATGCTAGCTAAGTAATCTGGTCGCTGACTTATCCAATCAATATGACTTTGAATTCTAGAATTGTTACCAACTCTAATTTCTTGATGATCAGCAATTACTCTCCATAAGTCGTAATCATTAGAATAATTAATCGTGTCAGACTCGAAAATAGCTAACTTATCATTATCAACAAGACTCTGGCAGCCCGATAAAACCATAACAATGATTAAAAGTAGTAATCTCACAGACACTTTTATGACTTACTAGCGCATTGAGGAGAATCGGGCGCAGCCTTTCGCTTCTCCCATTCTTTTGGCGTATAGGTATGCATTGCTAAAGCATGGATATGTTTGAGCTCTTCAGCAAAAAGCTTATTTATAAAACGGTGTCTATCGATAAGTTTCATTCCCTCAAAATCTGAGCTAACAACGACAACCTTGAAGTGAGACTCTGTTGCTGGCCCAGAGTGCTGGCTTGATTCATTCACCACCTCATAGTGTTCTGGTTGAAGTGCCAGCTTAATTTGATCTTCAAGGTGATTCTGCATACTAATCATCAGCTACACTCACATTTGCATAATCAAAAGAGTCAGAAAAGAAATTTTCTTTTTTTAGTTTATTTTCTATACAGCTTTTTGCAGCAGCCTTTACCATGACAGGAGGGCCGCACGCGTATACCTCAAAATCAATCAAATCTTCAAAATCATTCATAACAACTTCATGGACAAAACCAGACCGACCTCTCCAAGAGCTATCTGGCTCTGATAATACTGGAATAAAGCTGATATTATCATGTTTTTCACTCCACTCCGAAGGAAGATCTAAATAAAAATCTTGCTCAGTACGAACACCCCAATATAAGTGAACAGTCCTCGTTGAATTCATCAAAATTAAATATTCAATGATTGCTTTAATAGGACCAAATCCAGTACCACCAGCTATAAAAATGATTGGACAATCACTATCATCTCTTAGAAAAAAACTTCCTTTAGGACCTTCAATCCTCAAAATCGTTTTTTCAGTCAAAGTGTTAAATACAAAGCTAGTAAACTGTCCCTCTTTGACTAGACGAACATGCAGCTCTAATAGATTTGAATTGACTGGAGCGTTGGCAATTGAAAATGCTCTAGGCTCGAAGTCTGGATGCTCAATATCAAGATACTGTCCTGCCAAGTATTGAAGAGATTGAGAGCCTGGTATCTTCAAAATTAATCGAACCACATCATGATTCAAATGACTAACCTCCTCAACGCGACATGGCATGCTACGAATCTGTATATTAGCAAGGAAATCTATCTCGTCAACCGCAATATACAAATCACTTTTGGCCTTGCACTGACACAATAATGCAAGATTGGATTCACTATCTTCCTCACTAATTGCTTCAGGAGTGCCTCCAGCATAATCAAATTCGCCGTTTAAGATCACTGCCTTACATTGCCCACAAAATCCATTTTGACAACCGTATGGAAAGTTAAAGCCGTTCGATAAAGCACCATCTAGAACGGTTTGCTCACTACTACATTGGAAAGACTTTCCACTAACCTGATTTAAAACCGTATACATCGTTTAAGAGATAAACAAATAAAGCTGACATTATAATGTAGGTCATAGAAATATAAGCTTAGTATTGTTATGACTATTGAGTCCAATAAATTTGTTTTATTCTTGATGGGACCTACAGCCTCTGGAAAAACAGAGTTAGCTATTGAAATAAGCAAAATCATTGATTCAAAATTAATCAGTGTTGACTCGGCTCTTATCTACAGAGGTATGGATATTGGCACCGCTAAACCTGACAAAGAAACACTCAAAAAATTTCCACATGAACTCATAGATATTTGTGAACCAGAGGATAGTTTTTCCGTTAACGATTTCATTGACCTAGCAACAACACAAATTAAACTAGCTTTCAAGGAAAATAAGCTTCCTATATTGGTTGGAGGAACCTCCTTTTATTTTAATGCTCTGGAGCATGGGATATCTAATCTCCCGGCTTCTACAGATCAATCTAGAAAACATTTTAATGGTCTCCTAAAAAAACATGGCAGTGAAAAATTACATAGCAGACTAAAAAAGATTGACCCTAAATCTGCTGAGCGGATTCACCCCAATGACTCTCAAAGGATAACAAGAGCACTCGAAGTGTTTGAACTTTCAGGAGAAACTTTAAGTAGCTTACAGGGCAAAAAAAATCACAATAAACTCAATGTTAATATTAAGAAAATTATTCTTATGCCGAAAAGATCAGAGCTTCATTCACGAATCGAAGAACGATTTATAGATATGATTAAAAATGGCTTTCTGGATGAAGTAGGGACTCTCAAAAAAAATCAAAAACTCAATCTGGATTTAGCCTCAATGAGGTGTGTTGGTTATAGACAAGCGTGGAATTACTTTGATGGAGTTTATAACAAAAAAGAAATGGTCGAGAAAGCTATCGTAGCAACAAGGCAGTTATGTAAGAGACAATGTACGTGGCTAAGAAATGAGAGCGAAGCGCTTGTACTGAGAGATCCGAGCATTAATAAAGTTATCAACTACCTTAAGTAACTTATTAAAAGTTATTAATATTAATTAACTATTGTCCTGCATAAGGATTAACTGTTTAAAAACCTCTCCTCTTTCTGAAAAGTCAGAAAACATATCAAAGCTAGCGCACCCTGGCGAGAGAAGAACTGTACCCTCAGCGGCATGTTTTTTTGCTGAAGCAATTGCCCCCTCTAAGGACTCCTCAATTATTACTGAACATCCACTGATGCCTTGTGCAAAAAATTCTTTAGATTCACCAATCAATACAATAGTATCAACCTTTTTATTAATTAACCTAAACATTTGAGAATAGTCTTCATTCTTTGCAATACCGCCAGCTATTAATGTAATACTTTTATATCTTTCTGAAAGTGCATTAATTGCTGTGATAGTAGAAATTGCATTCGTTGATTTTGAATCGTTATAGTAGTCAACCTGATCAATCCTAGTAACGTACTCTAGTCGATGAGCAAGCCCTTTAAATTTCTTAGCCGCATTAATCATTGACTCTATCGATAAGCCAAATTGATTTCCTAGAGCTAGTGCAGCCAATAAATTTTCAATATTATGCTTTCCAACAACTGACAAATCTTGACTGTTAAATATTAGTTCACCTTTATAAAAAACTTCAAAAAAATTGTCTTTCTTCTTTGCATAAAAATCACAACCAGAGTTATAGTTCTCTATTGCAAAATAACTGTCAGCATCTGACTGAGATAGGATTGGATCATCAAGATTGATGATTGCAAACTGAGAATAACTATAAATTGATAATTTTGAGGCAATATATTCTTTGTAGTTGTCATACCTGTCAAGATGATCTGGAGATATATTTGTAATTAATGCAGCAAATAAATCCAGCTGATTAGTATAGTCAAGCTGGTAGCTAGAAAGCTCAACAACATAAAGATCTGTATCCTTAGCAATGCTCTCTAAAACTGGCTTTCCAATATTGCCACAGATAATTACCTTTATCTGGCTTGCAATAGCCATTTCCCCTAAAAGTTGAGTTACGGTAGATTTTCCATTGGACCCAGTAATCCCAATGATGGGAGCATTTGAATATCGTCCAAATAATTCTATGTCACTTATTAGATTTAATTTCCTCTCCCTAATCCACTTTACAATGTCTTCTGATTGAGCAATGCCAGGACTAATTACAACTTCATCAATATCCTCTAGAATTGACTTATTCCAGTCTCCAAAATAACAGTCATCGAGCAAATTTTCTTCTTGGAAAACTTTTAGGAGAGCAGGGTTCTTTCGAGAATCTGCGATTCGAAAAATCTCATTATTACCGGAAAAAAAACGAGCAACAGATAGCCCTGTAACGCCCATTCCTAAAATAAGTTTCATGAAAACCTTGTGTTTTCGACCAAAATTGACTATATTTTACACTTTTACTTATACTAAATAATTATGCCAACAAATGTTCAAACAACTTCGAGTTCGATTGCAATCAACCGAACGCTGAGAAACACATATCAACTTCTATCTGCAACACTTCTTTTTAGTGGCTTAATGGCATACCTTTCGATGTATCTAAATTTGCCATATTTTGGGCTATTAATTACCCTTGGTGGTTACTTTGGGCTGCTATTTTTAGTCACAAAACTTAGGAATTCTGCTTCCGGAATACTTGCGGTTTTCGCTCTTACAGGCTTTATGGGATTAACGCTTGGGCCAATCATTAGCGCCTATACAACAGCCTTCTCTAATGGATCCGAGCTTGTTGCTATGGCTATGACAGGTACTGCAGCTATATTTTTATCGCTTTCTTTTTATGCCATCGTGTCACAGAAAGACTTTAGTTTCTTGGCTGGCTTCTTAACTGCGGGAATTATCGTAGCATTTTTAGCCGGGATTGCAGCTTATTTCTTCCAAATACCAGTTCTCTCTCTAACAGTTTCTGCTGCTTTCATCTTGCTGATGAGTGGCCTGATTTTATATGAGACAAGTAACATTATTCATGGCGGTGAGACCAATTACATCATGGCAACTGTCACGTTATATATCTCAATCTATAATTTGTTTTTGAGCTTACTTCAGTTGCTGGGTGTTTTCTCTGGCAATGACTAGTGATTGATAGCGATGGATATCGCGCTAATATTGGTATTGTAATTACTAATGACAAAAAACAGATTCTATTAGCAAAGCGATTCAAGCAAAATGGTTGGCAACTTCCGCAAGGCGGAATTGATGAAGATGAAACCGAGTTAGATGCTCTTTATCGAGAGCTTCAGGAGGAAGTTGGCCTTGATCCTTCTCATGTCACACTGATTGCTAAAACTCCTAAGTGGCTCAGATATGAGCTACCAGAAGAGCACGTCAGAAGAACACAAAAGCCTACTTGTATTGGTCAAAAACAAGTTTGGTATCTTTTGAAGCTCGACTCTAGCGATGATGAAATTTCTCTAGATCTTCATGATGATGTTGAGTTTGATGACTGGAAATGGGTAGAATACTGGAGTCCAGTTGATGAAGTCATCAACTTTAAAAGAGAGGTCTATGAGGATATGCTAAAAGCATTGGCACCAATCCTTTTTGACAATGAACACACGATTCCCTCTAAGCTATCAAGACCATTACAATTTAGCGCTATAAAACTATAGCTGAGATAGGCTCTTTTTAATAATCTCTACTGGCGTCATTATGTGATTTTCGACAAGTTTTGAAATCGCCTTTTTATCTCTATCAAGAGCCAAAATCATTAATGCAGCATGCTCATTTTGGTTAATTTTAAGGGTCGCATCATCAGAAATATTTTCCTTAAGCCATAAATTACGATATCTCTTTGATTTTTCAAATAATGAATCCCTTATTTGCAGAAGTCTAGGAGATTTACAACCAGAAACTAGTGCATCATGAAATAAACTATGGCGATTCTGCCATTCATACACATCAATATTATTTAATTTACTGTATTTATTGAGCCTATGTGATGCTGCAATAATGTTTGCCTCCCAATAATCATCACCATTTTCAATTGCCATATCGAGGCAAAGAGACTCTATTTTGGCCCTGGCTTGATAAATATCATATAAATCATCAATCGAAATATCACTGACATAAAAGCCTCTTTGATTTTCAGATACCACCAAATCCTTCGCAATCAGCTGGGATAAAGCCTCTCTGAGAGGACTTGTGCCAACATTGTATTTATCCTTTAGAGTTTTTATATGAAGTTTTTGATTGGGTGGAAATTCACCTAAAATAATATCATTTGTTAATGAATCAAGTATTTGGGCAGCAGTATTTTGTTTAGAATTGTCCACTTTGGAGGCTTTTTAAACTCAAAAAAATTAACAAATTAATCATAAATATCAAATATTCTTAATTGAATTTTAACATAAATGTAGTTATAATTTGATAATGTCGACATTTTAATGATTATCATGAATCCACCTAACAATTCACATATTGGCTTTGAAGTTAACCAACATAAAGATTACCAAAGACTTCAAGTCGTTTCACTTTCACAACAATTGGTCGAAAAATTTGATGAATTGACCAGTCATTACAACGTTCAATCCATAGAATACAAGCCATTTCTTCGATTTTTTGTTGCTAAATGTTTGAATGATTTAACTGATAATACACTTGGTGAATATTTATCGAGTACACTCAAAAATCGCTCATCTGGTGCTATATTATTGCAATGCAATAACTTAGGCAATATTTCTGATAATCATGATAATTTTATTGACTTAAATATTCGTATATCCACTGCTATTTCTCACTTAATTGGTCTTCCTAACTTAGATTCAATGTCTGGAAAATTCTATGCAAGATTCAGCGTTAAAAATGAAGACAACAGTGATAGTTACTTACGCCAAGCACATCGAAGAATGGAGTTACATAATGATGGAACCTACGTTAAAGAAAAAACGGATTGGGTTATCATGCAAAAAATGCTTGAAAAAAATGTTGATGGGGGTGATTCACTTCTATTGCACCTTGATGACTGGCAGGAAATTAGCAAATTTTACGAGCATCCTTTGGCTAAACATGACTTTCAGTGGGGATCACCTTCCAGTAAAAACGTTAGCTACAAGACCAAACATCCAATTTTTCTTGACGACGATAAAGACGGAAAGCCAATGATGTCTTATATTGACCAATTTGTAGAGCCCATGAACATGAATGAAGGTCTATATTTGTACGAGTTAGGTGAATCACTTGAGAATGAATCGAATACTTATCATCTCAAGCTTCCTGAAGGAAGTATGATTATAATTAATAATTATTTTTGGGTTCATGGTCGTGACAAGTTCATAGCTAACAAAAATCTTCATAGAGAGCTCTTAAGACAAAGAGGATTTTTTGCTGAAAATAAAGACTAGGCTGCTTCCAATTTACTACACGCATGACAAATAAACAGATCTATGACTACATAATTGTTGGCGGGGGCATCGTCGGAGTTTCAACAGCTTTGTCACTAATTAAGCAAAACCCTTCAAAAAAAATTCTTCTTCTTGAAAAAGAAAAATCTTTTGCATCTCATCAAACTGGACACAATAGTGGTGTTATTCATGCAGGAGTATATTATGAACCAGGTAGCCTAAAAGCTGAATTTTGCCGAGAAGGTCTCAAAGAAACTATCAAATTCTGCACAACCCATAACATTCCGTTTGATCAATGTGGAAAATTACTCGTAGCCACTAATAGTCTCGAACTTAAAAGGATGGGAGAACTGTTTAAAAGATGCAAAACTAACAATATTGATGCTGAAATCCTAAACCAGAAAAAACTAAATGAAATTGAACCAAATATTTTTGGTATTGGAGCAATTTTGGTTAAATCAACTGGAATTGTTGACTACAAGTTAATCACTAAAAAAATGTCTGAGCAATTTGAGTCTCTTGGTGGGGAATTTTTACTAAGTACTGAAGTGACTGATTTAGAAGAGGATAAGGAAAGAATTCAAGTCGTCACTTCGAATGAAACTCTCAACTCAAAGTATCTTATCTGCTGCGCTGGCCTAATGGCTGATCGAGTAGCTACATTACTCAATATTAAAATAAACTTTCAAATTATTCCATTTCGTGGCGAATACTACAGGCTCAAAGAGAAACATAATTGTCTAGTTAATCATCTCATCTATCCTATACCTGATCCTAATCTGCCATTCTTAGGAGTTCATTTAACAAAAATGATAGATGGAAGCATAACGGTTGGTCCAAATGCAGTCTTAGGATTTAAACGTGAGGGCTACGGTACATTTAATTTCAGCTTAAAAGATACAATTCAATTTTTATCTTTTAAAGGGTTTTATCAAGTTATCAAAAAGAATCTTAAATCTGGCTTATATGAAATGAAAAATTCAATATTTAAGCGCGGCTATTTAAAAGAAGTACAAAAGTATAGTCCTCAAATCAAGCTTAATGATCTCAAGCCTTACCCTACAGGAATAAGGGCTCAAGCTGTATTAGAAGATGGAACACTAGTGCATGACTTTTTGTTTGCAGAAAGTAAGCGCTCCATTCATGTCTGTAATGCACCCTCTCCAGCTGCAACTTCT
This sequence comes from uncultured Piscirickettsiaceae bacterium, assembly GCA_964515065.1. Lineage (GTDB taxonomy): Bacteria > Pseudomonadota > Gammaproteobacteria > PS1 > Pseudothioglobaceae > Pseudothioglobus. The sequence continues at coordinate 21,014 of CAZESR010000013.1, forward strand.
GCAATCCCAATTGGAAAATACATTACTGAAAAAGCGACTGAAGCTTATAACAATCTAACCTAAAAAAAACTGCCTTATAGTCTGGGCAAACTTTGATGACTGAACACTTTCAGGTACTTCCTTAAGCTTCTTAAGTGCAGGGTCTGTGAATTCTTTTGGAATGATGATTTCTCGTCGAGCATTCAGCAGTGCCTCTGTAAAATCAACCTTAAATTCTGGATGAGCTTGCATTGTTAAAACTTTATCCTTGATATAAAAGCCAGCATTTTCACAAAACTCAGAAGATGCGTAGACAGTTGCATTCTCTGGCAACTGAAGAACTTGGTCTTGATGACAGATATTCAGAGTCAACTCTTCTGACAAATTACCCATGAAGCTCGCCTTATTGTCAATTCTATAAGTGTGAAGCCCCAAACCCCAGCCTTTGATTGATTTTTCAACATGACCTCCAAGAGTCTGGGCAATTAGTTGATGCCCAAAACAAACTCCAAAAATCGGCAGTTTGGCATGATAGATATCCTTAATTAGTTGACTGACAGATGGTATCCAAGAATGCTCCTCGTAAACACCATGAGGAGAGCCAGTGACAATCCAACCATCGCAATCTAAATGATTATTTGGGAATACAGAATTTAAAATATTATAGGTTTCAAATTCAAATACTTGGTCTTCTGAATTAATTAGTGCAATCAGCATTTCTGCATAGGTGCCATACTTTTCAACCAAATCATCTGACGCCCGGCCAACTAAAAGTATTCCAATTTTCATCGCCTTGTAATTTAATCCAATTTTTCGTTATTCTTTTGTTTTGCTCTTAAAACTAGATAATCATGAGCTATCGTTGCAGCTGCTATGGCTGTAATTTCTGCGTGATCATAGGCAGGAGCAACCTCAACAACATCAGCACCGATAAATTTAACCTTTTCTAGGCCTCTAATAATTCCCAAAGCTTGAGCGGAGGTGAGTCCTCCAGAAACAGGTGTTCCAGTTCCTGGTGCGTAAGCCGGATCAAGGACGTCAATATCAAAAGTCAAATAGGCAGGTCGGTCTTTTACTACATCAATAATTTGATTGATAACTTTATCAATCCCATTTTCATGGACCCAAGGCGCATCAAGTATCTTAACGCCTTTTGTATTACTGTTATGAGTTCTTATACCAATTTGGATTGAGTTTTTAGTATCAATTAAGTTCTCTTTAATAGCTCTTGAAAACATCGTTCCATGATCAAGCCTACCATCTTCATCAGGCCATGTATCGGTGTGTGCATCAAAATGAACTAAGGCAATAGGGCCATGTTTCTCAGCATGAGCCCTCAAAAGCGGGTAAGTCACAAAATGATCACCCCCAAAAGTGAGCATCTCTGCTCCAGAGTCCAGAATAGTTTTTGCATGATTTTGAATCTCAGAAACAATGTTTCCATGAAAACCATAGTCTAGCTCGCAGTCTCCATAGTCTGTAACCGCTAACGTCTTAAACGGATCTATTCCATCAGGAAAAGCTAGTAACTCAGCCAGCTGGACTGATGCTTCTCTAATGGCTTTGGGGCCAAATCTTGCCCCTGGCCTGAAACTAGTTGCAGCGTCATAAGGGATTCCGCTGACTGCAATATCTACCTCAGTTAAATCTTTTGTGTATTTGCGCCTAAGAAAACTCAAAGCACCACCATAAGTCATTTCGTTTGCCCTGCCATATAGACTTTTTTTTGTAAAAGCCTGATCAGTTTTCATATCCTCAAAGTCATCAATACTCATATATTTCTCTCTTTACAGTCTGTCCAACAGCGAATAATAAAGCATACCTATCTTCATGCTTGGGTTTCGCAAAAATCTTCCTCCAGGAAAACTTTGCCTAGGAATTTGAGACATAATATCAAAAGTTTCCCCATCACCAGTTATTTTCTGAGAAACAATTTTCCCAGAATAACTTGCCAAAGCAACTCCTTGGCCTGAGTAACCTTGGGCTGATATAACTTTACCGTTATAAAGTGTTGTAAAGAATGGGAGGCGGTTCATTGTTATTGCAAGCTTTCCACCCCATGCAAAATCAATTTTAACCCCTTTAAGGAATGGATAAATTTTTTCTAAAGGTCTAGTCACTATTGGCACTATGTTTTTGGATAAATTTTTTGAATAATTCTCTCCACCTCCAAAAAGCAGACGCTTATCAGCACTTAAACGAAAATAATTAATGACAAATCTTGAATCAGCAAAAGCAATATCCCTTGGATTTATCTTTTGAATTGTTTCATCATCAAGAGGTTTAGTTGCTACGATATAGTTATTCATCGGTAATATTTTTGATGTTAATCTCTTCTCTAAATTATCAAGATAGCCATTACAGGCGAGAATAACACGATCAGCTTTGATAGTACCATTCTGAGTCTTAACTTTCACATAGCCATCATGAACCTTGTATTCTGTTGCAGCGGTATTTTCAAAGACTTTTGCACCTGCTGTTATAGCAGCCTTAGCAATTCCAAGTGCATAATTGAGTGGATGACAGTGAGCTTCTCCTTCATCATAACTTCCTCCAAAATAGGTATCTGAACCTGTCACCTCTCTCATTTCACTATCACTCAGATAAACCATATCTTTATAGTCATATTTATTTTTCATGTGACCAACATAGCGCTTTGACTCTTCACAATATTTTTGCTTATGGTTTGGGTGAGCGATTCCTTTCTTGTAGTCACACTGAATTTGATATTTATCAATCAAATCTTTTGCATGATATTTTGCCTCTTCACCAATACTCCACAAAGCCTTGGCTTTATGAAATCCCAAAGCTTTTTCTAAATAGAATTGATCTCTTCTCATTCCACCAGATACCTGACCACCATTCGCGCCTGAGGCTCCTGATGCAATTTTGTTAGATTCCAGAAGAAGAACATTAATACCTTCATTTGCTAAGTAAAGTGCAGAAGATAAACCAGTGTAACCACCTCCAATGATGCAGACATCTGCCTCATAATCTCCTGAGAGGGGTGGCTGATTTATCTCAAAATTTCTAGTAGCCTGATAATATGATTGCACTCTAAAAAACTTATTTGATTGACTTGGCTGTCAAATCAAGACACTTCCAGACCTTCTCAAGAATTTCATCAATATGATCATTATTGCAAATTAACGGAGGCGCTATAACCATCTTATTTTTAATGGCTCTCATGACTATGCCATTCTCATAACATAAATCACGACAAATTCCAACAACATCTCCACTATTATCAAATCTTTTACAGTGCTCTTTGTCTTTGACTATTTCAATAGCTGCAAGCATTCCAAGATGTCTGGCTTCGCCAACCAAAGGATGATTCTCTAACTCTTTCCACTTACTCGCCAAATAAGGTGCGGTTGTATTATTAACTTGATCAAGTATGTTTGTATTCTCCATTAACTCAAGGTTGGCAACAGCCGCAGCCATGCAAGCTGGGTGTCCTGAGTATGTATAGCCGTGAGCAAATTCTTGATTAGCAGCAACGAGAACATCGACAATATCATCTCTGACAATAACACCTCCAACGGGTAGGTATCCCGATGTTACACCTTTAGCAAATGGCATTAAATCCGGCTTAAAGTTAAAGTGGCCAGATCCAAACCATTCTCCAGTTCTTCCAAATCCGCATATCACCTCATCTGCAACTAAAAGAATATTTCTTTCCTTACAAATCCTACTAATTTCTGGCCAATATGTTTTTGGAGGAATAATAACTCCTCCTGCGCCCTGGATAGGCTCTGCAATAAATGCAGCAACACGATCTTCACCCAATTCATCAATTTTCTTTGACAAACTCTGGGCTACTTTTATTCCAAATTCATCTTCATCAATCTTCCCTCCAGCTTCAACACAGGCGTCATAATAATAAGGTTGATCTACATGTTCAATATCGGCTATTGGTAAACCACCCTGAGCATGCATAGCGCTCATTCCGCCCAAGCTAGCTCCAGCCATTGTTGACCCATGATAAGCATTCGTTCGGCTAATAATCACAGATTTGGAAGGCTTGCCACGGGCAGACCAGTAGTGTCTTGCTAATCTAACCACAGTATCATTTGCTTCAGAGCCAGAGCCACAAAAATAAACCTTGTTCATTCCATCTGGTGTTTTATCCGCAATCATTTCTGACAACTTAATGGCTGATGGATGACTCGACCCAAAAAAATTATTGTAGTAAACAAGCTCTTTCATTTGTTCGTTCACTGCATCAATAATTGATTGTTGCCCATAGCCCATGTTGACGCACCAGAGACCAGACATACTATCTAAGATTTTCTTGCCATCATTATCGTATATGTAAACACCATCCGCACGACTGATGATATGAGTCGACTCAGGGTTTTTAATGTAACTTAAATCACTGAATGATTGAATAAGATGCTTCGCATTTTTTTTCTGAAGGGCTGAAGTACTTGCTGACATATTCTTTCCTTAAATAAGTTGAAAAAATTACAAAAAAATAATTAATACATTTTGTATTTTCTAATTAGGATATAGTGTAATCTTTTTTAATCTTTTGACAATAATTATTTAATATTTTTTTAGTATATGAAGAACTTTGCGGAGAAATTTCTCACAGAAAACCCTGATCTAAAAAAAATTGAATTCATTTATGTCGACTTTAATGGCATCGCAAGAGGTAAGAGCGCCTCTCCTAAAACCCTAATTAAGGCAGTTAATGGTGGATTAAAAATGCCAGTCTCAAGCTATGTTTTAGATATTTGGGGTGATAATCCTAAGGGAACAGGTCTCGTCATGACGACTGGAGATGGTGATGCAATCTGCAGAGTTGTTGAAAACTCACTCGCATTAACTCCTTGGAGCTCAAATCTGACTGCCCAGTGCCTTGTCAGCATGGAAGATAATGATGGAAAGGCTATTTATGCTGACTCTCGAAACATACTTAAGAGTGTTTTGAGTCGGTTTGATGAGCTTGGATTCAGGCCAGTCATCGCCCCTGAAATAGAATTTTATTTAGTTGACAAGCAGCTCACAAAACATGGCCATCCGCAGATGCCATTAATTCCTGGAACTAACAGGCGTTACAGAGAAGTTCAATTACTTAACCTCAATGTCATGGATGATTTTGAGGATTTCTTTGATCTGGTTGATAAAAGTGCTAAATCACTTGCCATTCCATCCGAGACAGCAATTGCAGAGTGCGCTCCGGGTCAATTTGAAATTAACTTGCTTCATCATGATGACCCACTTCTGATGGCTGACCAAGCTTTTTTAATGAAAAGATCGATAAAAAACTGTGCAAAAAAGTTTAACTTAAATGCCACATTTATGGCCAAACCGTTTTCTGAGGAAGCCGGTAATGGTATGCATGCTCATCTTAGCATCATCGATAAAAAAGGTAAAAATCTCTTTAAACTTGATTCAAAGAATCAGCCTCAAGGAATTTTTGCTGATGCAATTGCAGGGCTCTTAAAAACAACACCTGACTTTCTGTCATTTTATGCATCTCATTCGAACTCTTACAGAAGGCTAGTTCATAATGCTGACCATGCCCCAACCACCTTGAGCTGGGGTCATGAAAATAGAACTGCACTGATTAGGATTCCCGAGGCATCACCTAGCTCCACTAGGTTAGAGTTTAGGCTTGCAAGTGCTGACTCAAACCCCTACTTAGTTTTTGCATCAATTCTTTCAAGTGTCCTTTCAGGGATTGAAAACAAATTCCCTCTCGATAAAGAGACAATAGGTAATGCTCATGCGCAACATAAGCCAGAGCTTGGAATCACTTGGCGTGAGGCAG
>CAZESR010000014.1:0-26727 GCA_964515065.1 uncultured Piscirickettsiaceae bacterium
TTTGGAATGGGAACGATACTTAACTATGAGGGAAGTGGAGACTCGATGCGCCTTCAAATCAAATTCAAAAAAGTAGGTACAAAGTGGCTAATAAGTTCCTATGCCAAATTAGAAATCGTTTAGCCTTGAGACCAAGGCATACCATCATTTCGCCAGCCATTAAGGTTGCCGCGATGATCATTCTCATCTAAGTCACCTTCAAATCCGCTCGCAACATGAGAGACACATGTAAAACCTTTGCTTTGAAGACATTTTAGAGCCTCGTTAGACCGATACCCACTCCTACATATAAGAATCAACTCTGTGTCCATCACATCACTTCTATCCCCAAGTGAAGCAAGTACGGACTCATAAAAAGCATCAGGATCAGATTCTAAATCTGGTTCATCAAACCACGGAATAAGAATTGAGCTCTTTGGAAAGCCCACGTACTTATGCTCAGCTCTCGTTCTAACATCAATCAAAACTGCTTCTGGATTCTCATTCATTCTCTCAACTGCCATTTTTGGGAGTAGGTTTCTTTTATAACTCATCTTTTTTCCTATAAAGTTTTCTATTTAAATGATACTCTATGCTCATTTTTTTCGAACAAAAAGTGCGATTGACTCAACATGAGCGGTCTGAGGAAACATATCCATAACACCAGCACTCTCTAGAGAGAATCCTAAATTAACTAGCTTTGCTGTATCTCTTGCCAAGGTTGCTGGATTGCATGAAACATAAACGAGCCTCTCAACTTTGAGCATAGGAATAAGCTCAACAATTTCTATTGCTCCTGTTCTTGCCGGATCAATCAATGCTTTATTATAATTTTTCCCTCTGAACCATTCAAATCCTGATACATCTTCGAATAGGTCAGCCTTGTAAAATGATGCATTAGAAATATCGTTTGCTTTAGCGTTTGCTTTTGCTCTCTCGACTAGTCCTCGATCCCCTTCTATTCCAACGACACTATTCACGTATCTGGAGATGGGAAGTGTAAAGTTACCAAGACCACAGAAAAGATCTATGACATCATCATTTTCATTTAATTGGAGCAGGTCTAATGCAAGGTCAATCATTTTTTTATTGAGCTCAAAGTTGACCTGAGTGAAGTCATTGGGAAGAAATGACATCTCAATAGAGTGATCTGGAAGAGTATAAGTCAGCTGAACTGAGTATTTTAGCGGTTTAATTGTTTCTAACCCTCCACTCTGAAGGTACCAAGTAATGGATAGTTTTTTTGCATACTCATCTAACACCTTCTCATCATTATCATTTAGTGGCTGAAGGTGCCTTAAGATTAGAATCGTATCTTGCTCTGCGATCGCTACTTCAATCTGTGGTATGTGCTCTTTAATGCTTAACCCTTCAATACATTCTGATAGAGTTTCAAGGTTATCACCCAAAGAGGGATGCAAAACCTCACATCGACTCATAACGGTTACAAATGAAGATTTTCGTTCTCTAAAGCCGACTAGAACCTTCTCTTTTTTTGCAACATAACGCACCCCTAAGCGAGCTTTTCGGCGATAGCCCCAACTCTCAACTTGAATTGGCTCTAACCACTCTTTTGGCTCAACTTTTGTTTGACCCAAAAAGGCACTTTGAAGCCAATCATGTTTTGCATTGATTTGATTAGGACTCGACAGGTGTTGGAATGAGCATCCACCACATATTCCATATACTGAGCACTTCGCCTCGATCCTGTCTGGTGAGCGCTTAATGACTTCTACGACATCAGCCTCCTCGTATTTAGCGCGCGAAAGAGTTCTTGACGCGCTAACCCTTTCACCAGGCAAAGCCCCTCTAGTAAATATTATCTTGTTATCAATGTGAGAGATACCCCTTCCTTCATGAGAAAGAGACTCAATCTCAATTTCATAAACCTTGGCTTTTAACTTTCTTCTTCTAGACATCTAGAAGTTCAACCCAATGCTTGACTGGAATAGAGCTTCCTTTTTGAAGATGCATTAAGCATCCAATGTTGCTGGTTACAATCATATTAGGTTTTGAAGCATTTAAATTTTCAATCTTGTTGTTTCTGAGCTGGTTTGATATTTTAGTCTCAAAAATTGAGTATGTACCGGCAGATCCGCAACAAATATGTGAATCTTTGACTGGTTTTTTAATATATCCAAACTGAGAGAGTATTGACTCAACTAAGCCGCCTAATTCTTGGCCATGCTGCATTGTGCAAGGCTCGTGATAAGTAACGTTTAATTCTGACAAATGAAGTCCACTCAAATCTTTAGTTGATAGGAATTCAGCAATGTCTTTGGTTTTTGAAGATACATAGAGTGCTCTTTGAAAATACGGGTCAGAACTTTTAAAGAGCTTAGGATAATCCTTAATCATCACGCCACACCCACTTGCGCTTGAAATGATCGAATTCACACCTGATTCAAGTTGTTGAGTCCAAAGATCAATATTTCGTTTTACTTTTTTCATGGCGTCACTTGAAGCCGCAAGGTGCTGGTCGAGTGCGCCGCAACATTGTCCCTGTGAAGACTCTAATACTTCAATATTAAGCTTAGACAATATATTCTTAATACTATGGTTGATGTTTGGTGCAAGTGAAGGCTGAACGCAACCCGCAATTAAAAGAATAGTAGAGTCAATTTTTTCTGGTTTAACAGATTTGGAGGTAACCTTTGAGTGGCGGTAAAAATACCCTAAAGGTTTAAAGATTAATGGAGTTAAAAAAGTCTTTCTCACAACATATCTGTAAAGTGCCTGAAGCTTTCCTCTCTTTGATTCCATTAGGTCTCGACCTATTTCAAGGAGCTGACCATACTCAACACCAGATGGACAGGTTGTTTCACACGAGCGGCAAGTTAGGCAACGATCCATGTGGCTTAATGATTTGAGACTGAACTGGTTTTGCTCTAAAGCAGATTTAATTAAATAAATCCTACCTCGCGGTGAGTCTAGCTCATCGCCCAATAACTGATAAGTTGGACAGGTTGCCAAGCAGAAACCGCAGTGAACACATGACTCGATAATTTGAGTTGCTTTATCTCTTGTTGACTCTGAAACATTAATGTTTTTTATTTCAGTATGCATTAAACGAACACTCCATAAGGGTCAAATACGTCTTTAAGTCTCTTTTCAATTTCCTTTCTTAGAGACGAATGATCATTTCTCTTAGCTTGCTTAATTCTTTTCTCCTGAACCATTTTTTCAGGAAACACTTTGAAACTAATCTGAGTTATAACAGCAAACTTGCCCATCGATCCTACTAGAAGTCTCGAGACATCATAACCAGCAACATTCTTCATCACTTGACCACCAAAATTTAATAAATCTCCCTTACCATTTATTATTTGAACTCCTAAAACACTGTCAGATAAATCAGAGCTTGCAGTTGAATATAAAGATCCAATCGTTTTTTCAGAATCCTCGATAAAGAAAGGGAGTGCTTGATTATTGACTCCTAAAATATGATTAATTTCTTTAATTAAGGTTCCCGCCCTTACAGTAATCACTAATTCTTCTGGAAAATATTCCACGACGCCTGAGTAAGTAGACATATTTAATATTTCTTCATTGGACTGGTCATCAGAATTTGTGATTCTGAGTTGGCTAGCATTTTTGACTTTATTTTGAATTTCTCCAATAGTTTTCATAATCAGAATCGCTCCAGTTCTGGATGAGGGAGATTCCCATGATGAACATGCATACTCCCTAATTCAGCGCAACGATGCAGTGTTGGAACTGCCTTGCCTGGATTAAGAAGTGAGTGCGGGTCAAAAGCGGCTTTTATTTGATGAAAAACATCTAATTCAGCTTCACTATATTGGTAGCACATCGCATCTAACTTTTCAACACCGACACCATGCTCTCCCGTTATACTTCCTCCCACTTCAATACAGAGCTTTAGAATTTCATTACCAAACTCCTCTGTCTTCTCTAATTCTCCTGGCATTCCTGCGTCATATAAAATCAATGGATGAAGATTACCATCACCCGCATGGAAGACATTGGCGACTTTGAGATTAAAACGTTTTGATAGTGCATTAATTTTTTCTAACACATCAGCTAAGTACCTTTTAGGTATCGTTCCATCCATGCAGTAATAATCTGGAGATATTCTCCCAACTGCAGGAAAGGCTGACTTCCTTCCCTTCCATAATAGAAGCCTCTCCTTCTCAGACTCTGAGACCCTTAGTGAGCTTGCCTTTGAAAGTAAACTAACAACTATATCTAAATCAGAACGCACCGACTCTTTAGTACCGTCTAACTCACAGAGCAGAAGAGCTTTTGATTCAAGAGGATATCCTGGCCGTGCAAACTCCTCAGATGCTTGAATTGCAAAATCATCCATCATTTCAAGACCCGCCGGAATAATCCCATTCTTTATAATTTCAGCAACTGCGTTTGCACAATCCCTAACACTATCAAAACCAGCCATAACCAGTCTGGCAATTTGTGGTTTTTTCGTCAGTTTTACCGTTATTTCTGTAATGATGCCTAATAAACCTTCCGAACCAGTCATTAAAGCTAAGAGGCCGAGACCCTCATCATTTTTCGAAAAAACTAACTCGCCTCCATCAATTGTCATTATTTTTATCGACTCGATATTTTGAACGGTCAATCCGTATTTAAGGCAATGCACCCCACCGGCATTTTCAGCAACGTTCCCACCAATTGTACAAGCAATTTGAGAAGAAGGATCAGGCGCATAATACAGCCCATACTCTTCTGCTGCCTCACTAATCGCCAAGTTTCTAACGCCAGGCTGAACAACTGCAATCTGTTCTTCTGGATTTATAGAGATAATTTTAGTCAATTTCGAAAGCCCTAAAACAACACTATCCTTTAACGGCAAAGCACCGCCTGACAAACCCGTTCCTGCCCCTCTAGTGACGATAGGTGTTGAGTTTTCACGACAAATTTTCAAAACTTGTTTTATTTGACTGACTTTATTTGGCAAAACAACAGCTAATGGTTTTTGTTTATAGACACTCAACCCATCACACTCAAAAGGACGCGTATTTTCTTCACCACTAATGACGATGTTTTTTGGTAGTGATTTCGTTAACTGAGAAATTATGGACACATCAAGCCTTTAGTTGTTATGAGTAGTCATATAATAGAGCAAGAAACCTAATTTTTTTAAAATTAAATTCAAGCCATTATGAATTTAATTATTAATAATTTTTTCAATATCCTAGATAATTATCAAAATAAAAAAATTATATCGTATATTAACTTACATCAAATTGGTAAATTGGTCTTACCAATTTGGTATTTAATCTGAAATTAAGATAATGAAATCATTTATACCACCCAAGAGATTATTGATGGGCCCAGGCCCTTCCGACGTTCATTCAAGAATTTTAAACGCAATGGCTAGACAAACGATAGGACACCTAGATCCTGCATTTATTGACATGATGGATGAAACTAAACAGATGTTAAAGTATGCCTTTATCACTGAAAATGAGTTAACTATGCCCATTTCCGCCCCTGGATCTGCTGGTATGGAGGCCTGCTTTGCAAATCTTGTGGAGCCTGGTGACAAGGTAATTGTCTGTATCAATGGTGTATTTGGTACTCGAATGAGAGAGAATGTTATTCGCGTTGGTGGTGAGGCAATCATCATCAATGATGATTGGGGCAAACCGGTTGATTCTCAGAAAGTTGAGCAAGCTTTAATAGATAACCCTGATGCCAAGATTGTTGCTTTTGTTCATGCTGAAACCTCAACAGGAGCAATTTCTGATGCAAAGCGACTCTGTGAATTAGCCAATAATCATAACTGTCTTAGTATTGTTGATGCAGTCACCTCTCTTGCTGGCTCTGAATTGAGAGTTGATGATTGGGGAATTGATGCTATCTATTCTGGCTCTCAAAAATGCTTATCAGCGATGCCAGGATTATCCCCTGTGAGCTTCAGTGAGAAAGCAATATATAAATTCACACACCGCAAAACGCCAGTCACAAGCTGGTTTTTAGACCTTAACTTAGTTATGGGTTATTGGGGTAAAGGCGCAAAACGTGCTTACCATCACACTGCACCAGTAAACACCTTGTATGGGTTGCACGAATCTTTGGTTATGCTAACTGAAGAAGGTTTAGAGCAGTCCTGGGCTCGTCATAAAGAAAATCATCTGCTACTCAGGAATGGGCTAAGTAAACTTGGAATTCAATACTTGGTGGATGAATCATCTAGACTTCCACAGCTTAATAGCGTTTACATTCCAGAGGGCAGTGATGACGCAAAAGTTCGCTCTTCATTGATTCACAAATTTAATATAGAGATTGGAGCTGGTCTTGGAGATCTCGCAGGAAAGATTTGGAGAATTGGTCTCATGGGTCACACATCAAGAAAAGAGAATGTGGAACTGTGTTTGTCAGCCTTTAAAGAAATTTTATAAAAACTAATTAAGTTTTTATTTTCGCTAATAACTCCTCTTCTGTCTCGACTCTGTCAGGGTCTGGAAGACAGCAATCTACCGGACAAACCTCGACACATTGAGGGGTGTCAAAATGACCAACACATTCGGTACATAGGTCGCCATCAATTTCATAAATTTCTTCACCCATATAAATAGCTTCATTCGGGCATTCAGGAACACAAACATCGCAATTAATGCATTCATCTGTTATAAGCAAAGACATAAAAAACCCCTCAATTTCAGTATTTAAATCACACAACTTAGAAAGTCGTAAAATTACAATTTCTAAGCTATATATTTTAACGTAACAGCGCTAAAAATTTGATGATTTTGGGTATCATTAATCATTTTATTTCTAAGGTTATTATGCGAAAACTTATCTTTATCTTTTCAATTCTATTTTCAACTCTCTCTTTCGCAAACCTAGACGACGGTATCTATGCACACCTTCAAACAAACAAGGGGAAAATTACAGTTGAATTAGCCTTTAAAAAAGCACCTCTTACCGTTACAAACTTCATTGCTCTTGCTGAAGGAACAAAGAAGAGCATAAAAGAGATTGGAAATCCTTACTATGATGGACTGACTTTTCATAGAGTCATCGATGAGTTTATGATTCAAGGTGGGGATCCAAAGGGCAATGGAACGGGCGGACCCGGATACATGTTTTCCGATGAATTTAGTGACCTTATTCACGACAGACCTGGCATACTATCGATGGCAAACTCTGGGCCTAATACTAATGGCTCTCAATTCTTTATCACTCATGTTCCAACGCCTTGGCTTGACGGCAAACACAGCGTATTTGGAAATGTAGTTGAAGGCATGGATGTGGTCAACGCAATTGAAAAGGGTGATATTTTAGAAACGGTTAGAATTGAACGAATTGGTGAAGAAGCTAATCAATTTATTGCTAATGAAGATTCATTTAACTCTTTAATTTCAAAAGCAAATGAAGTAATTTTCGCTCAACAAAAACTTCGTCAAAAGGATTTTGAGTCCTATGTAGTCTCAAATTTTCCAGATGCAATTCAGGATGAGCTTGGCTACTTTACAACAATTACTAAGAGTGGAAATGGTAATTTTGCAAGCAACGGACAAATTGTTACTGTTGATATTGCACTAAGCGCCAACAGTGGGGAAGTTATGCGTTCAGCTGGAAGTCCTATAACGTTTCCCTTAGGCACTGGAGAAATTATCAGCATTATCGAGACAAATGTACAAAAAATGACTATTGGAGAGGAGCGTACTGCAATAGCGACTTATGAGTCAGTCTTTGGAAATGCACCAAGTGGCAACATACCTCAAGGTGCCTTCTTAATATTTGATCTTATATTTATTTCTGCTGAGGATAACTAAGCATGTTTCTTGAACTTTTAAGCTTTCTCTCATCACTAGATACTGGCTTTAATGTTCTTAGCTATCTAACTGTAAGGGCAGTTTTTGCCATGATGACGGCCCTTCTGATTACTTTATTTTTAGGTAAATGGATTATTGCAAAGCTTCAAGAATATCAAATTGGGCAAGTCATTCGTGATGATGGGCCTGAAACACATCTAGAAAAGAAAGGAACTCCTACAATGGGAGGTGTTCTTATTTTCTTTGCTTTTTTTACTAGTGTTCTGATTTGGGGTGATTGGCGAAATCCATTACTTTGGATAGTGGTACTTACCGCACTTTTATTCAGTTCGATAGGTTTTATTGATGACTACTTAAAAATCAAAAAACAAAATTCAGATGGGCTTAGTCGTAGACAAAAACTATCAGCCCAAACAATTAGCACCCTATTAATATGCTTTTGGTTGCTCAGCTTAAATTCAAAGACTATTGGAGCAGAACTCTTGATTCCTTTCTTTAAGGACCTGATTATTCCACTTAACGCAATAGGATTTTTGATTATTGGTTGGTTTGCAATTGTTGGAGGATCAAACTCTGTTAACCTAACCGATGGTCTTGATGGTTTAGCAATTATGCCAGTAATTATTATCAGCGGTGCCCTTGGAGTCTTTGCGTACATCGGAGGCAACTATAATTTTTCTGCTTATCTAAACATGCCATTTATGCCTGGAACAGGAGAAGCATTTGTTCTATGTGCAGCGCTTATAGGGGCAGGCTTTGGTTTTTTGTGGTTTAATACTTACCCCGCTGAAATCTTTATGGGAGATACTGGATCTTTGTCACTTGGAGCAATCTTAGCTGTCATTGCCATTATCGTCCATCAAGAGATATTATTGATTTTAATGGGCGGTATTTTTGTAGCAGAAACCTTGTCAGTAATTATTCAAATTAGTTATTTCAAGAGGACTCAGAAAAGATTCTTTTTGATGGCTCCAATTCATCATCACTATGAAAAGAAAGGGCTTAAAGAACCAAAGATTATTGTACGCTTTTGGATTGTCACTCTGATACTTGTTTTAATTAGTTTGGCAAGCATCAAGATTAGGTAACTCAATAAACCATTGAAATGTAAAATACGAGCCCATGAGTATTAAATCAGACAAATGGATTAAAAGAATGTCTCTTGAAAATGAGATGATTACTCCATTTGAGCCGCAACAAATTCGCAAGTCAGAGAATCAAAAGATAATTTCTTATGGAACCTCAAGTTACGGCTATGATGTGAGGTGCTCAACTGAATTCAAAATCTTCACAAACATCAACCACAATATTGTTGACCCTAAGAATTTTGATGAGCAAAGCTTTGTGGAGGTGAACGCTAATGAATGCATTATCCCTCCAAACTCTTTTGCGCTAGCGAGCACTGTAGAGTACTTCAAAATCCCACGATCAACGCTTGTTATTTGTCTTGGAAAATCAACCTATGCAAGATGCGGAATTATTGTCAATGTCACTCCACTTGAGCCTGAGTGGGAAGGCCATGTGACTCTTGAATTTTCAAACACGACGCCGCTGCCAGCAAAAATTTATGCGAATGAGGGTGTTGCTCAAATGCTCTTTTTTGAATCTGATGAGATGTGCGAAACCTCCTATAAAGATAGAAATGGAAAATACCAGGGTCAGACTGGTGTTACCCTTCCTAAGGCTTAACCACTATGTCGGAAATTTCTAAACGTCGCACTTTTGCGATTATTTCTCATCCTGATGCAGGAAAGACGACCGTTACAGAAAAACTCTTACTTTATGGCGGCGCCATAAAAACTGCCGGAAGCGTTAAAGCCAGAAAGGCTGATACGCACGCCACGAGTGACTGGATGGAAATGGAAAAAGAGAGAGGTATATCTGTGACCTCCTCCGTGATGCAGTTTCCTTATGATAATCATGTCATTAACCTATTAGATACTCCAGGCCATGAGGACTTTTCAGAGGACACATATCGAACTCTGACTGCTGTTGACTCTGCCTTAATGGTTATCGATGTTGCCAAAGGTGTTGAGCAAAGAACTATAAAGCTCATGGAAGTCTGTAGGCTGCGTGATACGCCAATATTGACTTTTATAAATAAACTGGACCGAGAGGGAAAAGAACCCATTGAACTCCTAGATGAGGTTGAATCAGTTTTAAATATTGAGTGCTCTCCGATTACCTGGCCTATTGGAATGGGTAAGGGCTTTAAGGGTGTTTATCATCTACTTGAAGACAAAGTATATCTTTTTGAAAGTGGGAAAAATGCGAGTATCGGCAACAATACCATCATTGAGGGGATCAACAATACTCAGCTTGATGATGTTCTTGGCGAGCAAATAGCTAATGAGGCTCGAGACGAGGTTGAACTGATTGCTGGAACCACAAACCCTTTCAACCTCAATGATTTTCTCAAAGGTAAACAGACCCCAGTTTTTTTTGGCTCAGCGATAAATAATTTTGGTATTGAGAATCTACTTGACGGCTTTATACACTATGCCCCAACACCTCAGGGTCGTGAAGGTGATACCAGATCAGTGATGCCAGATGAGAATAAACTCTCAGGCTTTGTTTTCAAAATTCAAGCCAATATGGACCCAAAACACCACGATCGCTTGGCTTTCATGCGAATAGTGAGCGGTGAGTACCAAAAAGGAATGAAAGTCCTTCAAGTCTCAACAGGTAAACAAATCAAGATTGCTAACGCTGTTACCTTTATGTCAAGAGAGAGAAGCTCTACCGAAGTGGCTCACGCTGGTGATGTTATCGGCATTCATAATCATGGCGGAATTGGTATCGGTGATACCTTTACACAGGGAGAAAAAATTAATTTTCAAGGAATACCAAACTTTGCTCCCGAGTTATTCAGAAGAGCTCAACTTAAAGACCCACTAAAAGCTAAGGCACTTCAAAAAGGTTTAGATCAACTTTCTGAGGAAGGCGCTACTCAGGTTTTTCGACCTGTTTCAAATAGCTCTCAAATTTTAGGAGCTGTTGGAATATTACAGTTCGATGTTGTCGCACATAGACTCAAGTATGAATACGGAGTCGATTGTCAATTTGAGACAATCAATGTTGCAACTGCTAGGTGGGTCTATGGCTCTGACAAAGATATTGAACAATTAAAGATAAAAGCAGGTAATAACATTGCCATTGATAGTGCAGGTATGCTAACTTATTTAGCACCGAGCATGGTTAATCTTCGGTTAACTATAGAACGCCACCCAGAATTAACGTTCAGCTCTACAAGAGAGCATTAATATTCTTCTGCTTCTAACGGCTGAACAACCTCAGCAATATCCTTCTTGTTTAAGTAGCCAACATCAGACCCATTTGAGTCTTGAACTATACAAAAATCTGCATTTTGCCTAAGCATCTCACACAATACAGAATCAACCGAATCCATTTCATTAACCTTAATAATAGAAGAACCTTTTTCTGGTTTTTTATCTGTCATTACTGAATTTGCATGAAGAACGTGAGAGCGATTGACTTTCTTAACAAAATCTCTTACATAGTCATCCGCTGGAGTCATTAGAATATCCTGAGTTGTACCGTGTTGAACAAGCTCGCCACCATTAAGAATAGCAATTCGATCGCCAATTTTAAGTGCCTCATCAAGATCATGAGTAATAAAGATAATGGTCTTATGGAGTTCTTTTTGAAGCTCTAAAAGCAAGTCTTGCATATCACTTCGAATAAGAGGGTCAAGAGCACTGAACGCTTCATCCATCATTAGAATCTCTGTGTCACATGTCAAGGCTCTTGCCAAGCCTACACGTTGCTGCATTCCTCCAGATAGCTGAGATGGATACCTATCTTCATAACCATCTAAGCCTACCCGATTAATCCATTTCCTAGCTCTATTGAATGCCTCTTCACCTGAAATTCCCTGCAAATGAACACCTAAACAAACATTATCTAAAACAGTTTTATGTGGCAAAAGTGCGAAGCTTTGAAATACCATTGCAGTTTTTTGTTGTCTAAATAACCTAAGCTTTTCTATGGGCATTTGAATTACGTCTTCACCATCAATTACAATCGAACCAGATGTTGGCTCAATCAATCGATTTATGTGTCTGATTAATGTTGACTTGCCAGAACCTGAAAGACCCATTATTACTTCAATATTTTTATTAGCTAAGTCAAGATTAATATTGCTTAATCCTAGAACATGCTTATGTTCCTTTAAAAGATCGTCTTTTGACATGCCATTATCAACATGCTTTAGTACAGATTTTGCCTTAGGTCCAAAAATCTTAGTTAGGTTTGTTATTTTGACTTTAATATCATTCTTCATAATACGTCTCCAGAACGATGTTTCTGAATGCGTGTACCAAAAGCTTGAGAGACTCTATCAAATATAATTGCTAAAGCAACAATCGCTAAACCATTCAGAAGTCCTAGTGACAAGTATTGATTTTGTACAGCCTGAAGTACAGGCAATCCAAGACCTGTAACACCAATCATTGAAGCAATCACAACCATTGAGAGAGCCATCATAATAGTCTGATTTACGCCGGCAAAAATATTTGGAAGCGCAAGTGGAATCTGAACCATAAATAGACGCTGCCTGTAGGTAGCGCCAAATGCATCTGCAGCCTCCATCGCCTCCTTGTCAACTAATCGAATTCCTAAATTGGTCAGCCTAACTATTGGGGGCATTGCATAAATACATACCGCAATTAGGCCTGGAACTTTACCAATTCCTAGCAACATTACAACAGGAATCAAATAAACAAATGAAGGAATTGTCTGCATAATATCAAGGACAGGGGTGATAATTGACTGTGCTCGATCAGATTTTGACATCCATATTCCAAGCGGAATCCCTAAAGTCAAACAGAGCAGAGTAGCCGCAGAAATCATTGTTACTGTTGAGATCATTGGCGTCCACATTCCTAGAAATCCAATTACAAAAAAAGCGAGCATCACGCCAACTGTAACCTTATAACTTTTTGAGCCAAGCCAAGCCAATGCACCTGCAACAGCTAAAAATAATGGCCATGGCGTAGCCAGCAAAAGTTGTTCAAATTGCGCTAAAAAATAAAGTAACGGATCAAAAATTTTCTCCATTGTACTTCCAACAGCTCTGGTAAAGTCTTTGAAAGCACTATCAACACATTGCCTAGAGTTCATCATGACGTCGTTTGAAATCGATTGTGCCGTATTAATAAAATTAGAAAAATCAGAGGAATTTACAGATGCATAAACTCCATCTGACAAAGATAAAATATAGTCAGCTTGAGTGGACGGATCAACCGACTGAACAGTATCGAATTGGATTTCTAAATTTTTAGATAGCTCAGTTACAGAGCTTGCCAATGTTACTGGATCAGATGATTCTGAGGATAGGTACGCTCTTTCTAATCTTGCTACATTTTTATCGATGTTCTTTACAACATTTATTTTTAACTCCGCAAAATTACTAGACTCAAACTGAGCTGCTAAATCAATAACTCTAGCACTGAGTTCATTGGGTTTGTCAATTAGACTCATAAGGGTATTATCAACCACGCTTGTATTAGTTCTATACGAGGCCTCTACTACAGCTTTAGACAGCGCTTCTGAGTCATTTGCAATAGGCAATAATTTTGTTACAGCTTGGTATCCATCAACTATATCTTGAACTTTTGCATAGGTAGCTATACTTAGATCGTTCATATTGAGGACCAAATCATTTGATTCAGGAAAATTAATATACTCTTTGACAGAATCATTCAGAACATCTCTCAACTCAGTAAGCTGTTCAAGGTGAGCATCAATCTCATACTTTGAGTTTAGACTATCAACATTCAAACGCAGCAAATCTATTTTTTGATTTATTAAGCTCACTTGAGATGCAATATCACTTAGAAATGCCGAACCAAAACTATCAGCTTTATCAACGTAAACTTCTACAGCTTCATTGATATTATTTAACAGCTCTTCTGCATTATCATTACTATTAAGGTAATTTGCATTTTCAGTAATATCAGTTAGAAAAGATTCCAGTCTTGGATATAACGCTATAACATCTTCATGAGATGAAATTGAATCAATACTCTGTTTTAAACTATCTAATGAGCTGTTGAATGAATCATATTTTGAACTCGAAATTTCATAAAACTGAGAGCCTAGTTCACTTGTTTTTTGTTCAAGAGTTTTTGACAATATTTGTACTTTTTCTAGCAATTCAGAAGAGTTATTGACTTCAGTAAGTGGATTTGACTCTTTTGTAAACTCTTTTAAAGTTTCTGCTCTATCATTAGCTCGACTTGAAAGTTTGGAAAATTTTTCAGTTATAGAAACAAGCTGAGTGTAGTCTGTTGTGTTTAGTGCTTCTATTGATAAATCATCAGCTCTTTTAATGTTGGCCTGAATAAAGTTAAGATCTTTATTAATTATTCGAAGGTCAGCAATCTCAACAGCTGAGGGCAAACAGTCTAATATGCTTTGCTGAGGTGTAGATCTTATTGACACCTAATATCCCCTAAAAAGTAAAAAAAAATTGCCCATAGCTAAAAATCTCTATGGGCAATTATTATCAATGTTGAATCAATTTGATTACATTGCTGCTTCTACTGCCGCTGCTGTCTCGTCGTCAACCCAGGCCTTCCAAACTTCAGGATAAGTTTGAAGGAAATAAGTTGTTGCGTCTGCACCACCAGCTTGGTTATCATCCATCCAAACAAGCATTTGACCCATTACCTGTCCAGGATAAATTCTTTTCTCAAAGAACTCCATTGCCTTTGGATCTGCATTGTTGTAAAAGTCTTCACTTAAAACAGTGTTGACTCGAGACTCTACCCAACCAGATACTTGAGGATCTGCACACTCGTCTTGAGGAAGCGCTATACAGCCATCCCAGTTTTCACTGCCGCCAAAAGGACCCATGTCAAGCTTTTGTAGGTTGTATTTACCAATAATAGTTGTTGGTGCCCAGTAGTAACCAAACCACGGCTCACCCTGCTCTCCCGCTCTAACGATATCTGCATCTAATCCCGCAGCAGAACCAGGATCAAGAAGTTTCCAACCTTTTGCCGCCATATCATGTGCTCTGAATAGGTTGATACTTGCTAGTTGGCAACCCCAACCAGCTGGACAACCCATAAAGGCTCCCTTTGAAGGGTCTTCTTTGTCAGGAAACAAGTCAGGACGCTTAATAACTTCCTCTAATGAGGCAAGTTCTGGATGAGCATCCATAGTCACTGGATCAATAAACCATCCCTCTCCCAGGCCGCTCATTGGTGCATCATTACCAATATAAACTCTGCCATCTGCAACAGCCGCATCGAGGACAATAGCAATCGCATTAGCCCACAATTCTGGAGCAACATCAGGCTTACCAGTTGAGTCCATTGACGCCCAAGTTGTAGTCGTAGCACCAACTACAAGCTCAATTTCACAGCCCATAGCTTCTAGAATTTTTGCATCAACATTAGCCATTAATGTTGCTGACGACCAATTCATGTCTGCAATTTGCATTTTTCCACAATCAGCATGAGATGCCGTGGTACTGAGCATAAATGCTGCAGCAACTGCACCCAATACTTTTGAAGTGAATTTAATATTCATATATATTTCTCCTAAAGGATTATTTAAAAATAGAGAGTGAATAATTTCATACTCTGAATAGATTATAGCAATAGAAAAAGCGTATTTCAGCCTTTTTTTATTTAAAAAAAAATGTTTTTTAGTTCATTAAACACTAGATTACAGTCCATTTAGACCTTGAAGGAGTACTCTAGTTCAAAGTGAACTCAAGAAATTATGGAACTTTATGAAATCAATCATCTGAAACTTCAATATTTTGATCTTCTTCCTCAGTTTCTGCAATTTTAGCGACTGAAACCAAGGCTTCATCATCAGCAATATTAATCAGTGTTACGCCTTGTGTATTTCTTCCAATAATCGAGACATCCGACGCTCTAGCTCTTACGAGAGTTCCTTTGTCTGAAATTAGCATCATTTCATCTTCATTGGTTACCTGGATAGCACCAACAACTTGGCCATTTCTATCTGATGTCTTAATTGAAATAACTCCTGAGCCGCCCCTTGCCTGTGCGCGATACTCATCCAGCTGTGTCCTCTTACCATAACCTTTTTCAGTTGCAGTGAGGATTGGATCATCTGATTCAGCAACAATAAGAGAAACAACTTTATCTTTGTCAGCAAGTCTTATTCCTCTAACGCCAATCGCGGTTCTACCAACCGAACGAACATCTGACTCTCTAAACCTGATAGATTTTCCAGCAGAGGAGAATAGAAGAATGTCATGCTCTCCAGCAGTAATCTCTACACCAACCAGTTTGTCATCTTCTCTTAACTCAATTGCAATAATGCCGCCTTTTCTTGGCCTAGAGAAGTTAGTCAAAGAGGTTTTTTTACAAGTTCCTGAACTTGTTACCATAAACACAAACTGATCATCAGTAAACTCTTTTACTGGGAGTATTGCGTTGATTGATTCGTCCTTCTCTAATGGTAAAAGATTAATGATTGGTTTTCCTCTTGCAATTCTTGAAGCCATTGGAAGCTCATAGACTTTAAGCCAATGCACCTTTCCAGTTGAAGAAAAACAAAGAACGGTGTCATGCGAATTAGCAACAAATAATTGATCTACAAAATCTTCATCCTTCATCTTGGTTGCAGCCTTGCCCTTTCCGCCTCTTCTTTGAGCATGATAGTCACTGAGTGACTGAGCCTTGACATACCCACCATGAGAAAGCGTAACCACTCTATCCTCCTGTGCAATCAAATCTTCAAGAGTCAAGTCAATCTTACTCTCTAAAATCTCAGTCATTCTGGCAGAGCCAAAATTATCTCTGATTTCAATAATTTCATTTCGAATCACGTCCATCAAAAGATCAGGAGTTTGTAAAATATCCAATAAGCTCTTAATTTGCTCTAATAGTTCATTAAACTCATTAAATATTTTGTCTTTTTCAAGACCAGTTAATCTATGAAGCTTTAAATCAAGTATTGCTTGTGCCTGCTTCTCAGATAATTGATAATCGCCATTTTTTTGAAGGCCAAGGGCAGGATCAAGACCCTGAGGCTTGAACTGCGCCATATCTCTGTCACCAATAAGCTCTTTAATGACAGAGCCTTTCCAAGTTCTAGCAACCAATCCATCCTTAGCTTCACTAGGGTTTGGAGCGGCCTTAATAAGCTCAATAATCTCATCTATATTAAATAGTGCAACCGACAAACCTTCCAACAAATGTGCACGGTCCTTCGCTTTATTAAGTTCGTAGATAGAGCGCCTTGTTACAACCTCTCTTCTGTGGGCAATGAATGCATTCAAAACAGACTTAAGGTTCATTAATTTTGGCATGCCATGATCTATTGCTACCATGTTGATTCCAAAGACTGTTTGCATCTCAGTAAGCTTATAAAGGTTATTAAGCATAACCTCAGGCACTTCACCACGACGAAGCTCTATCACCATCCTCATGCCGTCCTTGTCTGATTCGTCTCGAAGCCCAGTAACCCCATCAATTTTTTTGTCTTTGACGAGCTCTGCAATTTTACTAATCAGTCTGGCCTTATTTACCTGGTATGGAAGCTCAGTAACAACAATACTGAGTTTATCTTCACCCTCAACGTGTGACTTTGATCGTAAATATATTTTTCCTTTGCCAGTCTCATAGGCTTCACGAATACCGCTTGCACCATTAATAATTCCTGCCGTTGGAAAATCTGGACCAGGAAGCACTTCCAATAATTCATCTACAGTAATATCTTCATTATCAATGACTCTTAAACAAGCTTCAGCAACCTCAGTTAGGTTATGGGTTGGAATGTTGGTAGCCATACCAACAGCAATACCTGAAGAGCCATTAATCAATAAATTTGGAACGCGAGTCGGAAGAACTGAAGGCTCGCTTTCAGAGCCATCATAGTTATCAATAAAATCGACTGTCTCTTTATCAAGGTCACGAAGCAGCTCATGCGACAACTTCGTCATTCTAATTTCTGTGTATCTCATGGCAGCAGCACGATCACCGTCCACTGAGCCGAAATTACCTTGTCCATCAACGAGTATATTTCTCATTGCAAATGGCTGAGCCATCCTAACAATCGTGTCATAAACAGCGGTATCGCCATGCGGATGATACTTACCAATCACGTCACCAACAATTCGAGCAGATTTTTTGTAAGATTTATTGTAGTCATTGCCAAGCACGTCCATAGCGTATAAAACGCGTCGATGAACTGGCTTCAAGCCGTCTCTGACATCGGGAAGCGCCCTTCCAACAATAACGCTCATTGCGTACTCCAAATAGGAGTCTCGCATCTCGTCTTCTATGGTAATAATTGGGAATTTTTGCTCAAGAATTTCTTTAGAATCAATATCGTCAGACATAGAATAAACCTAAATAAATATGTAGATTTAATTGTACCCTAGATGAGCCAAAAACACACCAATAAATGGCTATATTTATGAGAAAAAAAAGATTACAAAAAAGTTCTAAGAATTACGTTTATTAACTGACTGAGCAAGGCCTCTCAAAAGTTTTTCTGTGTCCTTCCAACCAATACAGCTATCAGTTATGCTGACACCATACTGTAATGATGAAAGTGGTCCAACCTTTTGATTTCCCTCGTTTAAATGAGATTCAATCATAACACCAAAGACAGAGTCAGAACCATTCTCAATCTGTGAGGCAATGCTTGAACCCACCTTCAATTGATTTTTAAATTGCTTTTCAGAGTTTGCATGAGAAAAGTCAACCATCACTCTGGATACGAGCCCTTTTGCCTTTAGTTTTTCACAGGTCTTATCTATATGATCTTTTGAGTAATTTGGGCCATCTTTTCCACCCCTAAGAATGATGTGAGCGGTGTCATTACCAAGAGAGGTAAAGTGGCTGATTCCGCCATTCTTGTTGACCGATAAAAGATGGTGAGGGCTGTTCGCTGATTGAATAGCGTCAATGGCAATTTCTAAAGAGCCTCCAGTTCCATTCTTAAAACCTACTGGGCAAGATAATGCTGAAGCGAGCTCCCTATGGGATTGACTTTCAGTGGTTCTAGCTCCGATAGCACCCCAAGAAATTAAATCTGATAGGTACTGAGGTGTTAAAACATCTAAATACTCAACGCCTACTGGCATAGAAATTTCACCTAAATCGACCAAAAGTTTTCTTGCAGTTTCAAGGCCCTTATCGATGTCAAAACTTTCGTCTAAATATGGGTCATTAATCAATCCTTTCCAGCCAACCGTTGTTCTTGGTTTTTCGAAATAGACTCGCATAACAATAAATAAATCCTCAGCCAACTCTTCTTTAAGTTGAACAAGGTTATTTGCATACTCCATCGCAGCTTTCGTGTCATGAATAGAGCATGGACCCACAAGAACCATGAGTCGATTATCATTCCCATAAAGAATATTTTTAATTGTGTTTCTTGAACTGACAACACCAGAGGCAGCCTTATCAGATAATGGTAATTTATCAATAAGTGTATTAGGTGACACCATTGGTGCGCTTGAAACAATTCTTACGTTATCTGTATTGTGTTGCATAACTTACTTTTGATTTGTTATTAGTGCGTATGCAGAATGATTATGAATGGATTCAAAATTTTCTGACTCTAGGCAATAGTAATTCACTTTTTTGTCAGCATTTAACTCTACTGCAATATCTCTCACTATGTCCTCTACAAACGCAGGGTTTTCATATGCCCTCTCCGTAACAACTTTTTCATCATCACGTTTTAAGATTGCATAAAGCTCACTTGATGCTTTTTCTTCTGCCAAGTCAATTAGGTCTTCTAAATAGAGTGTTTCTCCTTCTGATGCTTTTGCCTCAATGGTAATGTGAGATCTTTGATTATGTGCTCCGTATTTAGAAATACTCTTGGAGCATGGACACAAGCTCGTAACAGGTACAACAACTTTAAGCATTAAATCTAGCTTGCCATTAACAATACTTCCTGTCAAAGTAACCTTATAATCGAGCAGGCTTTCGACACCAGAAGACGGCGCCATTTTATTACGAAAAAAAGGAAAATCCACAACAATCTGTGCGTCAGAAGAGTCGAGTTTATCAGCAACGGTTTGCACGAGATCCATGAAACTGTCAATACCAAAACTGCACTCACCATCATTCAAAATTTCAATAAACCTAGACATATGTGTTCCTTTGACATTTTCAGGAAGGCTAACAGTCATAGTAAAGTTTGCAACTGTGGGGTGAGTTTCATTTTCTCTATTCACAAAATGAATTGGATGCAAAATATCCTTAATCCCAACTTGATTAATAACGATGTTGCGAACATCTTTTGTATTTTGAGTATCTGGCAATAATGTATTTTTCATAATTTATTGTTCCGAATAGGTAACAGCAGATCTGGGAGTCTCCCAAATCAAGACTTCTTTGACCTTAACATTCTCATCGTTAATTAGCACTCCGACCTCATCAAAAAAATACTTAGCAATATTTTCTGCAGTTGGATTAAGAACATCAAACGGCTTTATTTCATTCAAATATTGATGATCTAATCTTTTAATCACCAGCTTTGTTTGCTTCTTTATTTCACGAAAATCAATTGCTATACCATTATCACCTAAAACTTTGGAGCATACTGACACTTCAACTTGCCAGTTGTGACCATGAAGCCTGGCACAGTCACCAGGGTAATTTCTCAGTGAATGTGCAGATGCAAAGTCTGTAACAATTTTTAGTACGAACATATTCGGAAAAATTGATAAAAAAAGCGGCATTATACCTTCTTAAATCTTACTATACCACCTACAATTATTGTGAGAATTGACTGAATTAAAGAAGAAAATGAATTGCTAGAGGGTAGATTTAGTCTATTGCATCAATACCTAGAGCTTTACCATGAACTCCAGGAATAGTTAGGCCTTTCCGAGCCCTATGACTTGTAAAGTTCACTAAATCCTCAAAAGAGTAGTTTTTATGCTTTTTCCCGTTGCCATACTCTACTCTTAATTTTTGATTAGTTTTAATTGTGCAAAGACCAATTAAAAACTCTTCACGAGCAATAAAATCATCATTCTTAATCTGAATGAGTTTATTACCTTTACCTTTAGAAAGTTGGGGGAGCTCTGACACTGGGAATATTAACAATCTAGCTCTGTTAGTTACCACAGCTAAAAAGTCTGAGTCAATATCATCAACTTTTGTTACTCGCATCGTCTTTGCTTGTGTTGATAGAGTTATCGCATGTTTTCCAGACTTAGTTTTAGATTGCAGGTTGCCTAATGTCGATATAAAACCATAGCCTGCATCAGATGACAGTATGATTGGCTGATCATCGCTCCCCATAACAACATCAATGAACTCAGCTCCAATAGGCGGCGTCAACCTTCCTGTTAATGGCTCACCTTGGCCTCTTGCACTCGGAAGAGAGTTCGCTAACAAAGTATAAGACCGTCCAGTAGAATCAACAAAAATAGCCATCTTGTTACTTCTTCCTTTCGCATCTTTCAAGAAGGCATCACCAGACTTATAGTTTAAAGAGGAGGAATCAATATCATGGCCTTTAGCAGCCTTTACCCAGCCCTTTTCACTAAGTACAACTGTCACGTTTTCTGCTGGAATCATGTCTTCATCATTAAAAGCCTGAGCTGAAACTACATCCGATACAATTTGGCAACGTCTCTTATCGCCAAACTCTTCAAGAATTACTCTTAGTTCCTTTTTGATATATGTTTTAAGTCTTGCTTCACTTGAAAGAAGTAGTTCAATTGATTTGCGTTCTTTATCAAGCTCATCAGCCTCAGTCTTTATTTTTACTTCTTCAAGTTTGGCTAAATGACGTAACTTGAGCTCTAAAATAGCTTCTGCCTGAATTTCACTAATTTTGAACTTTTTGATTAGAACAGGTTTTGGTTTTTCTTCACTTCTAATAATGGCTATCACTTCATCGATGTTTAGATAGGCAATAAGTAGTCCATCTAAAATATGCAATCTATCAATAATTTTATTCAATCTAGAATTAAGTCTTCTGACAACGACCTGCATTCTGAATTGTAGCCATTCTTTCAGCAATGGAATTAGAGGCTTAACTTGAGGCTTTCCATCCAGTCCAATAACATTCATATTAACTCGATAATTTTTCTCAAGATCTGTCGTTGCAAATAAATGCAGCATCAATTGGTCACAATCTACTCTATTAGATCTTGGAACAATAACGATACGTGTTGGATTTTCGTGGTCAGACTCATCCCTAAGATCATCCACAAGTGGGAGCTTCTTATTCCGCATCTGAGTTGCAATTTGGGCAATGACCTTAGCACCTGAAGTTTGGTAAGGCAGTGCCTCGATTATAATTTCGCCATCCTCTTTTATGTAACTTGCCCTCATTTTGACTGATCCATTTCCAGTTTCATACATCTGATAGAGCTCTTCTTTTGAGCTAACTATAAAGGCATTTGTTGGGTAGTCAGGAGCTGGTAGAATGTTTAATAGGCTCTCCAAATCAGTGGATGGTTTTTCAAGTAACTGAATACATGCGCTGATAACCTCTATAAGGTTGTGTGGCGGCACATCTGTTGCCATACCTACAGCAATTCCTGAAGTTCCGTTAAGCAAGAGATTAGGAACTTGTGCTGGCAACTGCTGAGGCTCTTTGATTGTTCCATCAAAATTATCTATCCAGTCAACAGTACCTTGATTAATTTCGCTTAAAAGTAAATCAGCATAGGGAGATAATTTTGACTCTGTATAACGCATTGCAGCGAAAGATTTTGGATCATCTGGAGCCCCCCAGTTGCCTTGACCATCAATAAATGGGTATCGGTAAGAAAAAGGTTGCGCCATTAAGACCATCGCTTCATAACAAGCACTGTCACCATGAGGATGAAACTTGCCTAAGACGTCTCCTACCGTTCTGGCAGATTTTTTGAATTTAGCGGTTGACTTGAGACCCAGTTCACTCATCGCATAGATGATTCTTCTCTGAACTGGTTTAAGACCATCTCCAACAAAAGGAAGTGCACGATCAAGAATAACGTACATTGAGTAATCAAGGTAAGCGCGCTCACTATACTCACCAACGCTTTGTTGCTCAATGCCGTTTTGGCTCATTCTTTTCCTAAATAAAGATTAATACAGAATTCAAAATTATTTTGAATGGACTACATTTTAAATGAACTGCCTAGTAAGTTAACATTAATTCTTTCAAATCTGGAAAGAATCAACCAGGTGGCCAAGTCATTTGACGACCACCAAGACAATGCAAATGAATATGTGAAACAGTCTGACCGCCATCACCATTACAATTCATGACCAGTCTATAACCATTTTCAGCAAACCCTTGCTTTTTTGCAATATTAGCTGCTGTAATGCTTAGTCTTCCCATTAACGCCTCATCAGAAGCATCATTAGTAGTCGCAATGTGCTCTTTAGGTATTACTAGAAAGTGCTCTGGCGCCTGAGAATTAACATCGTTAAAAGCTAATACTCTCTCATCTGAATAGAGAATCTCTGCAGGTATATCACCTTTAATTATTGAACAAAAAATACAATTTTCCATAATTCAATTTTATATCTTTCAAAAACTAATTTAAACAAATTCTGGAAAAGCCAATTATCAAACTAAATTATTCAGCAAATTACCAATACTTAGGGTAACTTCGTTCTTGTGATAAATTGTTATAAAAAAGAGCTACTAAAACGATTAACACTGAACCAATAAGTGATGGCATCCATAAATAATCCCATTGAGCATTCAACATAAAAATAATAAAAGGGTTGGAGCCAGCTGGAGGATGAGATACTCTCAAATATTGCATTGCTGCTACTGCCAAAACTAATGCTAGGGCCATACTCCACCAATCCGAACTCACTAAATGAAAGAAAATGAGCCCAATAAGAGTAGTCACGAAATGCCCTAGAATTACATTTCGGGGCTGCGCAAATGGAGACTCAGGAAGCACAAATAAAACAAAAATTGATGCACCAAATGAAACCGTAATAATTGGCTGTTTAGTGAAATATGCTAAATTACCAATGACACACGCTGCAAGAAAGACACCTATAGAAGTAAAACCTAATTCTTTAAGTGGTGGTCTTGGTGGAATTGGCGCAGTAGAACCTTTGAGTTTGGTTAGATATGACATTATTCACTTTGAAATATAAATTGAGCAAGGATTATATACTAGAATATATTATTACTAGAGCTTCAAGAATGATCTAGCACTTTATTTGTGAAATATTTTTGCAAAATGAGACCCGTACAAATAAGAATGAGTCCAAAGAAAGTAGACACTAATATCCTCTCATTTAAGACAAAATAAAGGACTACGAGAGACATAAACGGGGTTATAAAAACTAAACTAGCAACCCTAGATACTGTTGTTGAAATTTTTAAAGCCGACTGCCATAAAACTAAACTAATTCCCATTTCAAAACAGCCTATATATATTGATCCTATTAACCCTTTTAATGAAGGAACTACAAACGAACTACTGAAGAACACAAAAACCAAAATAAAGGGGAAACTGAACATAAAGATAAGAAACAAACTCACCAAGCTGTCATTAGAATTTTTTGTATTAAAAAGCCAAAATAATGACCAAATAATCGTACTAATTATCATCAAGAAAACCCCCATTGGATTTCCGAATTGCATTGAAAATATATCACCATTTGTTGCTATAACAACAACCCCAAAATAACAAACAATGATTGATAAAAAGGATTTAATATCTATGCTTTGTTTAAGAATAGGTATAGAAAGGATAACAAGCATAACAGGCCAACTAAAATTAATCACCATAGCCTCCTGTGCAGGCAACGCATCATAACCCTTAAATAAAATGATGTAGTAAAGGCAAGGATTCAAAAACCCAAGAAGAGCGCATTTTGTTAAATCACCCCCTGAAAAGCTCCTAATTAAATTAAGCTTGCCCTGAAAAGCGACAATGATGAATAAAACACATATGGAAAATAATGTCGAATATAAGACTAATTGAATAGGCTCTAAGTACTCTAAAGAGAGCTTGAAGGCACTTGCAACTGTAGACCAAAAAAAAATAGCAATTCCTGCAAAAAGGTAAGCTTTACTTTGATTATTCAGATTTGAAAACATTTTTTGATTTAGTTCACTTTATAAAGGCAAAGCTGACAACTTACACCCTCTTTTACATTGTAATCTTTAGTGCTATGAACAAGCTTGTGCCATAACTCCGTATTTTCTAGCTCATTCATGATTTGCAAATACGGTGACGCCTCCCATTCCTGTTTTCTTACAGTAAAGCATATGTAACCACCCTGCTTTGTGATTCTAACCATCTCCCTAAGTGCCTCTGGACCCACATGGCCACAAGTGAAAGTTCCTGCACAAATGACGGCATCAAACAAATTATCCTCATAATCTTGTTTTTTTGTTAAATCGACTAAATCAAGGGATTGATACACATTTTTTTGCTTTGCAATATTTAGCATTTCTTGAGAAAAATCAACGCCTACAACATTTTTAAAATTATTTTTATAAAGAATCTCACCCACCAAACCAGTTCCACATCCAGCATCAAGCACCTTTGATTGGCTGTTCTTTAAATAATTAAGAAGAAGCTCTGAAGTAATTAAATGCCCTACATAACCAGCCAGATTAATTACATCATGTTCATAGTCTAAAGCCCAATTCTTATAGATAAGCTCTAGCTCATTTAAATCAGCTGCATTCAAAGTGTCATAAATTGTAGAAATCATACCTTTTGTATTTTTCATAACCACAGACTTCAGAATAATGAAAATTTATTTGATAATTGTTATTTATCCTTTATAAGCCCATAACTATACATAATAAGGCCAGTCCATACCCCAAAAAATCCTATCAATTGGTGAGAATTAACAGCCTCATTTTGAAGATAATAACCAACAAGAAATTGAAGTGATGGAGTAATTAAAAATAAAATTCCAACCGTTGTCATAGGAAGTAACTTTGTTCCGGCTGTGAATAAAGCTAATGGCACAACTGTTACAGCACCTGCTAAAAATAAAAGAATGTCTGTAGAGATATTTACATTCAAAAATGCAACATCGAAGTTTGAGTAGAACCATATAGAAAAAATTAAGAAAAATGGAAGCAAAATGAGTGTTTCAATGTATAGCCCCGGAACCGCTGATGAAGCCATCGCTTTTCTTGCAATCCCATAAGCTGAAAAGGTGAACCCTACCAAGAATCCCAGCCATGGGAATGAGTTCCCACTAAAAACATAATATAGGGCTCCAACTGTAGCAAAAAGAACAGCTAATTGCTTTAATCTTGAAATTCTCTCATGAAAGAAAATGTAGCCACCAACCATATTGATGACGGGGGAGAGAAAATAACCCATAGAGGCCTCAACGACACGACCCAAGTTAACTGCGAGAATATAACCGCCCCAATTAATAGTTATGAGAATAGCGGTTATAAACAAAAAACCTACTTCTTTCTTAGATGATAAAGACTCCTTAAAGTTCAATCTCCAAGAAGGCTTGAAGTAGACCAATAAAAATAATACAGGTACTGACCATAACATCCTATGTGCGAGGACTTCGGAGGGGTTAACGTGATTAAGGAGTGCCCAATATATAGGAAAGCAGCCCCACATAAGGTAGCCTGAAAGAACAAGCAGAACACCTTTATTCATGAAGCTTAAGCAGAAAGAAAAAAGACTTTATTGTAGACTAAATAGTCTTTGGTTGCTTTTAATGTTTATAGTAATCTTTTTCGAAGCTGGTATGACTCAGAGTGTCATTTTCTGATGTTTTTTCATTAATCTCATTCAAATTCTCATTAATTCTAAATAAGATAACTACCATTTCACAAGAAACCCTGGATGCTAATGAGCCACCAATAACCCAAACCAAGCCTCTCCAAAAATCTCCCTCAAGGAAAATATCACCTAACCCTTTTGTGATAAATGCGAACAACAGTATCCAATAAAATAGAGTAATAAGCTTAGGAGTAACCATTTCATCGAGGTAGAACATGTAATGGTTGTCAAGCTTTTCAATAGTTGATTTAAACGCTTTTTTAA
>CAZESR010000015.1:0-26159 GCA_964515065.1 uncultured Piscirickettsiaceae bacterium
CTCTATGGACTGTTGCTGTTTCAATTTTTTCCAAACGAATTCCATCAGATTTAATCAATCTGACTCTGATTGTTCTGGGCGCTATTAGTTTAGGTTTTCTACTTTTTCTACTTTTTACATCTAATCCTTTTGAACGTCTGATGATGCCACCGCCAGAGGGTCGTGAGCTTAATCCTTTGCTCCAAGACTTTGGTCTTGCAGTTCACCCTCCTATGCTATACATGGGCTACGTCGGCTTAGCTATTCCATTCGCTTTTGTATTATCTGCACTCATAAGAGGGAAACTTGATAGTACTTGGATTAGATGGACTAGGCCTTGGGCACTAGTATCTTGGTCGTTTTTGACCATTGGTATAACGCTTGGAAGTTGGTGGGCCTATTACGAGCTTGGCTGGGGAGGTTGGTGGTTTTGGGATCCAGTTGAAAATGCCTCATTCATGCCTTGGCTCGTTGCAACAGCTCTTATTCATTCCTTGAGCGTCAGCGAAAAACGTGGGGCATTTAAGCAGTGGACTGTACTGCTTGCCATTGGAGGATTTTCATTAAGCTTACTTGGAACATTTCTTGTGAGATCTGGAGTATTGACTTCGGTTCATGCCTTCGCAACTGACCCAACAAGGGGTTTGTTCATTCTCATATTTTTATTTATTGTTATTGGGGGGTCATTGGTTTTATATACATGGCGATCTAGTTTGTTACAGCAAAGCAATCCGTTTTCTTTACTTTCTAGAGAAACAGGGCTGCTTATAAATAATATCTTGCTAGTCACAGCCATGTTAAGTGTTCTTTTGGGAACGCTTTATCCACTCATTCTCGATTCACTCAACCTTGGAAAAATATCGGTTGGAGCTCCTTATTTCAATGCAGTTTTCGTACCTATACTGATTCCTGGGATCCTTGCTCTTGCAGTTTATCCTTATGTTCGATGGAAGAAAGACTCATTATCTAGAGTTTTTAATTTGTTGAAACTTGAGTGGATTTGCATACTTCTTTTAACTGTCCTTTCATGGGTTTTTATTACTAAAAATATTCTTGTCATTTTTGCGATAGGTCTATTCATCTGGGTGGTAAACCATGTCATGGTCCTATTTCTTAAAAGGTTAAAGGCAAAATCTAAGGTTACCATGTCATTTCTTGGTATGGTTATTGCCCATCTTGGAATTGCTGTGTTCGTTCTTGGAGCAACTGTGACTACTCAGCTAGGAATAGAAAAAGATATCAAAATGACTATCGGAGAAACGCAAACGATTGCTGGATATGATTTTGTATTTAATGGCGTAAGTCCTCACTCGAAAGATAATTATTCAGGATTCATTGGAGATATTAGTGTATTTAAAAACAATAAGAAAGTCACTCAGCTAAAACCTGAGAAGCGTTTATACCAAACTGGAATGCCTATGACAGAGGCATCAATTGACCCTTCAATAACCCGTGATCTCTACGTTGCACTGGGTGAGAGTTTAGAGGGCGGAGCATGGAGCGTTAGAATTTATTATAAGCCGCTAGTTCGCTGGATATGGCTTGGCGGACTCATGATTGCTCTTGGCGCTCTCATAGCGGCGATTGATCGACGATATTTTATGAGGCCAAAACAATGATTTTTACCTGGCAATTTGTCGTCATGCTAATTTTGACAAGCCTATTTCTTGGTTGGTTTCTTTTTAGACCAATAAAACGAGGCATTAGTCATATTGATTCCAATATTGCAATCAATAAGCAAAAGCAGGAGGAGTTAACAGTTGATATCAATCAAGGATTGATTGATGAAGAACAGTTCAAGGCTGCTGAATCTGAGATCGTTAGTACTCTTGCAAATGAATTGAAAAATAGCAATAGTGAAAGTATTGCCATTCAGCCTGTATATTGGTCAATAGCAATATTTTTATTGGTTAGTTTAATGTCTTTTGCTATCTATTCACAACTGTCTCCAAAGATACTTCCTAGTGAACAATCTTTTTCCCAACCAATAACTATGAATGACAGTATTAAACAGTTACAGAATTTTCTGGAAGAGAATCCAGATGATTTTCAAGCATTAAAAATGATGGGTTTAGCGCAAATTGGTATCGGTAATGTAGATGCATCAATTAAGTTTTTTGAAAGGGCATATTTAGTTAATCCAAATGATGTTGACTTATTGCTTCAATATGCCAGTGCTATTGCAGCAAAGCAAGATGGCCAATTTAACGGAAAATCTAAGGTTTTGATCGATGAGGCTTTTAGTCTGGATCCACAATCGATTCAAGTTTTATATTTTTCAGGAATTATTGCAGCGCATGAAGGAAATCTTGACAGCGCTATCGAGTTCTGGGAAAAAGCACTTTACCTTATGCCTACTGACCATCCTGACAGAAACATAATCGAAGAGGCTCTAGATACTGTATCGAATTTATAAGTAAAATAGCTACCCATGAATAAAACACTTGAACTAGCAAAATCTCTTATAAGGCAAGCCTCAGTTACACCTGATGACAATGGTTGTCAGTCAATAATGATTGAGCGTCTAAAAAAAATTGGTTTTGAGATTCATCCACTGAAATTTGGAGACGTTGATAATTTTTGGGCCACACGAGGAAATAGTGAACCCATCTTTGCTTTTGCAGGGCACACAGATGTTGTTCCAGCGGGAAATGAAGATGCTTGGAATACAATGCCTTTTGAGCCCACTATTAAGGATGGTTTTTTGTATGGTCGAGGTGCGGCAGACATGAAAGGCGGTTTAGCGTCAATGGTAACCGCAACTGAAAACTTTATTAAGGAGAATCCAAATCACAATGGAACTATTGCTTTCTTGATTACTTCTGATGAGGAAGGAGTGGCTGTTAACGGAACAGTTAAGGTGATGGATTATCTGAAAGAAAATAACCAAAAAATCGATTTTTGTTTGCTTGGTGAGCCTTCATCTACTTCAGTGACTGGTGATGTTATAAAAAATGGAAGAAGAGGGTCAATAAATGGTGTGATACATGTTAAAGGAAAGCAAGGACATGTAGCCTATCCTCATTTAGCTAATAATCCAATTCATTTTATTGCTCCAGCTCTGAGTGATTTATGCAGTCAAGAGTGGGATAGTGGTAATGAGTATTTTCCAGCAACCTCATTTCAAGTTTCCAATTTTCATTCTGGTGATGAGGTGACAAATGTCATTCCTGGAGGGGCTAAAGTCATGTTTAATTTTCGTTACTCTACTGAAACCACAAAAGAAGAACTGATGAACAAGGTTCATGAAATTTTGGATTCGCATAAAATTGACTACAAAATTGATTGGTCTCACTCTGGATATCCATTTATAACTCCTGTTGGTGATTTGGTGTCAGCCTGTATTAGTGCGGTCGAAGAAACAAAAGATATAACACCTGAACTGTCTACGTCTGGCGGAACTTCAGATGGAAGGTTTATTGCTCAAAAAGGGACACAGGTTGTTGAACTTGGGCCAGTCAACGCAACGATTCATCAGGTTAATGAATCTGTTTTAGTTCAAGATCTTGAAGATTTAAGCAAAATTTATTTTGGAGTTCTATCGAAAATACTTGCATAGAAGAGGCACTAAATGAAATTTGATATCATCACACTTTTTCCTGAAATGTTTTCAGCTATCAAAGAGGAGGGTGTCATTTCTAGAGCACTCAAGAATTCAATTATTTCGATAAGAGAATGGCAGCTGAGAGACTTTAGTTCCAATAAATATAAAAATGTTGATGATAAGCCATATGGTGGTGGTGCCGGTATGGTAATGCAGGTCAAGCCAATTAGGGATTGCCTGTCAAAAGTCAAAGAATTAGAACCCAATACAAAAGTTGTATATTTATCGCCTCAGGGAGAACCTCTAAATCAAAAACTTGTTGAAAAGCTAGCAAACTTTGAATCATTAACACTCCTTTGTGGTCGTTATGAGGGTATCGATGAGAGAGTGATTGAAAACGATGTAGACTTTGAGATTTCAATAGGTGATTATGTCATTAGTGGAGGGGAGCTTGCTTCAATGGTATTAATTGATGCCGTCAGCAGACGCTTGGATAATGTACTGGGTAATAAAGACTCGCTCAATGACTCATTTTCAAATAACTTGTTGGATCATCCTCACTATACAAGGCCAGAGATTATTGATGGTGATTCTGTGCCCGAGGTGTTATTAAGTGGCAATCAGGCTAAAATTGATGCTTGGCGCCAAGAGCAATCAATAAAGAAAACAACGCTTAAGAGACCTGATATCTTATCCAGTTAAACGCTAGATTAAAACTGCCTTATGAATTGTTATTGTAAGGCCAATCGTATATAATTTATCAACACTCAAAATAATGATTTTATGACAATAAAACACTCCTATAAGGGCTCGAATGTTGCACTAATTACACCTATGTTTGATGATGGTGTTGTGGATTATGAGTCGCTGAATAATCTAATCGATTTTCATGTTGAGGCTGGTACGAGTTCGATTGTTTCAGTAGGCACTACTGGCGAGTCGGCAACTGTAGGAGTCAAAGAGCATCTAAAGATAATTGAACATACTATTAAATATGCTGCAAGACGAATTCCAATTATTGCTGGAACAGGTGCTAATTCGACTTCTGAAGCGATTGAGCTCACCCAAGAGGCTAAGAATCTTGGTGCAGATGCGTGTCTTCTTGTAACACCTTATTACAATAAACCAACTCAAGAAGGACTATATCAGCATTACAAACTCATTGCAGAGAGTGTTGATATTGATCAGATTTTATATAATGTTCCTGGAAGAACTGCGGTCGATATGTCGGTAGAAACAACAGCCAGATTATCTGAAATACCAAACATTATTGGAATCAAAGATGCAACAGGGGATTTGTCAGTTATTAAAGAGTTGGTAAGTAAATGTCCTGAAGATTTTCTGCTGCTTACAGGGGATGATGCTACTGCAGTTGACTTTCTTCTCTTGGGAGGTCATGGAGGCATTTCAGTGACAGCCAATGTCGCACCGAAAGAGCTGCAAAAAGTTTATCTGACAGCTATTGCTGGGAATGCTGACTCAGCAAAACAAGCTAACAAAGAGCTAGAAAACCTCCATAAGAACTTATTTGTAGAGGCTAACCCTATTCCGGTGAAATGGGCACTTCATAAAATGGGTTTTTGCCCTAAAGGAATAAGACTCCCTCTACTTGAATTGTCTATTGAATTTAGGCCAGTTATTGAAAATGATTTAAAGGAATTAAATCTGATATGAAAATTGTAAATTACTTGAGTGTTATTTTGTTAAGTGTGTTCATAGTGAGTTGTTCAAAAGTTTCTGAACCTATTAAGAAAGCTAGTATTGGAAGCAGGGTAATAAATTATGAACCAAGTGAAAATGTTGATTCATTAATAATCCCGCCAGACCTTACTGAGCCATCTTCAAAGGGAGTTTTCTCTCAGGTTATCGAGTCAGATGATGATTTGAATATTTCTTCAAGAGTTCAAAATGTTGAGGTTATGAGAGATCAATATCGAAGGTGGCTATTGGTTGATCTTTCGCCTGGAGAACTATGGAGCTTATCCAAAGAATTTTTCCGTTCCTATGGCTTTAAAATAGAAAAGGAAAATCAAGAAATAGGCCTCTTTGAAACCGACTATCTTGAAATAGAAACTAAAGTTCCCGATAAATCATTAGGAGCAATTAGGGCTGCATTATCAAAGGCTTTAAAGACGCAATATGGGCTTCCGATTGCAGATAAATATAGAGTTCGCATTGAGCCAACTGATACTCCAAATAAGTCAGAACTTTATTTAACATTAAGTTCAATTGGAGAGGTTGCAAGTGGGGCAATGAGAGTGTGGCAACCAAGAGAAAAAGATGTTGAGCTTGAAACTGAGATGCTTTTAAAGCTAATGGTTTTTCTAGGGAGTGATAGTCAAGAGGCGATTCAAAAAATACAATCTAATACAAATGAAGACAAGGGTAGTGCCATACTTACAAAGTCTGAATTAGGCTACCCAGAATTATCTTTGCCACTAGATAAGAAAGAGTCATGGAGATTTTTAGGATGGGCTTTAGATGAGTTAAGTGTTGATATTAGTGATCGGGATCAACTTTCAGGTAGTTTTTATATTAAAGTGACTCCAGATAGAGGTTTTTTCTCTAAGTTAATTAATACTGTTTCATCTATTAAAACCTATCAGCTTGCCTTAAGGGAAGATAGTAGCTCAATGACGAAAGTTATTTTTGTTGACTTAAAAGAAGAGAATGATAGTGAAGCAATTCAATACAGCACAGAACTATTTGAACAAATTTCTTTAAAGTTTTAACATTAGTAACTTTTTGAGCTAGATTTTAAAAAAAATCATGCTAAAAGAAAAAAAAATTCAAGATATTTCTGCTGAGATCATTTTAGTGAGTGATTTGTCAGATGACGAGCTACTTGAATTTTGTATGATTGCTAATCAAAGATACAGAAGTGGCAATCCTATCATTTCTGATGAAAATTATGACTTTATTTTCATTTCTGAACTAGCTAAGAGAATACCTAATCATCCTTTTCTAAAACAAGTTGAGACTGAAAACGAAGGGTTTTCAGAAGAAAAAATGAAACTTCCGGAAAAGATGCTTTCAACTGACAAAGCTTATACATGGGGCGAAGTTGAAAAGTGGCTTGAGAGAGTTGTTAAATTTTCGGATGAAATTACATTCTCGCTTGATGATATTCAAATTAAAGGAACTGCAAAGCTGGATGGTTTTGCGGGTTATGACGATGGATTGAAACTCTTTACTCGCGGTGATGGAAATAAGGGTAGTGATATCTCGAGAGTATTTGACAGAGGTCTTGCGATTCTAAATGATAGCGAGAGGGGTCAAGGTCCTGGTGAGATAGTTATAAAGAGGAGTTACTTTGAAAGCCACTTAAGTAATCATTTTGAGTATCCAAGAAACTTTCAAGCTAGTCTAATTAAAGAAAAAGAGTTGGATCATTTTGCTAAAGATGCGATTATTGCTAAGGCTGCTTTATTTGTTCCCTTTAAGCAGCTTCCATTTTGGCAAGGGAGTATTAATGAGTTTAAGAATCAGTTTGCTGAAATAGTTGTTGAATTAGAGCAAGGTGTTGATTTTGATATTGATGGAGTGGTTTTTGAAGTAGTCAACCCAGATTTAAAAGCTCATATGGGATCAAACCGAAAGTTCCATCGCTGGCAAATTGCCTACAAAGAAAATAAAGAAAAAGCACAAGTCAAAGTCATTTCAATAACATCGCAAGTTGGACGGACTGGAAAGATTACACCAGTTGCAGAGTTAGAGCCTACTCAATTAAGTGGAGCAACAATCTACAGAGCTACAGGCCATCATTTTGGCCTGGTAAAGGAGCAAGGGCTCGGTGCTGGAAGCGTTGTGGAGTTAACCAGAAGTGGAATGGTCATCCCAAAAATCAATAAAGTCTTAAAAAAAGCGGAAGTAGATATTCCTTCTAATTGCCCTAGTTGTGATTCTCATTTAGTTTGGGAATCAGACTTCCTTATGTGTCCTAATAATAACTCTTGTCCTGATCAGGTTGTTGGAAAAATGATTTATTTCTTCAAAATTCTTGCAAATAATGATGGTTTTGGGCAGGCAACCATTCAAAAACTTTATGATCATAACATTCGCCAAGCTAGTGATATCTATCTTCTAAATATAGATCAACTTATGGCCATGGGGTTTGGAGAGAAAACATCAAATAATCTAATTGATCAACTTAATAGATCTCGTCAAGAAAGTATTGAGGATTGGCGTTTTTTAGCTGCTTTTGGTGTTCAAAGACTTGGAATGGGTAACTGTGAAAATTTATTAAAAAATTACCCTATTGAAGAAATCTTTGAATTATCAGCTGAAGACATTGCGAATATAGGTGGTTTTGCAGAGTTAACTGCTCTGCAAATTTTTGAAGGTCTAGTGTCTATTAAAGATCAATATCAAATCTTGATAAAAGATGGCTTTAACTTAGAGAAGACTCATTTAATTAATGATTCAACTTTAATTGATAGCCCATTTCAAAATAAAAAAATCGTTTTTACAGGTGCTATGAGTAATCCTCGATCTAAACTTGAAAAACAGGCCAAAATGCTCGGAATTAATGTTGCAAAGAGTGTGAGCTCTAAAACAGATTTTTTGATTATTGGAGAAAATGTTGGTCAATCTAAAATGAATGACGCTAAAAAACATAACATCGAAATTATGACTGAGTCAGAATATATAAAAAAACTCAATATATAGATTTTTTTGTATATAATATGTTTCAACTTAAATCCAATGTTGGTTTTAAGAAAAGACATTGACGTTTATTTGGGTATTTCCTAGATAAGCGTTTTTTTTCGTCAGTTTAAAGATGAGCTGAACTGGTATAGAAGCCCGCTACTTTCTCGAAGGTAGCGGGCTTCTTTGTTTATAACATTGGAGTAATAATATGAAAATGATAACAGCTTATATTCAGCCAAAAAGACTGGATAGCGTGAGACAAGTTCTTTCAGAAATTGATATTAATGGTGTTTCTGTTACTGAAGTAAAGGGTTTTGGAAGGCAAAAAGGTCATACTGAACTCTACAGAGGTGCAGAGTTCGTAGTGGAATTCCTTCCTAAAGTTAAATTAGAAATTGCGATTACTGATGAGCAAGTGGACGAGGTTATTGAGACCATTAGTTCTGCTTGCAAGATTAATGGTGGAAAGATTGGAGATGGCAAAATTTTTGTTACAAGCCTAGAGCAGGTTGTTCGTATTCGTACGGGTGAATCTGGGCCTGAGGCACTATAGGAGTAGAAAATGGAAAATCAAATATTAGAATTACAGTATGCAATTGATACTTTTTACTTTTTAGTAATGGGTGCACTTGTTATGTGGATGGCGGCTGGCTTTTCAATGCTAGAAGCTGGACTGGTAAGGAGCAAAAATACTGCAGAAATATTAACTAAAAATATTGGCCTTTTTGCCATTGCTTGTACTATGTACATGATCTATGGTTATGACTTGATGTATGGTGGCGGAGTATTTCTTTCGGGGATTAGTGGACAGGGTGAGACATATTCAAATGCATCGGACTTTTACTTCCAGGTGGTCTTTGTAGCAACAGCGATGTCAATTGTTTCTGGTGCAGTTGCTGAGAGAATGAAGTTGTTTACTTTTTTTGCTTTTGCCGTAATCTTTACAACTATCATCTATCCTCTTGAAGGTTCATGGACTTGGGGTGGAAATGACGTTTTTGGTCTTTATAACCTTGGCGACTTTGGTTTTTATGACTTTGCTGGATCAGGAATTGTCCATATGGCTGGTGCTGCAGCAGCAATTGCTGGAGTCATGATTCTTGGGCCAAGAAAAGGAAAATATGACAAAGATGGAAATTCAAAGCCAATCTTGGGTGCAAACCTACCTTTAGCTACATTGGGAACATTCATCCTATGGTTAGGTTGGTTTGGGTTTAATGGTGGATCTGTGCTAGCTATGGCTAGTAAAGAGAGTGCTGATGCAGTGGCAATGGTGTTTGTAAATACCAATGCTGCAGCTGCTGGAGGCGTCATTGCTGCACTTGTTTTCGCTAAACTTTGGTTTGGTAAGGCAGACTTGACTATGACATTGAATGGTGCATTGGCAGGACTAGTAGCTATTACAGCAGGACCTGATACACCGAGTGCTTTTGTTGCGTCATTGATTGGCGCTGTTGGTGGAGTTATCGTTGTTCTGTCTATTGTTTGGCTAGATCGCAAACTTAAAATAGATGATCCGGTTGGTGCTATTTCAGTTCATGGTGTAGTAGGATTATGGGGTCTATTAGCAGTTCCACTAACTAATGCCGATGTTTCATTTTCTGGACAGATAGTTGGAGCATTAACTATATTTATATGGGTGTTTGTTGCATCAATATTGGTCTGGCTTGCACTCAAATCTCTGATTGGTCTTCGCGTATCTGAAGACGAAGAAGAATCTGGAGTGGACATTTCTGAATGTGGAATGGAAGCATATCCAGAGTTTGTAACTAAATAAATAAACGGCATCAATTGATTAAGTTGGTGCCATCCATTTCTGAAATTGATGAAATGGAATAAGAATGACTTAGCTGGTGGCTTCTCTCCTAATTTACCACCAGCTATAGTTTTTAATTAATAAAATGTACTATCAAACCATTATTTAATTCTTTGCTAATCGGGTATATTATTAAGGCTATAAAATTAATTAATCATGAAAAAAAAATAATGAATCAATCAGCTCTCAAAATCATTCTGGTTGACGAAAATATGGGTCGTTCTGCGATTTTAAGGCGAGCTCTACAAGATAAGGGGCATGAGGTTATTTGTCGTCTAGACGAAAGTGAAAATCTTGCAAACAGTAATGAAATTACCCATGCAGACGTTGTAATTGTCAATGCAGATATCCCTGATGAAGCTGTCTTTGCAAATTTAAGAGATGTCAATAAAACGAAGCCAAAACCAATTGTTATGTTCACTGAAGCATCAGAGGAGCATATGGCCGGTACTGCTATCAAATCAGGGGTGAATGCATATATTGTTGATGGTCTAGAAGAAAAGAGAGTGCAACCCATTATTGATGTTGCTATTGCTCGATTTAGGGAGTTTCAAGCCCTAAAGGATGAGTTAGACGCAACGAGAAGCCAACTTGCTGAACGTAAATCAATTGAAAAAGCAAAAGGCCTTCTCATGAAGCACAAAAAAATTACTGAAGATGAGGCTTATCAGTCCCTTAGAAAAATGGCAATGGATAAAAATAAGCGAATTTCAGAAGTTGCCGAGGGCATTATCAGTGCTTTTGAACTTTTAGGCTAGTAAAATTTATTTGGTCTCTCTGGAGGCTTTTTCATCATGGCCCGATATCCCAAAACGTCTGGCTAGTTCAGTCTCAATCTCTTTAATTTTAATATCCTCGTGACGAAGAAGCACTAAGAGGTGGAACCATAAATCTGCAACTTCATGAATGATTTCTTTTCTACCTTCCTCATTAACCGCATTAATAACTTCTTCAGACTCTTCACTAATTTTCTCCAGAATCGAGTTAGTTCCTTTGCTATATAGAGAGGAGACATATGATTGATCAGCGGAAGCTGATTTTCTCTCTTCTAAAATTTTCTCTAGTGCAATGAGAATGCTATCCATAAATTTCTTTTGGGTCTTTAATTACATTTGAGACGATTTTCCATTCATTGTCTTCCAGTTTATTGAAGAAGCATTTGGCCCTACCGGTATGGCAAGCAATGCCGCCTTTTTGATCAACTTTAAGCAAGACAACATCCTGATCACAATCTGTAAAGACTTCAATAATGTCTTGGTAATTGCCTGACTCTTCACCCTTAAACCAGAGTTTTTTTCTTGACCTTGAAAAATATACAGCTTTTTTTGTTTCAATGCTGAGTTCTAACGCTTCTTTATTCATCCATGCCATCATAAGGATTTCATTTGAAGAATAGTCTTGAGTAATAACGGGAACTAAGCCTTTTTCATTAAATTGAATGGTATCTTGAGGTTTCATTTTAGTGTTATATTTTCATTCTAATTTTACAGTTGCATTCTTGATTAATTGTGATTAATTGTTTAGAGGCCAGCTTTGAGACTAGCAACAATAAATTGATCCAAGTTTCCATCAAGAACATCTTGAGTATTACTGCTTTCAATGCCGGTTCT
Organism: uncultured Piscirickettsiaceae bacterium; assembly: GCA_964515065.1. Classification (GTDB taxonomy): domain Bacteria; phylum Pseudomonadota; class Gammaproteobacteria; order PS1; family Pseudothioglobaceae; genus Pseudothioglobus. Next base: position 11,600 of record CAZESR010000015.1, read on the forward strand.
TAAGTCTTTAATTCTAGATTGGTCTAAAACATATGATCGAATCTGATGACCCCATCCAATATCAGATTTTAAATCTTCAACATCTTGCTTTTCTGAGTTTCTTTTTTGTATTTCAAGTTCGTAAAGTTTTGATTTTAATTGCTTCATTGCCTGATCTTTGTTTGCATGCTGAGATCTTCCATCTTGACATTGAACAACGGTAGAAGTTGGTAAATGTGTTATTCGAACAGCGGATTCAGTTTTATTGACGTGCTGACCACCGGCACCAGAGGCGCGATAAGTATCAATTCGGAGGTCTGATGGGTCAATTACAATTTCAATATCATCATCTATCTCAGGTGATACAAAAACTGATGAGAATGATGTGTGTCTTTTGCCATTTGCATTGTATGGAGATTTTCTAACAAGTCTGTGGATGCCTATTTCGCTCCTAAGCCAACCAAATGCATATTCACCATCAAAATGAATTGTTGCAGACTTGATTCCAGCAACATCACCCGCTGAAACTTCCATTAATTTAACTTTAAAGTTATGTTTGTCTCCCCATCTCAAGTACATTCTCAGAATCATTTCAGCCCAATCTTGCGCCTCAGTTCCACCAGAACCGGACTGAATATCAAGATAGGCAGAATTACGGTCCATCTCACCACTGAACATTCTTTCAAACTCATATTTTGAAATTAAATTATCTGTTTCATCTAAGTCAGCGACAATACCATTAACTGTATCAATATCATTTTCATTTTCAGCCATTTCTAAAAGTTCTTTAGCGTCATTCAAAATGTTGGATGACTTTGAAAATGTTTCACATAGATTGTCAAGCTGAACCCTTTCTTTTCCTAATGATTGTGCTTTTTCTGGGTTTGACCAAACATTTGGGTTTTCTAACTCCAATTTAACTTCTTCAAGTCGATCTTTTCTCTCCTCTAGTTTGAGGTGTTCTGACAAAATACTCATTCGCTCGGTAAGCTCAGTTATTTTTTGGTAGTGTGCAGATAGTTCCATGGTTCTATTTTAATGCGACAAGTAATAAAAAAGCCCCAAAATAGGGGCTTTAATTTTGTCTCTTAAAAATTAATTACTTTCTTAAGCCTAGTCGCGAAATTAAATTAGCGTAAGCTGTAAGATCATTGTTTTTAATATATGCAAGTAATTTTTTACGTTGTGAAACAAGTCTTAAAAGCCCTCTTCTGGAGTGATGGTCTTTCTTATGAGTCTTAAAATGCTCCGTTAGGTGTCTTATTCTTGCTGTAAGAAGAGCGACCTGAATATCAACAGATCCAGTATCAGAAGTGTCTTTTTGGTATTCTTTAATAATGGCTTGTGTATCAATTGACATATATGTAATTATTGTATCAAAAAATTAAGTGGGGAATTATACGCTACTTTTTTGAATTGTTGTATTTCTAATCAAATAATATTAATTAAATTTGTAAAAGTTTTTTTCATCGTTAGGCCTTGTTTTAAAACGACGATGAATCCACAAATATTGTTCCGGATTTTTGTTAATTTGCTTTTCAAGAATTTTATTTACAACTGTTGCATCTTGAATTGGATCATTTGAAGGATACTTTGAGATTGGTTTTTCAAATGACATTGAATAGCCTTTCTTAGTTCTGATAAAGCTGTAAGGAATAACCCTAGTATTATTATTTTTAGCTAATCTAGCTGTGGCTGAAGCCGTCGCCGTTTGAATTCCAAAAAGTGGCGCAAACACACTATTATTTTTGCCTAAGTCTTGGTCTGGAGCATACCAAATTGGAAGACTATTATTTATTGCCTTGATTATGGACCTAGTGTCAGTACTCTTAATCATTACTGCACCATTCTTTTTGTATCCCTTAACCATCATCTTATCAAATAATTTATTATTTTGAGGTCTGTATATGTTCGCAATGGTGTAATTAAGGAGGAGTGCACGACTCCCTAGCATGAGGGGCATAAAATGAGAACAAAGAAGAATGATTCCCCCTTCTTCTTTTAGTACATCATTAAAAATTTTCTCATTAGTAATATTAAGAAGCTTTCTAATTTTATTGTCGCTGGCAAAGTATGCATTTGCAGTTTCAAAAAAACTTATACCAATTGCCTCAAAGTGTCTTTTTACAAGTAAATTGACTTGGTTTTGCTTTTTATCAGGAAAGCAATGAGAGATATTCGAGTAAGCTGTTGATCTAAGTCTGTGCATAAATGGATATAACAGCCTACCAATTGTTTTTCCAATCATAACCTGCACAGTGAAAGGAATAAAAACTCCAATGCGCATTAGCAAAATTAGAATCCAGGTTGGTATGAATTTAGGGTGAATGAATTCGGTGTTTAACATTAAAATAAAAAGAAACCTAATCTAAAGACTAAGCTGTAAATTATGCCATTTATTGACAGAGATTTTATCAATGATTTACCCAATAGAGTAGATATTGTTGATCTAATAAATAAGCGTGTAGCATTAAAAAAAGCAGGAAAGGACTATAAGGCTTGTTGTCCATTTCATGAAGAGAAAACTCCTTCTTTTACTGTAGTTCCCACTAAACAAATTTATCACTGTTTTGGTTGCGGAGAAAGTGGAGGAATTATTGATTTTGTTATGAAGTATGATCATTTGTCTTTTGTAGAGGCCATTGAATCTGTTGCAGGAGAATCTGGAATTTCAGTCGTCTATGACCAAACTGCCAAACCAGTAGATAAACGCTTTAAGAGATACAACCAAATAATGGCAGAGCTCAATGATTTTTATCAAAATCAACTTAAGAGTTCTTCTGTAAAAAATAAGGTAGTCAATTATGCAAAAAAAAGAGGAATTAGTGGATCGATTGCCAAAAGATTCGAGTTAGGGTTTGCACCACCAGGCTGGACTAATCTTTTTGATGAATATAGTCAGAATGAAGAGTCTATTCAAGACCTTCTTTCAATGGGAATGATTGTTTCAAAAAAAGATAAAAAAGACGATTATTACGATCGTTTCAGAGATCGTCTTATGTTTCCAATACATAATGCAAAAGGTTATGTGATTGGTTTTGGAGGGCGTGTTTTATCTAGTCAGGATAATCCTAAGTATCTGAATTCACCCGAAACTCCGCTGTTTTCTAAATCAAATGAGCTATATGGTCTTTACCATTGCCGTAAATACAGTCGAAGAATTGATTCGATCCTTGTGGTAGAGGGTTATATGGACGTGATAGCGCTTCATCAACAAGGTATTACAAATGTTGTGGCAACTCTTGGAACTGCAACAACTCCAGCTCACCTGCAAATTTTATCTCGCTCTGCAGAAACCATTGTTTTTTGTTTTGATGGCGATAAGGCAGGAAGAGATGCAGCATGGAAGGCATTAAAAACATCTTTGCCTTCAATAACTTCAGGACTAATTATCAAGTTTCTTATATTGCCTCAAGGCGAAGACCCTGATACTCTTATTAATAAAGAGTCTGCAAAAGCATTTAATAAAAGAATTGAAGGAGCTCAAACTCTTTCAAGTTTCCTGATTGAGCATATAAAATCGGAGGTTCCATTCGATACGATTGAAGGCAAAACCATATTTTTAGAAAAATCAGCATCCTTAATCAATTTAGTGACCTACGCAATCTATCGCCAACAATTAATAGAAGGAATTGCACATACCATTGGCCAAAATATTATTCAAGTGGAAAAGGCCGTAGAACAAAGTAAAACTCAAAATAATCAATTTGCAAGTTCTAATCAATCGAAGCAAAATAAATTAAATCCTGAGCTTATTAACAAAAAAATAAGCAGTAACAGTAATTCTAGTATGAAGAGTTTGATGTCAAGAATGATATCTTGCGTAATCAATTACCCATCAATTGTGAATGATCCTGAGACCACTAGTGTGATTGAGGAGCGTGCAAGAAATCTTCCAAAATCTGAAGTTTTAGTAGAACTAATTAGGCATGCTCAAGTGGAGTCAGATCTTTCAAAAGAGGCTTTACTGTTGCCATATAAAGCGAAGGAGAGAGTATATTTACGTTTGCAGGAGCTAAGCACCATGGAGCCTTTTCTAAGTGAATTTGAGGCTAAAGAGGAGTTTGGCTATGCACTAACTGCTGCAGAGAAATATTATGAAAGAAAGTCAACAAAAGCATCTATACTTTCTGCAAAAACTCATGATGAAGAAAAAGCAGTCATGCAAAGTATCATGAAAAGTAAGCTGAAGACGGCAAACCAGAAAAAATCATCCTAACCTTCTACTTGCGAATTTATTTCTGAATCATTAATCAGTATTCTTTGCATTGCTTTTTGGAAAGCCATTGCGGCTGAATTTGATCCTTCACATCGATTTCTTCGAGTTGGATCCCAAGAGAGGTAACATTTTTTTGGATGGTCGAGTCTAACAGCCATAATGTATTTAGGTTTTTCTGCTGGAGAATAGCCAACAAAATAAGTACGCTTGGCGCCATCTTTACTATACTGACCATCGATTACAATTTCTGCTGTGCCCGTTTTTCCTGCAATTGAATATCCATCAATCACTGCACGGTATCCAGAGCCATTATCTGATGCAACAGAATCAAGTATCTCAGAGATTCTTTTTGTAGATTCTGGTGTAAAAACATACTCTAATGATTCATTATGATGCTCAGTTTTAATTAACTTGAGTGAGGGTATAGAGCCTTCATTGGCAAAGACAAGGTAGGCTCTTGCTAGCTGTGCGAGATTTGTTGTCATAGGTCCATGACCGAATGAGAGAGACCTTTTATCACTATCTCTCCAACTACTGAAATGTCTTAATTCGCCTTGATTTTCAGTTCCAGGCATGACGCCTAAAGACTTACCAAAACCTAATTTTTCCCAGGTGTTATAAAAGTCTTCATTTTCAATATTTTCTGCAACCATCACTGTTCCAAGATTATGAGATTTTTCAAGAATTCTTTGAATTGTCATTTGAAAAAATTTATTATCTGGTTTAATATTGGCTACTCTTTTAGTAACATCAATTAACTCATCATCAGTTGCAGTGATTATCCCTTTATCTAGAGCTAACAACATAGTGAACGGTTTCATTGTTGAACCTGGTTCAGTTTTATCTGAAAGGACACGATTTCTATAATCATCAGCACTATAATTTTCTAGATTATTAGGATTGGTTGATGGATAGTTAGCAAGTGCAAGTATTTCACCATTTGGTGATAGAACGATAGCAGCAGCAGAATCTGCTTCATGAAATTCAGCCTGCTCTTTTATGGCATTAAAAACATGAAACTGAATATCTGAATCAATTGTTAGAGTAAGATTTTCACCTTCTTTTAAACTCTTAATGATTTCAGCATCATAATATATGTTTGAATTATCTTTATTGTCAGAAATCCTTTTAATGCCGTTTATTCCAGCTAAATATCGATCGTACTCAGCTTCGATTCCAAAGACTCCAATATTTTCAGAGTTTATTTTTCCAATTAATGGAGCAATGGAATCCTTTTTGGGGTAGTAACGAAATCCACTAGATTCAATGGCAACACCGGCAATTTTTTGTCTAGAGCATTTATTATCTTCAAAACTTTTTTTTATTGCTGGCTTTAAACCAACAACTTTTTTTGCTTTATCAATCAATGTAAGAGATGGAATTTTTACTTCTGTAAAGCAAACTTTAGAGCGCATTTTTTTAAGCTCAGCTATATTTTTTAAAATAGGGTCATTTACTTTAAGCTTATCTTTAACAATGAAATACTTCCTGTTATTAGATTTCTTTTTTGCAATTTCTTCTCTAAACTTTTGCCGAGGTAAATCTAAGGCATCTGCTAATAGGTCAATGTATTCATCTTGAAGAATCATCGGATCGAGATTTATTTTTTTATGAATTAGATTAATTGCAAGAAGATTGTCATGCCTATCTAGAATATTACCTCTGATAGATTTTTCAACTAAAGAAAATTCTGAATTTTTTGAGGCTTTTGATTTTAATGAAATATCATTAGCTTTAATTTCACTAACAGTAAAAGTTCGATAAGTAAAAATTAAGACAATCAATGTAAAGCAAATTTTTATAAGTGCTTGTCTATTTCTGTAACCTTGAACTCGAGCAATCCTCATATACTAACATCCTCCCACTCAGACTCAATTGGAGCAAACATCTTGAGTTCATCCATAGACTTTTGGTAAACATTCACCCCACTTTGAATTTCGGAGTACTCCATTAAGAGCTGCCTATTTAAAGCATTTATTTTTTCATTTTCAGATTTAAGAGTTTTTTCTTCTCTATGAAGCAAGTACATTTCATGATGCCAGTGAATACTTAATATTGATAGGTTTATTATTGAAACAATCAAAATAGTATTGAACACTATTTTTGTTTGAAATATTGCTAGCATTTTTCAGCTACTCTAAGTATTGCGCTTCTTGATCTCCTGTTTATTTTTATCTCTTCATTTGTTGGTTTAACTTTTCCAAGATCTTTCAAAATGAGTGGATTGCTCATATTTGAAATAATCGGCAAACCCTTTGGCAATTGTTTTGGGCGGGAGTTTTTTTGGATAAATTGTTTTACAACTCTATCTTCTATAGAGTGAAAAGTAATAATTGCAAGTCTGCCATTTTTCTTTAATGCCCTAATTGATTGATTAAGCGCATCAGAGAGCATTTTGAGTTCATCATTAATTGCAATTCTTATAGCTTGGAAGGAGCGAGTGGCAGGATGTTTATTTTTGTCTGACTTAACCACAGATTTAATGAGGTCTGCAAGCTCAAGAGTTGATTCTATATTATTATTTTTTTGATATTCCTTAATTGTTGAGGCAATAATTCGACTTCTTTTTTCCTCACCAAATTGATAAAGTGCATCAGCAATAACCTTCTCACTACTCTCCCTAAGCCAAATAGCTGCTGTCATTTTTTGTGATTGATCCATTCTCATGTCGAGTGCTCCATCTTTATTAAAGCTGAATCCTCTTTCGGCATTATCAATTTGTGGAGAGGAGATACCAAGGTCCATTAAGACGCCATCAACATTTCCAATCAATTTTAATTTTTCAAGTTGTTGATTTAACTTCGAAAAGTTGCTATGAATTAAGCTTAAACGACTGTCAGTTAGGTTTCTTTCAGCATAGTATATTGCCTCAATATCTTGATCAAATCCTATTACTCTTCCTGATTTTCCAAGTTTATTGAGTATCCCTTGAGTGTGGCCACCTCGGCCTAGGGTTGCATCGATATAGACGCCATTTGACTTAATATTTAAACTTTTTATAGCTTCATCAAAAAGCACTGAATCATGATGATCTGATTTGATTTTAGTCATGCATTCTTCATAGACAATAACATTAAACTAAAGAGAAAGCGATGAGACTTGTTCAGGAATCTCTTGTTGACTGCTGAGCCTGTCAAGTTTTTCAATTTGATCTTTCCAAATTCTTTCATCCCAAATTTCAAAGCTCTTGCCCTGACCACTTAGAATAGCCTTATTATTTAAGTTGGCATACTTAATATGAGAGCTTGGAATAAGAATTCTTCCGAACTTATCTAGATCACATTCACACGCATGGCCGATTAGTTTTCTGGATAATTTTTTAGTATGAATGTTTAATGATGGCAGTTTCCCAATCTTTAATTCGAGCTTCTCCCAGTCTTTCAAGGAGTATAAAACTAAACAAGAGTCATCTGGATGAACACTCAAAACCATTTTTCCAGATGATTTTGTTTGGACTTGCTCAAGATGACGAGCAGGAATCTTTAGCCTTCCTTTAGAGTCAATAGAGAGAAGATGAATACCACGAAACATAAATCCATTTTATACCATTATTTACCAATATTTGCCACTTTATACTTTCTTCTTTTATTTTTTATAAATTCAGAAATTATTTGTTAAATTTATTTAGAATGAATCTAAATGGTGCTATAAAATTCTTTAATAACCCCAGATTATTAAGGTTATTTATTGGGATTGTTTAAAAGGAGAATAAATGAACAAAAGAGTTGGGATTATCGGAGCTGGCCCAAGTGGTCTCGCTCAATTAAGAGCGTTCAAATCAGCAGAAGAAAAAGGGGAAAGTATTCCTGAAATTATCTGTTTCGAAAAGCAAGATAATTGGGGCGGTTTATGGAATTATAGCTGGAGAACTGGCTTGGATGAGAATGGCGAAATTGCCCACAGTAGTATGTATAGATACTTGTGGTCTAATGGACCAAAAGAATGCTTGGAGTTTGCTGACTATTATTTTGAAGAGCACTTTGGTCATCCAATTGCATCTTTTCCTCCAAGAGAAGTTTTGTTTGATTACATTCAGGGAAGAGTAGAGAAAGCAAATGTTAGAGACAAGATTCGTTTTAATACTTCTGTTAGAAATGTTGAATATGATGAGTCAAGTAAACAATTTACTGTGACTGTTTGTAATCTAGCTGATGATGAAACTTATACTGAAGAATTTGATTACGTTATCGTTGCAAGTGGACATTTCTCTACTCCAAATGTTCCAGAGTATGAGGGATTTAGTCACTTTAATGGAAGAATATTGCATGCACATGATTTTAGAGACGCTTTAGAATTTAAAGGCCAAGATATCTTAGTTATAGGCAGTAGTTACTCCGCTGAGGATATTGGATCACAATGTTACAAATATGGCGCTAAATCAATCACCAGTAGCTACAGAACAGCACCAATGGGCTTTGATTGGCCAGCTAATTGGGAAGAAAAGCCAGCTTTAGAAAGAGTTGAAGGTAACACCGCTTTCTTTGCTGATGGAACGTCAAAAGATGTTGACTCAATTATTCTTTGTACCGGTTATATTCATCACTTCCCTTTCCTGCCTGATAGCTTAAGATTAAAAACTAACAATATTCTCTATCCACTTGGACTATACAAGGGGGTTGTTTGGGAGCAAAACACTAAACTGATGTACCTTGGCATGCAGGATCAATGGTATACATTCAACATGTTTGACGCTCAGGCTTGGTATGCAAGAGACGTTATTTTAAATAAAATTAATTTGCCTTCTTTTAGCGAAATGCAAGCTCATACCCTTGAGTGGCATAAGAGGGAGACTGCTCAAGATGATGCCGCTTATGCAATTGACTTTCAGGGTGCCTACACTCAGATGCTCATTGATGAAACTGATTATCCAAGTTTTGATATTGAAGGCGTCAATAGAACTTTTATAGACTGGAAGCACAATAAAAAAGATGGCATTATGACATTTAGAGATAAGTCTCATGCCTCTTTGATGACTGGAACTCAATCTCCGCCTCATCATACGCCATGGCTAGAGGCTATGGATGACTCCCTGGAGTCTTATTTAGATATCTAGTTTTTTTTACAATATAAAAAACTATATTTCCTCACAAAAAAAACATCAAACTTTGGGTGAATTAGGTCTAAAATTCACCCCTCTGATGTACCATGCAGAAGATTATTTTTATAATTTTAGTGATGCATTTGAGAACGCAGAATCTAGAATTTGGGTTTAAGTTAATAAATAATAAGATTAAAATTGTAATTAGAATCAATAACTAATGCCATTTAATATGGAATATCATAAGATTGACAAAGATTCAATAGAGGACGTTCTTGAGCGAGCAAAGCAGTATCGCTCACTGCTTCAGCCAGATATGGCAATAAGTATCTGTCTAGATATCTTTGCTGTTGACGAAAAAAATCAAGAGGCTTTGATTATCTATATTCTTGCTCTTACAGATCAATTATCTCAAAGTGAATCAAAAGTTCATCATAAGAAGATTACTGATAGTATCCAGAAGCTTAATTCTAATTTTTTACAACATTATTACTCTGGGATTTTCCTGGAAAGGCAGGCGAGGAGCCTGCTAAAACACTCAATGTCACGTTCTTTTGCCTATGATGCATTTATTGAGGCGATTTCGGAATTCGAAATCGCTGAAAAGATGGCGCCAGAACATTGTGCTGACCCTGTATTGCGCTATAACAGTTGTGTAAGGACAATTAAAAAAGAGAACCTTCAACCACGTCAAGAATTCGATGAACTTTACTAAAAATCGCACAATAAATCTAAAAAAATTGATGGCTATAGCCGGCCTAATTTGGTTCGTATATTTAATTTTTCATTTATTTAGTGTTTTAACCTTTCACTCTGGTGAAGCGGCCTTTACAGGATTTAATGTTTGGTTACAAAGCTCAGTTTTTTACCCAATTTTATTAGGATTGCTCTTGTTGACATTGTCCTTTCATGTTGTTACTGCGATTTCAAGGCAGCTCTCAAATAATGTCAGTTCAGGTAATCGCTATAAAAAGCCTTACCCTAAAGCCGTACCCAGGATTATTGCCTGGTCTGGTGCTTCAATAATTCTTATTTTTATTGTTACTCATTCTTATCAAATGCTTTCGGTTGATGCGGTTGATTTATATGCTGAGGTTGAAAGAATATTTCGAAGTCCAGTCATGTGGTCTATATATGGTTTGGGTATGATCGCAGTCTCGACTCATTTGCATCATGGTCTTACTAATGTTTTTCAGACTCTCGGTATTTCCAGCAATCAAAGAAAGGGTCTTGCGCTCGTTATTGTGGTCTTAATTATGGCTGGTTTTATTTCAATTCCAATAGGTGTATTGTATGCATAAGCTTAACTCAAATGTGCCAACTGGGCCTTTAGAAAATCGATGGGAGAAACACAAGTTTGACCTATCCCTTATTGCACCTCAAAATAGAAAAAAGTACAACATTATTGTTATCGGTACGGGTTTAGCAGGAGCCTCGTTATGCGCAACCTTAGGGGAAGCGGGATATAACGTGCAATCTTTCTGTTATAACGATAGTCCAAGAAGAGCACACTCTATTGCCGCACAGGGTGGTGTCAATGCAAGCAAGAATTATCAAAACGATGGCGATAGTACATGGAGGCTTTTTTATGACACCATTAAAGGCGGCGATTTTCGAGCAAGAGAGTCCAATATTTATCGTTTGGCACAACTCAGTTGCAACATTATTGATCAAGCGGTTTCTCAGGGCGTTCCGTTTGCTAGAGAGTACAGTGGATATTTAGCTAATCGTTCCTTTGGGGGAACTCAGGTTTCTCGTACCTTTTATGCAAGAGGGCAAACTGGTCAGCAGCTTCTCTTGGGTGCATACAGTTCAATGAGTAAGGAGGTTGCCTCTGGAAGAGTGAAGCATAAGTCAAGGTGCGAGATGTTGGAGGTCATTATTATTGAAGGTAAGGCTAGAGGTATAGTTGTTAGAGACTTGGTCACTGGAGAAATTTCTTCCCATTTGGCTGATTGCGTAGTGATGTGTACTGGAGGCTATAGTAATGCTTACTACCTGTCAACTAATGCAAAGGGTTGCAATACTTCAGCAACATGGAGGGCTCATAAAAATGGTGCTTACTTTGCTAACCCAAGCTTTACACAAATTCATCCAACTTGCGTACCACCAACTGGTGACAGTCAATCAAAGTTAACTTTAATGAGTGAATCTTTGAGAAACGATGGACGTATCTGGGCTCCTAAAAATATTGAAGATTGTGATAAAAATCCTAATGATATTCCAGAAGAAGATAGGGATTATTTTCTTGAGCGAATGTATCCTGCTTTTGCAAACCTTGTGCCTAGAGATATAGCATCAAGGACACTCAAAGGTATTTGTGATGAGGGCCGTGGTGTTGGCTCTATTGTCAATAATCTGCGCCTTGGTGTCTATCTGGACTTTTCTTCTGTCATTCAAAAAATGGGAGCTGAAAAAGTCAAAGAGAAGTATGGAAATCTATTTGATATGTACGAGAGTATCACTGGAGAGAATCCTTACGAGGTTCCTATGAAAATCTACCCTGCACCGCACTATACTATGGGTGGACTTTGGGTAGATTACAACTTAATGACAACTATTGATGGATTGTTTGCCTGTGGAGAGGCGAATTTTTCTGATCATGGTGCAAACAGACTTGGAGCATCAGCTTTAATGCAAGGTTTAGCAGATGGGTATTTTGTTGCCCCTCAGACGGTTGCTAACTATCTTGCAAAAGGAAAATTTGAAGAAATTACTCATAATCATCCAGAAGTAATATCTTCCGTTGAGTCCGTAAAAAATCGTATTGAGAGACTTATGAATGCTCCTGACCCAAAACATTCACCAGACTATTTTCATAGAAAAATAGGTAGTATTTTGTGGACTTCGTGTGGAATGGCTCGAGATAAGGAGTCCCTAAAAAAGGCAATCAAATCAATTGAGCAAATAAAAACCGACTTTTGGAAAAATATTAAAGTGACCGGCATTGATAAGGACTTTAACCAGACTCTTGAAAAGGCTGGGAGGGTGGCTGACTTTATTGAGTTAGGACATTTGATGTGTATTGATGCACTTGACAGAGAAGAATCTTGTGGAGCGCATGCAAGGCTCGAGTTCCTCGCAGAGAGTGGTGATGCAATGAGAGATGATGAAAATTTTGGTTATGTTGCAGCCTGGGAGTTTAATGAAAATGAACCCACTCTTCATAAGGAGCATCTTGATTTTGAGTTTATTAAACCTACTTACAGGGACTATAAATGAATTTTACATTACATATCTGGCGTCAAAAAAATACCGAGTCTAGTGGACAGTTTGTCACATACAATGTCAACGACATTGACAGCGACACCTCTTTTCTCGAAATGCTCGATCAGTTAAATGAAGATCTCATTGATAAGGGTGAGGATTGTGTTGTTTTTGATTATGATTGTCGAGAGGGTATTTGCGGTACTTGCTCGTTAGTGATTAATGGACATCCGCATGGAGAGAAGAAAGCCACAACAACGTGTCAGCTTTATATGAGAGATTATGCTGACCGATCTGAGCTATGGATTGAGCCTTGGCGTGCTAAGAGTTTTCCGATTGTAAAAGATTTGGCTGTAAAGAGAGAAGCGTTTGATCGAATTATTCAATCTGGTGGTTTTATCTCTACTTCAGTGGGTTCTGCGCCTGAGGCCAATTCACAGTTAATTAACAAAGATGATGCTGATTGTGCTTTTGATTCGGCAATTTGTATCGGTTGCGGTGCATGCGTTGCAGTTTGTCCAAATGCATCAGCTTCATTATTTGTGGCTGCAAAAATAAATCATTTTCAGCGACTACCACAAGGAAAAATTGAAGGTACAAAGCGTGCAGAAAGGATGATTAATCAGATGGAGCAAGAAGGTTTTGGGAGTTGTTCTAATCATCGTCATTGCGAAACCGTCTGTCCAAAAGAGATTTCAGTTAGCAATATTGCTGCGATGAATAAAATTTTATAAACATATTTAAATTATTAAAAAGGGAGTTTAAATGAAAGTAGTTGTATTAGGAGCAGCAGGCGGAATTGGACAAGCACTTGGCCTTTTACTTAAAACTGAGTTGCCGGCGGGAACTGAATTGTCATTATATGATATTGCACCAGTAACTCCTGGAGTAGCTGCAGATCTTAGCCACATCCCAACGGCGGTTAAAGTCGAAGGTTTTTCAGGAGAAGACCCCTCTCCTGCATTGGTAAACGCTGATATAGTCCTAATTTCAGCGGGAATGGCTCGCAAACCGGGAATGGACCGTTCTGATCTTTTTAATATTAATGCTGGTATTGTAAAAAACTTAGTTTCTTCTTGTGCAGAGAATTGTCCAAAAGCTATGATAGGTATTATTACTAATCCCGTTAATACAACTGTTGCAATTGCCGCTGAAGTTTTAAAAAAGAAAGGTGTTTATGACGCTTCAAGATTGTTTGGAATAACTACACTTGACGTTATTCGTTCAAGCACTTTTGTTGCTGAAATATATGATGAAGATCCTAGAGATGTCAATGTTCCTGTTATAGGTGGACATTCTGGAATAACTATTCTTCCTCTTTTGTCTCAGTCTGGGTATGAATTTAGTGATGAAGATGCAGCTGCAATGACAAAACGCATTCAGAATGCAGGTACTGAGGTTGTTGAGGCTAAAGCAGGGGGAGGTTCAGCAACTCTATCAATGGGACAAGCTGCTGCAAAGTTTGGCCTTTCACTGGTTCGTGCATTAAATGGCGAAAAAGATGTTATTGAATGTACTTATGTTGAGGGCTCTGGAGAGTTGGCTAGATTTTTTGCCCAACCTGTTCTTTTGGGCAAGAATGGTGTTGAAAAAATACTTAGCTATGGCAATCTTTCAGATTATGAGCAGACTACGCTTAATGATGCTCTTGATACGCTTAGATCTGATATAAAAATTGGTGAAGAGTTTGTAGATTAATATACAAAAATTACTTAGTTTCAGTCAGATTTTAGAAAGAGTTTGAGTATATGATTGAACTTCATAATCAATAAAATTATTTTTCTTAAAATAAAAGACTGTAATGTTAAAAAAAACCATGCATGATAGAGCTTTAGCCTATCACAATGAAGGAAAACCTGGAAAAATTAATGTTTCCTCTAGTAAAAAACTTGATAATGATCAAGATCTGAGTTTAGCATACAGCCCTGGCGTTGCAGCACCCGTTCGAGAAATTGTTAAAGATCCTAGTAAAGTCAATCAATATACTATTAAAGGAAATTTAGTAGCTGTCATAACGGATGGTTCTGCAGTGTTGGGACTTGGTAATGCTGGTCCTTTAGCGGCAAAGCCGGTTATGGAGGGAAAAGCAGTGCTATTCAAATACTTTGCAGATATAA
>CAZESR010000016.1:0-25712 GCA_964515065.1 uncultured Piscirickettsiaceae bacterium
CTCTTTTCATGACGATATAGGGCTGGTGCAACAAACATCCAGAGCTGATAAAGAAGATAGGGCATTGCTACATAGATAGCTAATATTAAGGACATTTTCAGGGGTGTTAGAAAGGGTGATATGACACCTATTGCTATCAGATTTGATCCTGGTATTGCTTGAACAATAGGCGCCGCAATAAAATTATAGATTTCATCAGCAAAAGGAAACAAAATGATGAAAAAAATAGCAATTGCAATTACAGAGCGTAATAGAGATTGTCTTAGCTCAATAAGGTGCTGAACTAAAGGAAGCTTTTCCAATGAATGCTTTTGATCAGCCATTTGTTATTTTGGTTTTTTGTTTGAAAAGATGTTTTCTTCTTTGAGCGAATCAACACTTGATTGAATATCTTCAGTTACTTCTGAAAACATTACCTTTTCCTCGTCCATAGATATCTGTTCTTTAATCTCGTCCACTTTTAACTCTTCGTTAATATCTGACTTAATTTTGTTCAAAAATTTATTAAACTTGCCAAAATATAGCCCAGCCTTTCTTGCAAGGGATGGCATCTTTTCTGGACCAACAACAATAAGAGTAATAATGCCAATGATGGCAATTTCCCAGAAGCCAAAATCAAACATGGAGTTGTGTAATTAGAAAAAGGAATTTATTTCTTATCAGTTTGATCATCACTAGCCTCAACTTTGGCTTCAATGATCTCTTCCTTTTCTTCAGTATCAGATTCTTTCATCGAGGATTTGAAGCCTTTAATTGCTCCTCCAAGGTCATTGCCAATATTTTTAAGTCTTTTGCCACCAAATATTAAAAGCACAATCACTAAAATAATAATTAATTCAAATGGTCCTGGCATACTCATAATGTCTCTCCTGATTAAGAATATGTACATTTTACACTCTAATACTTTATTAATTTAAGAAGCTGATATTGTTGAAATTTCTATAATTTTTTTAATTAGTTCCATTTAGTGAAACCTTGTACTAATATTTGGAAAAAATTATTAAAATGAATTCATATTGATGTATACTTAATGATGATTTTTCATATTTAAGTGAATTTCTTCACAAAAGTATGTAATCAAAAAAGAAGTTTACTTTTTTTATAAATAGGAGATAAAAAGTGAAAAAAATATTTAAAAACCAAATAGCATTAGCACTTGCCGGTATTCTGGCTGGTACTTCTGCTGTTGCTGGAACTCTTGTCATTAATGGTGACACTTCAGATCCAGCACCAAAAGCTGCTTTCCAGGCTGTTATTGATGGATTTGAAGCTGAAAACCCGGATGTTGATGTTGTTTATAACCTTTTTGATCATGAAGGTTATAAGTCAGCAATTCGCAACTTCCTGAGTGCTGATGCTCCAGATATTGCTTTCTGGTATGCAGGAAACAGGATGGCACCATTTGTTGAGGCAGGTTTATTTGCACCAATTGACGATGTATGGGCTGACCAAGGTCTATATTCATTGATGGCTTCTTCAGCTCCAGGTATGACTATGGATGGTCAGAAATGGGGTATTCCATACACTTATTACAACTGGGGAGTTTACTATCGTCAAGATATCTTTGAAGACCTAGGTATTGCAGTTCCTACAAATTGGGATGAGTTTATTGCTGCTGGTGAAACTTTAAAGGCTAATGGCATTACTCCAATTACAATTGGAACTAAGTGGCTATGGACTGCAGGTGGTGTATTTGACTACTTAAACCTTCGTACAAATGGCTATGACTTCCATATGGCTCTAACTAGTGGTGATATTGCTTGGACTGATGACAGAGTGCGCGCAACAATGGCTAACTATCAGCAGCTTATTGATGGCGGTTTCTTCCTTGAGAATCATGCTGCACTTAGCTGGCAGGAAGCTTTAGCTCCAATGGCTAATGGTGAGGCTGCTATGTATGTAATGGGTAACTTTGCTGTGGCTCCATTAAAGGAGCTAGGTTTAGATGATAGCTCACTTGGTTTATTCCAATTTCCTGCAATTACTCCAGGAGTTCCAATGGCTGAAGAGGCGCCTACGGATACTTTACATCTAACTGCTGGTGCGAAGAACGTTGCTGATGCTAAGCGTTTCTTAGCTTATGCAGCCCGTCCTGACGTTCAGACGGCTTGGAATAAAGCACTTGGACAACTACCTACAAATGCTGGCGCAGGCGTAACTGATGACAAGTTCTTAAATCAAGCATTCAGTATGCTTAATAATGATGCACCTGGCGGTGTTGCTCAGTTCTATGATCGTGATACTAAAGCAGAAATGGCTTCAATTGGTATGGAAGCTTTTCAAGAGTTCATGGTTAAGCCTGAGCGTTTAGAGAAGATTCTAGAGCGTCTAGAAAAGGCTCGTCAAAAACTTTATTAAACAATAAGGTTTTACTATGTCCCGTGTTCAAGTATTCTTGACACGGGACTTTTTTTTCAATTTTTTTTAAAATCTGAAGTAGGTATGTATTCTTACTGGAAAAATAATCAACTGAAGATAGCGCCATGGATTTTTTTGGCCCCAGGTATCTTTATGTTTGCTCTTTATGTTATCTTTCCTATTTTTCAATCTATTAATTTAAGTTTTTATCAGTGGGATGGTTTAGGTGCGAAAACCTATATTGGGGTTGAAAACTATATTGAACTTTTAGACGATGAGTACTTCATTGTTTCATTAAAAAATAATGTTATTTGGCTTGTTTTATACCTTCTAGCGGTGCCAGCAGGGCTTTTTGCAGCATTATTTCTTAATCAAACAGTTAGAGGGATAAGGATTTATAAATCTATATTTTTCTTTCCCTTTGTTATTTCTCAGGTTGTGGTTGGCCTTGTATTTAGCTGGTTTTATGATCCATCTAATGGGCTATTAAATATCATTTTAGAATTTTTTGGTTTTGATTCAATCGCTATTCTTGCTGAGGAGGACTATGTTACCTACGGCATTATTGCTGCAGGTTTATGGCCTCAAACGGCTTACTGCATGATTTTATATTTAACTGGCCTGAACTCAGTCGACCCTGAACAAATTGAGGCGGGTCGAATTGATAACGCGAGAGGCTGGAGAATGCTGTGGTATGTGATCTTACCTCAACTCAAACCTGCAACTTTTATAGCTGTGGTGGTTACCATTATTGGAGCGTTAAGGTCTTTCGATTTAATTGATATTATGACAGGTGGTGGTCCATGGGGCTCAAGTAGAGTTCTCGCCTATTATATGTATGAAAAAGCCTTTTCAGAGTATGGGTTTCGAATGGGTTATGGTGCAGCTATTGCAGTTGTTCTTTTATTAATAATGATGGTTTATATTGCGACAATTCTTTATAGACTTTATCGTGATGAGAAGGGGGGCTGATTATGTTTCCAACCCCAATAGAAAGAACTAGACCATCAACTCAGCTCCTGTATAAGATAGCACTTCCAATTTCTATTGTTATTTGGTTACTTCCGCTCCTAGCAGTTGCCTTAACATCAATTCGCTCTGGAGCAGATATTAATTCTGGAAATTATTGGGGAATGCCAACTTCAATTAACTTTGTAGAAAACTATACTGCAGTTTTTACAAACTCTCCACTAGGATACTACATACTCAATAGCTTCAAGATTACTATACCTACAGTGATTGGTGCTATCGTTTTATCTAGTCTGACTGGCTTTGCATTAGGTGTTTATCGTTTTAAGCTTAATCTATTCGTGTTTTTTATATTTGTTGCTGGAAACTTTATACCTTTTCAGATACTTATGGTTCCAGTCAGAGACTTGTCTTTGTCACTTGGGTTATATAACTCAGTTTGGGGTTTAGTGGCCTTTCATATAGCATTCCAAACGGGTTTTTGTACTTTTTTTATGAGGAACTTTATCAGGGCATTGCCCTATGAGCTTATAGAGTCTGCAAGAGTTGAAGGGGTTTCAGAATTTAAAATTTTCTGGCATATTGTTGTGCCACTGATGCGTCCTGCAATGGCCGCTTTGTCGGTATTAATTTTTACTTTTATATGGAATGATTATTTTTGGGCCATAGTATTAACACAGGGTGCTGAGGCAATGCCAGTTACTGCCGGTTTAAATTCACTCAATGGGCAATGGGTATATAACCAGCACTTAGTATCGGCTGGCTCAATCATTGCAGCACTGCCTCCTGTATTGATGTTTTTCCTGATGCAGAAACACTTTATTGCTGGGCTAACACTGGGAGCCGTTAAATAATGAAGCATTGGAGACTTGATACTGAGAATCAGACGTTGGTGTTGTCATCCACTGATAATAGATTGCCCTGCGCTATATACTGGGGCAATAGGTTGCCAGATCATGAAAACTTAGATGAGTTGAATGAAGCATCAAAAAAAGACTGGGGTGATAATCTATTAGATCAAGTTCCTGACCTCTCAATTTTGCCGGAGCAATCGGCTAACTTTACTGGGCAATTGGGATGCAAGGTTCGAGATATTCATGGTCATATGCTTTCACCAAGATTTGTATTTCATAGTGATAAGGTAGACACAACCTCTTTAACTTTGATATATAAAGACAAATCTTTAGGGCTTACTTATTCGGCCTATGTTAATGCAATGAAAGATAATGACGTATATGCTTTAAGTTCAAAGATTGAAAGTAAGAGTCCAGTCATTATGGAGTGGCTTTCCACTCCTGTTATAGAGGTCACACAAGCAAGCAATGAGATGCTTGATTATGGTGGTCATTGGAGTGGTGAATTTAGGCGACAAATCACTCCATGGGTAACTGGCGTTCATCTAAGAGAGTCAAGAGTCGGGACGACTAGTCACGCTCATTTTCCAGGCTTAATAATTCCAACAGTTGAAAGTAGAGAGAATGTCGGGTCCTGTTATGGTTTTCACTATGGCTGGTCTGGTGGGCATCGCATGATAGCGGAGCAACTTCAGGATGGACGAAGACAAATCCAATTTGGAAATACAGAGAATAGTGAATTAAGTCCTGGGGTAAGTTTCGAAACTGCAAAGCTTTATATTTGCCATTCTAATAGTGGAATGGGCGGTTTAGGTTTTTTATTTAGAGACTTTGTGGAAAATAGAATTGTCGATTTCAAAAAAGATTCTTTAAGGCCTGTTCACTATAACTGCTGGGAGGCGGTCTACTTTAATCATAACATTGATGAGCTCAAAGAGATAGCAACCATAGCCGCTGATATTGGCGCTGAAAGGTTTGTGCTTGATGATGGATGGTTCAAGGGACGTAATAGCGCTAATTCAAGCCTAGGAGACTGGTTTGTCGATAATCAAAAATATCCACAAGGAATGCATCCCTTAGTTAGCCATATCCATTCTATTGGGATGACCTTTGGACTGTGGTTTGAGCCAGAGATGGTTAGTCCAGATAGTGATTTATTTCGCTCTCATCCAGATTGGATTTTGGGAGAAGAAAACCAAGCGCTCGGAAGAGGGCAATACGTTCTTGATATTTCTATCAAAGAAGCACAAGAATATATTTTTGAGAGGATTGACTCTATCTTAAATGAGTATCCAATAGAGTATATCAAATGGGACCATAACAGAGTATTACCTTACCCAGATGCATCTCAAACAAGAGCTCTATATAGCCTTTTAAACCGAATAAGAGAGGCACATCCGTCTCTCGAAATTGAATCGTGTTCTTCAGGTGGCGGCCGAATTGATTATGGTGTTTTAGAGCATACCCAAAGAGTTTGGTTGTCCGACAGTAATGACGCTCTAGAAAGGTTGCGGATTCAGCATGAGGCGCTTTTATGGCTTCCTTTATCTGTAACCGGGAGTCATGTTGGTCCAGAGGTTTGTCATACATCAGGACGAGTGTTATCTATGTCTTTTAGAGCTTGGGTTGCTGCGCAGAGACATATGGGCTTTGAGATGGACCCAAGAGAACTGTCTTCAGAAGATAAGACACTCCTTAAATCAATAACAAAATGGTGGAAAGAGAATAGAGAATGGATGATGTCAGCAAATGTTCTTAGGCTTCCATGCATTGATGATAGCATCACTGCTGAAATTCAAATCAATTCTAAGAATGATCATTTTGTAGTTTTTGCAGGTCAAAATACTGCTTCAGAATTGAGTTCATCAGTCTCCTTAGTGCTTGCTGGGCTTGACTCTAGGTCGATGTATAATGTTTCTCTTATTAACAATCAAGAAATAAAGTCATTGAGCAAGTCAAAGGAAGGTCTTTTCACAAACAAATTGAGGCTAAGTGGACAATTTCTCATGACTCAAGGTTTGCAATTACCTAAAGTTTTTCCAGCAAATATGATGGTGATAGAGGGAGATAAGGCAGCATGACCAAATCTAATAAACGTCGTTCATCGAACTGGTACGGAAAAATGGATAAAGATGGCTTTATTCATCGTAGCTGGATGAAAAGTCAAGGTCTTCCTGACCATGTTTTTGATGGCCGCCCGATTATTGGTATTTGTAATACATGGTCTGAGCTTACCCCCTGTAATGCAGGTTTGAGAAATCTCGCTGAGGGTGTTAAGCGAGGGGTCTGGGAGGCTGGAGGAGTCCCTCTTGAATTTCCGGTAATGTCTCTAGGCGAAACTCAAATGAAGCCAACAGCAATGCTTTTCCGAAACCTCTTGTCAATGGATGTTGAAGAAAGTATCAGGGCCTATGGAATTGATGGAGTAGTTCTTTTAGGCGGCTGTGACAAAACAACGCCTGGCCAACTTATGGGTGCGGCCAGTGTTGACTTGCCAACACTTGTTGTCTCATCGGGTCCAATGCTTAACGGAAAATACAAAGGCCAAGATATAGGCTCTGGAACAGATGTATGGCGCTTCTCAGAAGAGGTAAGAGCTGGAGAAATGACACTAAAAGAGTTTATGGCAGCTGAAACAGGCATGAGTCGTTCTTCAGGAGTCTGTATGACAATGGGGACTGCTTCGACAATGGCAAGCCTAGTGGAGGGCATGGGACTGAGTTTACCAACAAATGCGACGCTCCCTGCAGTCGACGCAAGACGAATGACCCTTGCTCATTTGTCAGGCAAAAGAATTGTGGAGATGGTTGAAGAAGGGCTTTGCTTATCAAAGATTTTAACGAAGGAAAGTTTTCAAAATGCAATCACTTTGAATAGTGCTATTGGTGGCTCTACTAATTCAGTGATTCATCTGTTAGCGATTGCTGGAAGATCAGAAATTGAGTTAAATTTAGAGGATTTTGAAAAAACTGAAGACATCCCATTACTAGTCAACTGTATGCCTTCAGGAAAATATCTAATGGAAGATTTCTGTTATGCCGGAGGAATACCGGCCGTTATGGATCAAATTAAGAGCTTTATTAAGCCCGCAAATACAGTATTAAATAAAGATATTACTCATTACTTCAATGAAGCAGAAATTCTGAACGAAGATGTTATTAGAACGATTGAAAGGCCACTTAAGCATTCAGCTGGATTGAAAGTGCTTAGAGGAAATCTTGCGCCAAATGGAGCTATTATTAAACCAGCTGCAGCTTCTGAAAATTTGCTCTGCCATGAAGGAGAGGCTTATGTTTTTGAGGACATTGAGGATTTAAAGAAAAATATTGATCGTCCTGACCTGTCAGTTACAAAAGACTCCATTCTGGTTTTAAAGGGTTGCGGCCCCAAAGGCTATCCTGGTATGCCAGAGGTTGGTAATATGCCAATTCCTAAGGTTCTTGTTGAGCAGGGCGTGAGAGATATGATTCGTATATCCGATGCAAGAATGTCAGGAACAGCGTTTGGAACCATAGTCTTGCATGTTGCTCCAGAAGCCCATGCTGGCGGCCCAATTTCAATTGTAAAAACCGGTGATCGTATACAAGTTGATGCCAAGAATGGACTGCTTGAGTTATTGGTTTCAGATGCAGAAATTAACAAGCGCCTAAAGTCAAAAAAACAACCAAAAAAGAGTTATACGCGTGGCTACGCGAAACTTTATGTTGAAACAGTTATGCAGGCTGATAAAGGTGCAGATTTAAATTTTTTGGTGGGTAAAGATACTCGCCTTCCTAACCGAGAATCACACTAATGAAAAATTACGCAACTTTTAATGATTTAGAAGATATGTCTGTTTTTATTACGGGTGGAGGTTCTGGAATTGGAGCCTCAATTACTGAAGGCTTTTTGTCGCAGGGCGCAAAAGTGGCTTTTGTCCAGAGGTCGAATTGTGATGAGTTTTTAGATCAAGTTTCTTCAAAGTACAAACATAAGCCATTGTTTATCAAATGTAACATCACAAATACAAATGATTTAAAGGCTGCAATCTCAGAATCAACTAAGGCTCACGGAGGCATCAATGTACTGATTAATAATGCAGCTAACGATGCCAGGCATACTCTTAAAGATATGACGCCAGAAGAATGGGATCAGGCAATAAGCATTAATCTAAAACCTCATTTTTTTTCTACTCAAGCTGTTGCACCATCTATGAAGGCTCAAGGGGGTGGAAGTATCATTAATCTTTCCTCTGCCTCCTACCTTATGGGTAACGCTGGGTATCCAGCCTATGTAGCCTCAAAAGCAGGTATTACAGGTTTAACTCGGAGTTTAGCTCGTGAGCTTGGAAGTGATGGCATTAGAGTCAATACATTGATTCCTGGTTGGGTTTTAACGGAAAGACAAATGAAGCTTTGGGCTAATGACAAAGACCTATCAAGCCATATGAAAAAACAGTGCCTCAAGGAGCACTTAGTGCCAGAAGACTTAATTGACTCCACTCTTTTTTTAGCATCAAAAGCATCTCGAATGATAACCGGTCAGGCCATAGTGGTTGACGGTGGTGTTGTAGTTACAGGATAGTTAAGATGAGCGAAATTAAAGCTAAATGGATTGCAGCAGACTGGGGAACAACTCATATGCGTGCTTGGGCTATTGGAGAGGAAGATAACGTTTTGGCTTATAGAGAGTCTAAAGAAGGCATGAAAGATCTTCAACAAAATGAATTTGAGCCCGTTTTATTGAGACTCATTGAGAGCTGGCTCGATGATACTAAAGTCACGACAGTGATGGCATGCGGCATGGTTGGAGCTAAGCAAGGATGGGTAGAGACTCCTTACTTGAAGACACCTTGTGTTCCAATTGATAACAACCAGCTGACTACTACAAATACTCATGATAAGCGGATCAAAGTTCATCTTGTCCCTGGCGTTATGCAGCATCACCCCGCTGACATAATGAGAGGTGAAGAAACCCAAATAGCTGGATTCATTAACAAAAATATAGATTTTAATGGTGTCGTATGTCTTCCAGGTACTCATGCGAAATGGATTAACATTCAGGATGGACAAATAATGAGTTTTAAAACTTTTATGACTGGTGAGCTCTTTGGTGTTATTTCAAACCATACACTGATTAAACATTCAACTTCGATTAAAGGGTGGAACCATGAAAGCTTTAAAGAAGGCGTTCATGAAGGATTTAATAATCCAGGCTCAATTGCATCAGACCTTTTTTCCCTAAGAGCCGAATCTATAGTTAATGATTTGGATCGTGACCAAGCAAGGTCAACCCTATCAGGGCTTCTTCTGGGCGTTGAACTTAATGGGGCCCAAAGTTTTTGGGAGGGCAATAACGTTACCCTAATTGGCTCAGAGCTCTTATCGAATAATTACCATGAAGCTTTAAAAATTCTGGGAGGGAAGAGTCAATTATTTAGTCTCGAAACTGCGACATTATCTGGCTTAAGTTCTTCCTTTAGGGGGCTCAATAATAGTTAAGTATCATGAATAGGAATATCATTGCCATCTTAAGAGGAGTAAGGCCAGATGAAGTACTTGAAATAGCAGCAAGTGTTATAGATTCAGGAATTGTTCAAATAGAAGTCCCAATGAATTCTCCAGACGTTTTTGATAGTATTCAATTGCTTCATGATGAATTGGACGAGCATATTGCTGTCGGCGCAGGAACAGTAACAAACATAAACCAGGTTAAGGTTCTTGAAAATATAGGTATTGACTTTATTGTTTCTCCAAATCTCGACCCAAAAGTTGTCGAGGCCACAAAGAATGCAGGAATGTTGAGCTATCCTGGCGTAATTACTCCGACAGAATGCTTCTCGGCGTTAAATTGCGGCGCTGATGGATTAAAGTTCTTTCCAGCAGCTCTTCTTGGTGAGGCCAATTTGATGGCCTTAAAGGCAGTTCTACCAGAAAACATTCCTTTGTACATGGTTGGCGGTGTTGGGCCAGAAAATTTTTCGTCATGGTTTAGTGCGGGAGCAACTGGCTTTGGCATTGGCTCAGGCATCTACAAAGCCGGAGATACATCTAAGAGCGTTGCTAACAAAGCAAAACAGATTGTTCAATCATACGATGAAGCAAAAAAATGACTAAAAACTATTTGTCGGTTGATTCTTGCGATTTGGGAGAGGGGCCATTATGGCACCCAAAACTTGAGTCATTGTTTTGGTTCGACATTAACGCCTTTAAAATGTTTAATTGGAAAGATGATAAATTAAAGGTTTGGAGCTTTTCTGAGCCAGTATCTGCTGCTGGTTGGGTTGATGAAGAAACCCTAATAGTAGCTTCTGCGTCATCACTGATTAGACTATCACTCGCATCAGACAATAGAACAGTTTTAGTCGACTTAGAGGCTGATATGCCACATACACGTTCAAATGATGGCCGAGCAGACCCATGGGGCGGCTTTTGGATTGGGACAATGGGGCTCAATGCAGAAAAGGAAGTAGGCTCCATCTATCGTTTTTACAGAGGCCAGTTAAAAAAATTACATCAAAATTTGACTATTCCAAATAGTATTTGTTTTTCACCCGATAACAAATTTGTTTATTTTGCAGACACAAGGCAAGAGAAAATCTGGAGACAGGACCTAGACTTAGATTCTGGCTGGCCAATTAATGAGCCTGATGTGTTTATTGATTTTAAGTCGCAGGGTCTTCATCCTGACGGCTCCGTTTGTGACAGCGAGGGTTTTCTTTGGAATGCTCAATATGGAGCTTCTAGGTTAGCTAGATACAGTCCTGAAGGATGGTTAGACAGGGTAGAAAGCTTTCCCGTTTCTCAAGTTACATGCCCTGCTTTTGGTGGTCAATCATATAGTACTATTTTTGTAACGTCTGCTTACCAGGGACTTAATGATGGTGATTTGAAAGTTGAGCCATTGGCTGGTAAAGTGTTTCATTTTGAATCTGACGCGGTCGGTCTGGCTGAGTATCAAGTCGAATTGTGAGGCAAACATGAATCCAAAATTAGGAAGCTGCTATTATCCTGAACATTGGTCTGAGGATCAGTGGCAGAAAGATGCTGAGGATATGATTGCCTCCGGTTTAACCTGGGTTAGAATTGGAGAATTTGCCTGGAGTCGAATAGAGCCAGAAGAGGGTGATTACGACTTCGAATGGCTTGATCGAGCTATTTCTATTTTGGGCTCTGCTGGTTTAAATGTCGTGATGAGTACGCCAACTGCAACACCTCCCCGATGGGTCGTTGACAAGTGGCCAGATATGCTTATTGTGGATGTTGAGGGACGGACTCGTCAGCCTGGATCCAGAAGACACTATTGCTTTTCGCATGAGGGCTACCTGAATGAGGCGATAATAATTTCAGAAATTGTTGCAAAGCGATATGCAGCGAACCCATATATTAAAGCCTGGCAGCTTGATAATGAATACGGATGCCATGATACGACGATATCTTATAGTGAATCAGCACTTAAATCTTTTAGAATTTGGCTTGCAGAAAAATATGAAACGATTGATCGACTCAATGAATCTTGGAAGAATGTTTTTTGGTCCATGGATTACAATAATTTTGAACAAATACAGTTACCAAATTTAACGGTTACCGACCCTAATCCAATTCACGTTCTTGACTTTAAAAGGTTTAGCTCTGACCAAGTTGTTAATTTCAATAGAAGCCAGTCTCATGTTTTAAGAAAATATACTCAAATGCCTCTGATTCATAACTATATGGGTCGTATTACAGACTTTAACCATTATGAAGTAGGAGAAGATTTGGATGTAGCAAGCTGGGATAGTTACCCTTTGGGTTTTCTTGAGGATCGATCAAATCAAAGTGATGAATTTAAGACTAAATTCATGCGCTTTGGGGACCCAGACTTTCAGTCTTTTCATCATGACTTATACCGTACTGTTGGTAAAGGCCGTTGGTGGGTAATGGAACAGCAGCCTGGCCCAGTTAATTGGGCGCCGTTCAATCCTGAACCTGCAACTGGAGCTGTTAGACTTTGGACATGGGAGGCGATTGCTCATGGCGCTGAAGTGGTTAGTTATTTTCGGTGGAGACAAGCTCCATTTGCACAAGAACAAATGCATGCAGGACTTCAAAGACCTGATGGAGTAGCTGCTCCAGGATTAAATGAGGCATCTCAGGTATTTTCTGAGTTGAGAAATTTTGAGAGTATTAATCAAGTACAGTCAAAAATTGCACTGATTTTTGACTACGAGAGCTGTTGGGCATGGGAGATTCAACCTCAAGGTAAAGACTTTAACTATTTTGAGTTAGTTTATGATTATTACAAGGCTCTTAGAGCGCTTGGACTATCAATAGATATATTGCCTCCAAATCAAGGCGATTTAAGTGGATATAAATTGGTATTAATGCCAGGCTTAATGCGTGTTGGAGATGAGCTTAGTAGCGCGATTAAAGAATTTGATGGTGTTTTAATTTCAGGACCAAGAACTGGTTCAAAGACTCTAGATATGGCGATTCCAGAAGGGCTTCCTCCGGTTGTGCCAGGCATCAAAGGAACGGTTGCTCGTGTTGAATCATTAAGGCCAAAAGTAACAGTACCAATCAAACAATTAGGCGATTTTAAAAAGTGGATGGAGACTTTGGTTGACTCTGACAATGTTATTCGATTCTGTAATGACGGTAGGCCAGCAATTATTGGTCATGAAAATAATTTCTATATCGCTGGTTGGGCAGACCAAGACACTTTAAAAAAATTGTTTTCTAGTATATGTGATTCTCAAGATATAAGCATTACTGAGCTAAATGATTGTGTGAGGATTAGAGACACATCAAATTATCGCTTTTGGTTTAATTTTAGTGAAGAAGAATCTATAGTTGGTTCAATCAAGATTCCAGCATCAGGAGTACTCTGGGAAGCTCTTTGATTTACTTAACTCTGAGCTCAGTTTTAGGGTCAAAAAATAAAACCTTCGAGGTTTTAGCTTCAATTCCAACCATGGCGCCTGAGGAAGGCAATTTTTCCTCCCTTGACTCAACTACAATCCTTTCACCATTTGGCGTTTTAAGGTAGACGTATGATATATCTCCTAAAGCCTCAGTAAATTCAACTTCAAGGTCCCCTTTATCAACAAGATTTAGATGCTGAGGTCTCATACCAATAAGTAATTCTGAGTGAGAAGAAGCAATAGATTTACTGATTTCAAGTTTGATAGATTTTAAGCTAGGTATTGAAAGTTTAGAGTCACTCATCACTCCTCTGACAAAGTTGATTGTTGGCGAGCCAATAAACCCTGCAACAAAAACATTTTTAGGGTCATCATAGAGTGACAAAGGTGTTCCAACTTGCTGAACTAAGCCATCCTTTAAGACAACTATCTTGTCAGCCAAAGTCATAGCTTCAACCTGGTCATGTGTAACATAAATAATGGTCGTACCAAGTTCGCGATGAAGACGAGAAATCTCTACTCGCATTTCAACTCTGAGCTCTGCATCAAGATTTGATAAAGGCTCATCAAATAAAAATACCTCTGGCCCTCTAACGATAGATCTTCCAATTGCAACTCGTTGTCTTTGACCTCCAGATAGAGTTTTAGGCTTTCTATCTAGATACTCCTCTAAGTGCAGAATAGCTGCAGCATCGTTTACCTTTTTATCAATTTCAGTTTGAGGAACTTTTGACATCTTTAGTCCAAAGCCCATATTTTCCTTCACTGTCATATGAGGGTAGAGAGCATAGGATTGAAATACCATCGCAATTCCTCTGTCGGCAGGGTGCATAGTAGTAACGTCTTTATCTCCAATTTGGATTTGTCCACTAGTTACTTCCTCTAATCCAGAAATCATTCTAAGTAAAGTTGACTTTCCGCAACCTGAAGGTCCAACAAAGACACAAAACTCTCCATCTTGAATCTCTAAGTCGATTCCATGAATAACCTCTAAATCGTCATATTTTTTAGTTGCGTTGGATATGTATAAAGATGCCATAATAAATAATATTTAAACTAATAATTTTTTTCTGGAAAGCTCCAAGCTCCAGCTTCTTTACCAATCAATTCAGAAGTCTCAAGCAATTCAGGCTTAAATTTTTCAAGGCTTTTTAGGTTATGAATGTCAATGGAGCTTGTGATTGAAAGACCGCCAATAACCTTTCTGCTGGATGTAAGGATGGGTGACGAGATACAAATGATTTTTTCCTCATGCTCCTGTCGATCAAACGCAATCCCTTCTTTTTTAATAGAGGCCAACTCTTTTTTTAATTCTTTCGCAGACGTAATCGTGTGTTCAGTGTATTTATGAAACGCTTGCTTTGATATTACCTTGTTTAACTCTGACTCATCCAAGAACGCCATCATCGCCTTACCAACGCCCGTACAGTATGCAGGCCCAACCTTACCAGCTTGAGAGTACATCTCAATGGGTGACGCAGGATTTCTCTTGTCAACATACAAAACTTGACCATTATCGAGTTCTGCTAGGTGAACTGTTTCTCCAACTTTTGCTGATAGGTCATCAATAAAAGGAACTGCAACGGGAGCCAATGAGCTTTGTAGCCATGCAGAATGTGCCATTCTCACTAGCTTAAGCCCAAGCTTGTAGGTCTGCTCTTCTTCATTGTAGCTAAGCATATCTTGATTTAGAAGCGTTTGAAGGAGTCTGTAAAGAGTGGCTTTTGGATACTTACTTGTTTTCAGTAAGCTAGAGAATCTAACCGGAGAACCAATATTTGCAACTTCACTAAGAACATCCAGTGCCTTTCCTACAGTGCCATCTCCTCGTTTCTCGTTTGTCATATCTTCATTCAATTTATGTTTAAAATTAAAATGGCTCTATATAATCTGATTTTAAGGCTCATTTTCGAATAAATTTTAACAGATAATGTATACTACTTTTGATTAAGTTTTCAATAGTAGAACCTAGTTTCATTATTTGGAAATAGTTGATAAGATTTAATATATTTTTACTAAAAAAATAATAACATAACTACAAATTAAAAGAATAAGATGGCAAAACAGAATAAGTATATTCTATCAATTGATCAGGGAACCACCTCGTCTAGAGGTGTGATATTTGACAAAAGCTATGAAATTGTATCAATAGGTCAAAGAGAGTTTACCCAATTTTTTCCTGATTCGGGTTGGGTTGAACACGATCCAGAAGAGATTTGGATGTCGACGCTTGAGAGTTGTCGCAATGCTATTAAAGAATCAAAAATAGACCCTAGCCAAATTCAAGCCGTAGGCATTACCAATCAGAGAGAAACTACAGTAGTGTGGGATAAAAAGACTGGTAAGCCTATATATAATGCTATTGTATGGCAGGATCGTAGAACTTCTGATCAATGCCAAAATTTGAAAGATTTAGGTCATGAGTCGCTAGTTAATCAAAAAACAGGCTTATTGCTAGATCCATATTTTTGTGCCACTAAAATTGCTTGGATTCTTGATAATGTATCAGGAGCAAGAAAAAAAGCTAATGAGGGCCAACTTTTATTTGGGACAATTGATTGCTTTCTTATGTGGCGCTTGAGTAATCAAAAAATTCACTCAACTGATGCTACTAATGCTTGTAGAACGCTGCTATACAATATTCATGATGGTTGCTGGGATGAAGATTTGTTAAAGCTTTTTAACGTTCCATCATCCATGCTACCTAAGGTTTGTGATAATGCTGCTGACTTTGGAAAGGTTGATGAGAGTATCTTTGGTTCAGAAATCCCGATTACTGCCTCAATTGGAGATCAACCTTCGGCTTTGGTTGGACAGGCATGTTTTCAGCCTGGCATGGTGAAGTCTACTTATGGTACGGGATGTTTTGTTTTAATTAATACCGGCTATAAACCAGTGAAATCTAACAATAAACTACTAACTACTCTGGCTTTTCAAGTGAACGGTAAAACCTGTTATGCCCTTGAAGGGTCAATCTTTGTTGCAGGAGCCGCAGTTCAGTGGCTTCGAGACGGACTCAAGTTTATCGAATCAGCTGAACAATCTGAAAGCCTTGCAATGCAGGCTGATGAGTCTCAAGATGTTTATTTGGTGCCTGCATTTGTGGGATTAGGCGCTCCTTATTGGGACCCTGATTGTCGCGGTGCGCTCTTTGGTATGACTCGGAATACTGGTCCTGCTGAAATCACTAAAGCAACGCTAGAGTCTGTCTGCTATCAAACCTCTGATTTATTAAGTGCAATTTCAAAAGATTTAGGTGAAAGCAGGCTTAGCGCCATCAGAGTGGATGGAGGAATGGCCGCGTCAAACTGGACAATGCAAATGCTTTCAGATCTTGTTGAACTCCCGGTAGACAGGCCCAAGAACCTTGAAACAACTGCTCTTGGAGCAGCATACTTGGCTGGCATGCAAGTTGGTTTTTATCCATCTATGAGTGATTTTTCAGAGTCTTGGCAATCAGAAAGTCAATTTAATTCGAAAATGAAAAAAGACCTGAGAGAAAGAAAGTTAGCGGGATGGAAAGATGCGGTTAAGCGAACCTTGTCAAATAACTAACCCTTTAGAAAATTAATCGTCTTTTCTGCAATGAATTGACTTACCCTGACGTTAGACTCTGTTGTGACTCCAGAATTATGAGGAGTTAGAATACAGTTCATTGAGTCTGAGATGTGTTTGTAAAAATTCTCTTCAACTGGTTCAGAGCTGTAAACATCGAGCGCAAAGCCACTAATCAGATTTTTAGTATAAGCACTAATTAGATCATTTTCATTAACAATCGAACCCCTTGATGAATTAATAACAATTGGATTGCGCTTCATTAAATTAAATGAATTTTCATTGATTAAGTTCCTTGTCTCATTTGTTAGAGGAAGGTGAATTGAAATTACATCAGAAAGACCAAAGAGCTTCTCTTGTTCAACTAGAGATACATTAAACTCAGAAGCGTCAGATTGAGTTACAAAAGGGTCGTATGCAATTACCTCTGCTCCAAAAACTTGAGCTAATCGACAGACCTTTTTAGCGATTACCCCAAAACCGAGAATTCCAAGAGTCTTACCTCCCAGTTCTCTTGATTCAATGGAGGTTCTTGGCCATTGTCCAGAAGAAGTTCCATTATGAGCAATGGGTATGTTTTTAAGTAATGATAGTGCACAGGTAATTACATATTCAGCAACCGAGTCTGCATTCATGCCCGTTGCTGGCTGTACAATAATGTCATTATTTGAGCAATAATCAGTGTCAATATTGTCTAATCCGACACCAAGCCTTCCAACAAAACTTAATTTTTTGGCTTTCAATAGAAGCTCTTCAGTGAGCTGAGTTTTATTGCGAACTATGACTGCATCGGTGTTCGCAATTAAGGAGCTTAGACTATCGTAATTTTCATGAAGGTTAGGGTCGTAAGTTACTTCATAATTTTTTGAAATTTTATCAACACTGTTTTGTTCCATGAATTCTGTTATTAATACTTTTTTCATTGTCTATATTTGTTTTGATGGTTTTATTTGATATAAAAATTCTTCTACTTCTTGATAGTTAGGGAGTGTTTTAATGCCTCCAGTTCTAGTGCACTTTAGGGATGCAGTAGCAGTTGCTAACTCAATAGCTTTCTGAGTGGTTTTAGTCCTAATGAACTCAGCAAATGCCCCATGAAAAACATCTCCAGCGCCGTTAGTCTCTTTGACATCAATCTTTGGTGAGTCACAATGGAAAATGTCTCCATTTTCTATCCAATAAACGCCTTTGGGTCCGAGTGTCACAGCATAAAACTTTTGATTTTTATGGTAAAGACTTTTTAAAGCATCAATAATAGGCATATTATCAGTGTAGCGGTTTAACCCAGTTTCGGAAAAAATTGGATGGGAAGCAAAACTGACCACTTCATCAAGAAGACTGCTGTTGTCAAAATTATCAAGATCGACAACACAGTTAATCTTATGTTTGTATGAATCGATAGCAACACGATGAGCCGCCTCAATCCAATTTGTATCAACAAGATATGACTGGGTATTGGAAAACTCAAATGTAGGCAAGGATTTTTTATTGGTGAGTTTTTCTTCGTTAAAAACAGCTAGCATTCTTTCACCTTTTCGATCTTCAAATATATGGCTTTGTGATGTTTGTGCATCATCTACAACGATAGATTTTTGAGTTGAAATACCAGACTTAAGAAATTCCGATTTCAAATAATCAGCTGCATCGTCGTTCCCAAAACGCCCTATAAATTCAGCTTCTCCGCCTAAGGATTTGATAGCAAAACTTGCAACTGGAGCAGGGCCGCCAAGGCGCTTTTCAAGTCCATCAGCTACTAGCTTGATTGGCTTTTTAGGAAATTGATCAATCTTGATCACCCTGTCAAGAAAAATAGGTCCAACGCATGTAATCATGGAGTCAATTGTAATGAAAACAGGTGATCATTGTTGTTAGAGGTTGAATTCACTCATTTGAACCACTCTACCTTCCTTGATTGATTTTTCAGCAGCTTCACCTATTGCAACAGCAATTAACCCATCACTAAGTGACACTTCTGGCTCAGTGTTGTTGCGGATTGCGTTGATAAAAGAGGTGTGCTCATAGTATGTAGAACCATGATGGTGGCCTGCATCATGTATTTTAGGGTCGACAGTTATGTTTTCTTTCAATGCGGTTTGGTCCTCTCTCATTCCAATCCTGATGTCCGAGTTAGTTATACCAGAGGCATTGGATGGGACTTCGGTCTCAATTTTTCCAATAGAGCCTACAGCACATAATTCCTCTTGGTATTCAGAGTTTTCTGCAAACATGCATAAGTCCAAGAAGGCCCTGACACCATTCTCAAAGTCAACAATTACAAAGGCATTATCAAGAATATCTGGTGTTATTCCATCATAGGCTTCATCAAGATGGTTTACATCTTGATTGCCACTAGCATAAACCCTTGTGGGCTCGCTTTGGGCAATCAGTCTCATAAGGTCAAAGAAATGGCAGCACTTTTCAACTAGAGTTCCTCCAGTTTTAATAGCAAAGCGATTCCAGTCATCCACCTTGTGAAGGAATGGAAAACGATGTTCTCGAATTGAAAGCATCTTTAAATCGCCAATGGTTTTATTATGTATCTCCTTAATCATTCGCTGAACTGGAGGCATGTAACGATATTCCATTGCAGTCCAGATGACACCTGGGTAATTTTCTGCAAGTTTTTCAAATTCTTGACAGTCCTTGACTGTTGTACAAAGGGGTTTTTCAATTAAAAGGTGAACCTCTGACTTCATGACATCTTTGAGTACATCAATATGAGTGAAGTTAGGAGTCGCGATAATAAATGCATTAGCAATGTTA
Organism: uncultured Piscirickettsiaceae bacterium; assembly: GCA_964515065.1. Classification (GTDB taxonomy): domain Bacteria; phylum Pseudomonadota; class Gammaproteobacteria; order PS1; family Pseudothioglobaceae; genus Pseudothioglobus. The sequence goes on from CAZESR010000016.1 coordinate 19,381, forward strand.
GCCTCAATTAAGTCATTGTAATTATCAAAAATAGCGACTTCGTTGTTAAGTAAATCAAGACTTTCTTTGATTGATTGTTCGCTCGTATCACACAATGCTACAACCACAGCGTCATCAATTAAATCAATGTTTAAGATATGCTCCTGACCCATACAGCCAGCACCTATAATTGCATATTTTATTTGTTCAGTCATAGCGTGTAAGTTGGTATATTCATTTGTTGTCCAAAATGGATAAGTTTGTCCGAAATATCACCATATGTGAATGCAACATGGTGCTCCAGGCCGCCCTTGAACATTTTCTCTAATTTATGGAGGCTATTATCCCCTAAATTGATTACTCCAGAAGTTCCTGAGAATGAATTTGGTCGATCGAGAACTTGACCTTTCATTACAAAAAATTGCAGCTTTCCCCTCGCTTTCGAGACTCTAAATATTGTAATTTCTCCCTCTTTCAAACTGAAGTCATGAAGGAGTGGTTTTTTTCTGTTTGAGTGAATTCCAGACCTTGCAGTACCTTCTTTTGCCATACTAATAGGGGCCAATCCGCAATGCCAAAAAACTAAAGAATTATCCGATTTATCAACGTCAACAATATCGACTAAAAGTGAAGGATTATTGTTCATTTGATTGAGAATGTTGCAACTAATACCTCCCAAAACATCAGCCTCACATGCACAACTCACTTTCTTTTCATTCATCATTGCCATTGGTCCGCATGAGGCGCATCCATATTCAGTAAATGTTTCTGGCCAGCAACGAATAGCAAATGCATCTAGATTGTGCTTATCTTTGAGATTTTCAAGTCCGTGAAAGATAGAAAGGCTTTTGTCGAACTCTTCTTGAACTAGCTCATCTGTGCCTGCTAGGTAGCTTGAGACGGTGCTTTTGGTTTTAACAATCGTCTCTACTTCAATATTTTTAGCTTCATCAAATAGATCTTCAAGCGCAAGATCGACCAGAGAGACATTGAGCTTAGATGTCACCTCATTTGAGTCATAGTCGCAGGTGTCAAAGCCTTCGGGCCTTGTGCCTATAATTCCAATTGTTTGCTTGTCTATAGAATAGTCAAAGTCAACTTGATTATCAGAAATAGTAGCTACATTCCATGATATTTCTTTGCTTTCATTTTGATTTTTGATGAAGTTAGAAAATAACATTTCGTTGATATTGTCATTCTCTTCCATGATCACAAATTCAGGAGTGATGCTATTTTTAATTAGCGAGTGCATTGCAAGATTAAGACCACAAACTGAATTCAATCTCAATCTCCCACCAGTTCTAGGCTCTGGGAAAGAGACAATGCATATTGGACTCTTTATCGTTCTAGCAAAGTGTAAGAGAAATTTAGCATCAGTAAAGGTTGTTTGAAAAAGAAAAATCCTATCAAAATCATTACTATTAAAAAATGATAGAGCGCTATCTGCTTCTGAGTCATTAGTTATAAGATCATCAAAGCCAATTGCGTCTGGCACTAATGATAGTAACAGTGATTTTGCTTTTTTAAATTTAGATTCAGCATACTCAACATCAAAAGTTTCTCTTGCAAGTGCTAAATAACCTATCATACGAAGCCTCCGAAGTTACTACTAAGTTGTTCAGGACTATTGATTTTAAATCCATTATTGAAGTAAGTTTCTAGAGATTGAGCATGATTAGCAGTTAATTCATTAAGTTTTTTAACATAATTGACAGAGTCTTCGTTTAATCCATCCTCTACTTGTTTAAGGTTTGGATAATCGCTAAATGCATCTAGCCAAATTGTTCTTCCTGCAAGGTATCCCGAAGCTCCATTTTTATAGGCAAGTTTAAGGCACTTGTAAAATGATTTTTTACCCATTCCTGAAGAAAGAACAACCCATGGCTTATCGTTGGTTGCATCAGCAAGATCACTAAATGCTTTTTCAGTTTCTTTGGTTATTTCACTCTCAAGCTCACTACTGTCTACCGGGCTCTCAAGTTTGAATATATCAACGTTGTATTCATCTTTTGAGAATTCATTAACGCTATCAATGACATGCTGAGTTTTTTTCTGTTTTTGTTCTTGATATTCTGTGGTGTGATTTTCGTCACCTTGGAAAGGGTATACAAGAAGTTCAAGAAGAAAAGGAATACTATATTTTTCGCACTCTTCTCCTATTTTTTTTACATATTGTTTTTGATGTTCAATAGACTTGCTATCGGCGTCAGGTCTGTACCATGCAAGAACTTTGACCGCGTCACCACCAACTTTTTTAATTTTTTCAACACTCCAGTTTTGAATATTTTTTGAGAATCTGCCTCTCTCAGTTTCTATAAAGTCATGATCCTCAAGAGTAATAACAAGTCCTTTTGATTTGTTGTATTGAAGAATGTTTGATAATGAGTAGTTAGGATCCATTAATATTGCTGTAGCATGTTGAGAGAGACTCGAAGTAATTAACTTCTTGCATTCCACAACCTCGTCGTAAGTATGCTTTCTGCCCTTTGCTTTAGAGATAATATTAAAGATTGGCGGTCTCTGATCTACAGCAAGCATTTGAAAATGAGCTCTGTCAGTACAAAGTTTTTTCAAATGAATGAGCTTACCTAGATTATGTATTGTCATATAATTTTTCGGTGGGTGAGTTTAAAAGATTGTTGTGATGTTAAAGTTGTTTCATAATCTGAATTTAGCCTTCCTTATGATCTGATTTAGAGGCTATAACAATCTCAATATTGTTAGTATTGCAAATATTTATTATTTCAGAAGGTGGTTGAAAGTTAGTAACCAAGATGTCAACCTCAGATATATTTCCAATTAACATTGGCGCTGTGCTATCAAACTTAAAGTTATCTGCAACAAGTATGAGTTTTCTACAATGGTTAAATATCGCTTTTGAAACAAGTACATCTTCATAATCAAAGTCCATTAGTGCGCCATCATTATCAATTGCTGAAACCCCAACAACAGCAATATCAACTTTAAACTGTTTAATAAAGTCAGCTGTATTCAGTCCAATAACAGCAGAATCTATGTTTCGAACTTTTCCTCCTGCGAGCCAAATCTCGGCATTATTAAATCGTGTCAAAATATTGACAATATTAATATCATTTGTAATAACTTTGAGCTCTTTATGGTTATACAAAGACTCAGCTACTTGTTCAGTTGTTGTTCCACTCGTGGTACTGTAAATATTTCCAAGAACAACAGAGGATTTATTTGGAATGATGTTGGCAACTGCATCAGCAATATCTTTCTTTTCATCACTGGCAAGAGATTTTCTGGATTTGTAAGCGTAATTATGTGCTTTAGAGAAAAAAGCTCCACCATGTGCACGTGTCAACAAGTCATTGTTGCAGAAATTATTAATATCACTTCTTATCGTTTGTTGAGTCACTTTAAATGTTTTTGCTAAGCTTTCAACACTAACATATCCTTCCTCTTCAGCAAGGGCTAGAATATCGAGTTGACGCTTGTTTAGTTTTTCCATAATCAATCCATTATATTATAAATTGAATAATGTATTTTCAATTATTTTCGTTTTTTTTCTTAATTCTTCAAATAAGTTGACATGTTGAATGAATTCGTATATATTTGTGGTAGTTTTGATATAAATGAAAAATATCGAAATAAGTTAAAACCACCAGTTATTTCGGGTGGTAATCTACATATAAGTAGATTTCGAAGCATAAAATTCGCAGTTTTGGTCTTTTAAGTTTTTGTTACTAATGGAGAAATTTATTTTTTTTAAAATTTAATTATGGAGAAGGATATGAGAAAAAGTCTTTTGTTGGCATCCGTTCTTGCCGCATCCTCATTCAGTGTTAATGCAGCAGAGATAAAGTTTGTCTGCTATCAAGATTCGAATGAGTGTGACGTTTTGCAACAGATGTCATCTGTTTGGGAGAACTCAACAGGTAATACAGTAAACTTTGAAGTGGTTGGTTATGACGTAGTTAGAGACCAACTCGAAAACCAACTAGAAGCTGGTTCTGCACCAGACGTTGCGCGTATTACAAATCTAGGTGGACTTAATCAGTATTACCTAGACTTAACTCCTTATGTTGATGCTGGAGATTGGGAAACAAACTATGGTGCTACATTGCCATGGTATAGAAAGCCATCTGGTGACAACGGAATTTATGGCTGGCAAACTCAGTTAACGGTTACTGGTCCATATGTAAACGTTACTATGTTTGAGGACGCTGGTGTTGATATGCCAGAAGAGGGCGCTACTTGGGACGATTGGGCTGATGCTTTAAGAGTCGTTAAGTCTGAGCTTGGTTTAACAGCTGGTCTAGCAATGGACAGAACTGCTCATAGATGGGCTGGTCCTGCCTTTTCTTATGGCGCTAAATTCCATGAGAATGGTGTTCCAATCCTAGTTGATCAGGGTTTTAGAGATTTTGCAGAAACATTTGTAGGATGGCATGAGGAAGGCTTAATGCCTGCTGAAGGTTGGCCTGCTGGAGCTGGAACAGCCTACAGAAATGCGGCGCCTCTTTTCCTAGATGGAACAGTTGCTATGCATATGTCTGGTTCATGGATGCTGAATAATTACGATACAAATATTACCGACTTTGAGTGGAAAGTAGTTCCAATCCCTTGTGGTTCTGGAGGTTGTGGAGCAATGCCAGGTGGTTCTGGAGTTGTTGCCTTTAATTCTAGTAAGCATCCAGAAGTTGCAGCATCTTATATTGACTTTTTGTCACAAGCCGGAAGAGCCGGTTACTTTGCTGCTAATACAAGAAATATTACAGCTCACCAAGGTCTTCAAAAGGCAGGAATTGACTATCCTGGTGTAAGTCCTAGAGTGTCTGAAGGTCTGTCAACTTTTGCAGCAAATGCTGGTAAAGCAGCAGAATCTACGCCACAGGCGTATTGGTTCCAAGGCTACAACAAGAACTTTGCTATTTACGGCATTGTTCCTGACTACATAACTAAAGCGATTACAGGTGAAATGAGTCTGGATGACGCTTTGGCGGCAATTGATGCTGACGTAGCAGCAAAGATAGCTGAATAATCTTTATTCAGTTATACTAAAGTACTAAACTTTAGGGCCGTCTCTTGAGGCGGCCTTAATTTTATTTAACATTTAATCCTAATAATGTTTGAGTCTGTTTTAAATCTTAATAGTTGGTTTCTGTTCTTTACTTTATATCTTTTGGTTGGTTTCGTATTGTCAAAAGAGGTCTATGGTTTTGTACCAAGGCTTATGTCAAGTATCGGTTGGCCAATCGAATTTACTCAAAAATTATTTGGAACTAAATCACTGCCTTATCTATTTTTATTCCCCAATATTCTTATTTTTGGACTCTTCACATTTCTTCCATTGTTTATGAATTTTGGATTTTCTGTAACTGATGGAACAAGCATTAATTTTGAGTCTAGAGACTTTTCTGGTTTTGACAACCTTGCAAGAATTACACAAGAAGTTCAAATTGATACAGGTGGCATTAATGTTGAAAATGATAAATTTAAGGCGGCCATGTATGACACCTTTGTTTTTGTTATTCTTCAGGTGCCAATTATGATTCTCATTGCACTATTCACTGCCATAGTCCTGAATAGAGAAATTATTGGAAGAGGTTTTTGGAGGGCGGTATTTTTCTACCCAGTGATGCTTAGTCCAGTAGTCGTTGCTTTTTTGTGGACTCTTATATTAAAGAGACAAGGTATGCTGTCTCAAACCTTGATTGATTGGAATTGGATTAGTGAGCCAATACAGTGGCTTGTTGACCCTGCTTGGACCATGTTTTGGTCAATATTTGTTTATACATGGGCTCATATGGGCTTTTATATGCTTATATTGCTGGCAGGGCTTCAGTCCATTCCTAGAGACCTTTATGAGGCAGCACAGATGGATGGAACCTCTGAAAGAAGGGTATTTTGGCGAATCACACTTCCTCTATTAATGCCTATCTTACTTGTTGTTACGGTTCTCTCATTAATTAAAGCCGTGCAGGCCTTTGAAGAACTGTATGCGCTCCAAGTGGGATGGGTTTCTCTTGTATCGTATATCGTAGAGAATGCTGGAATTAGAGGACAAAAAACATTTTTTGGTTTGGGTATTGCAGCTATGGCTTCTCTCATTGTGGCGCTTATTTTAATCATTCTCTCTTTATTGCAGTTCTATTTAACTAGGAGGCAAGTCAAGCTATGACAGATGTCATTAAATTTTTTACTAGAAGACAAGGAAAGAAGAAGGCTAGCCTGACTGATTGGATCTCCTATGGTTTCTTATTTCTTGGCTTTTTAATCATATTTTTACCGGTTTTGTGGCTCGTGATGAATTCCGTTAAATCACAATTTTTACTTCAAAAATATGACACTAACTTTCTTCCAATGGATTACGAACGTGTTGCAAGGGC
>CAZESR010000017.1:0-25179 GCA_964515065.1 uncultured Piscirickettsiaceae bacterium
AATGAAATATACAATCCAGAATTCCAAATTTCGTTTGATGTGTGAGGGAGGGTGTATATATCTATCTACGATGTCGAAGTTAACCTGGGAACAGTTAAGTGCTTGAGCCTGTTCCAGCTACTAACTCAATTACAGTTGGCGCGGAATTCTCAGGTGGACTAACCCATAACTCTTGTAACTTGAGACGAGGATAGGTGTACTTAGCTATCTCTTTGTAACAGTTTATCTTTTGATCTAAGCTTGCCTCATCTGATTCAGCTATCTCAATAAGCTTCTGTATAGGGTTTATGCCTAATTGGAGGAGTAAATCATCAGCTCTGATAAGGGTAACCTTATTTGGAGTTCCCTTCTTTCTACCACCTATTTTTGAGTGCCCTTTTTCAAACATAGTGAAATAATAGTATTAATTTAGTTAGCTACTATTGTACTAAAAAAATATCCAATATTGTACCATACTTGTACCAGAGTAGATTTTACAGAATTAAAAAAGGGCTTCCTTGAGTGGAAACCCTTATTATATATGGTGGGGCGTGAGCGATTCGAACGCTCGACCAGCGGATTAAAAGTCCGATGCTCTACCAACTGAGCTAACGCCCCCAATTAAAAACGAGAAATTATACTGAACAAGAGTTCATTAATCAATCGTATATTAGCCTTTATTAACTGCTTCTTTTAACAGCTTTCCGGGCTTAAAAAAAGGCACAAATTTTTCAGCAACTTCGGTCTTTTCACCGGTCTTTGGATTTATACCCATCCTGCCTTTTCTGTGTCTCTTTTGAAAGCCACCAAAACCTCGCACCTCAACACCTTTACCAGAAACAATAGCTGAGCTTATTTCTTCTAGAATAATTTCAACTGACTGTTTAGCTTCAGATCGAGTAATGTTTATTTCTTTTGAGACTGTTTCAATGAGATCAATTTTTTTCATATTTATAGGCGCTACTATGCCAAAGCATAGTAGCTATAAAATTTATATTATTTATCTTTTGCTTCTTTTAGAAGGTCACCTAAAGTTGAACCAGAAGTCTTCGTTGACTGATTGTTATAGTCATCCATAGCTGCTTTCTCTTCAACAGAGTCTTTTGCCTTCATACTAAGGTTAACTTTTCTAGTTCTCTTATCAATCATTGTTATTGCAACCTCTACTTCTTGACCTTCTTTTAATACTGTTGACGCATCTTCAACCCTGTCTTGAGAAATCTCAGAAGCCTTAAGATATCCAGTGATCCCTTCAGCAAGAGCAATTACAGCACCTCTTGCATCAACCTCTTTAATGGTTCCTTTAACAATAGACCCCTTCGAGTTTGATGAGGCATATTGAGAGAAATTATCAGATGTTAACTGCTTAATACCTAGGGAGATTCTTTCTTTCTCAGCATCAATATTAAGAATGACTACATCCAATTCTTGACCTTTAGAGTATGTTGAAACAACTTGGTCAGCTGATTGTTTTTCCCATGAAATGTCAGCCAAGTGAATGAGTCCATCAATCCCGCCTGGTAGTCCTACAAACAAACCGAAATCAGTAATCGATTTAACAGTTACATTGATTGTGTCACCTTTGTTATGAGTTGACTCAAAAGCCTCCCAAGGATTCTCTTTTGCTTGTTTCATACTTAAGGAAATTCTATGTTTAGACTCTTGAACATCAAGAACAACAACGTCAACTTCCTGACCCAGCTTCACAAACTTCGAAGGTCTTGCGTTTGCATTTGTCCAATCCATTTCACTTACATGAACCAATCCTTCAACGCCCTCTTCGATTCTAACAAACGCTCCGTAGTCAGTCAGATTAGAGACAACACCAGAAACTTTCTTACCCATAGGTAGGCGCTCAGATATATTGTCCCAAGGACTTGGTGTTAATTGCTTGAGCCCTAATGAAACTCTCATTTTCTCTTTATCATAGCTAAGAACTTTAACGGTTATTTTGTCACCAATAGAAAGCTTCTCAGATGGGTGATTAACCCTCTGCCATGAAATATCAGTAATATGAAGAAGTCCATCAACCCCTCCAAGATCAACAAAGGCTCCATAATCAGCAAGATTCTTAACAATCCCCTCAATCTCTTTTCCAGTGTCAAGATTCTCAATTAGAGCCTCTCTGTCAGCAGAATTAACTTCTTGCATCACTGCCTTTCTAGAAATAACAATATTGTTTCTAACTTCATCCATCTTAATGACAAGTGCTTCAATCTCTTGACCTAATAAAAAGTCAAAATCTTTGACCGGTCTAACATCAACGAGAGAGCCAGGCAAGAAGGCCTTGATTACTCCAATGTCAACTGTCATACCGCCTTTGACTGAGCCTGTAACAATGCCCTTGACGACTTCTTTTGAGTTCATTGCAGCTTCAAGCTCCTGCCACATCTTAATGCGCTTAGCTTTTTCACGTGATAGAAGAGTATGGCCTAGACCATCATCAATTGACTCAAGGGCGACTTCAACGACATCACCTTCTGTGATTTCTATTTCGCCTTTGACATCTTTAAATTCGTTTAATGAAATAAAACCTTCAGATTTAAGACAAACATTAATAATCGCTTTTTCACGATTCATGCTGACAACTGTACCCATTAGTAGAGCACCAGGTTTTACGTTTTGTTGTATTTCGCTATTCTCAAATAGCTCGGAAAATGATTCTGACATATTATCTCTCGATGTTGACCGCTAATTGTTAAGTTATATCGGTTTAAACTTAACTCTTATCGGGTTAATTAAAAAAAGGTTTGACCGCTCAAACCTTAACTATCGCCATTACTTTCGTAACCACTTCATCAACCGTTAGATTTGATGTATCTATGATTAATGCCTCTTCAGATGCCTTAAGGGGAGAGTGTTTACGACTTGCGTCCCTTTCATCTCTTTTCTTAACGTCTTCTAAAGTGTGCGAAATGTTACCAGTAATGCCTCTTTGTTGCAACTGTTTTAGTCTTCTTTTAGCTCTTTCTTCAACATTTGCAGTTAAAAAAACTTTATAAGGTGCATCTATAAACACAACAGTCCCCATATCTCTTCCGTCAGCAACTAGCCCAGGCGGTTTTCTAAACTCCTGCTGCCTAATCAGCAAGGACTCTCTAAGGGGGCCAATCATTGCAAACTTTGATGCTAGCTCTGCTGTTTTTTCTGTTCTGAGTTCGGTTGAGACTTCATGTTTATCAAGATAAACACCCAAGGCATTATTTGAAGAGTTTGAGACAAATTTCAGGTCTAAGTTAGATGCTAGGTCTAATAACTCTTCAGTGTTTTCAAAATGAATATTTCTTTGAGAGGCTGCTAAAGCGAAAGCACGATAAATTGCACCAGAGTCTAAAATATGCCATTTGAGCTGATCTGCAACAATATTTGCAACCGTCCCCTTTCCTACTCCGCTCGGCCCATCAATTGTTAAAACAGGAATCATATTAAACTGCTAACAGTCCACTTTTATATCATTTCTCATACTCGGGCCTCATATGAGGAAAAAATAGGACATCCCTGATAGATGCAGAGTTGGTGAACAGCATAACAAGGCGATCAATTCCGATACCCTCTCCTGCTGTCGGTGGCATGCCGTATTCTAACGCCCTTATATAGTCAGCGTCATAGTGCATTGCCTCATCATCTCCAGCATCCTTCTCGTTTACCTGGTCACGGAATCTTTGTGCTTGGTCTTCAGAATCATTAAGCTCTGAAAAACCATTAGCAATTTCTCGTCCACCTATAAATAGTTCAAATCGATCCGTGATAAAAGGATTGTCATCATTTCTTCGAGAGAGTGGAGATACCTCAGTTGGATACTCAGTTACAAAGGTTGGTTGAATGAGTTTTTCTTCAACCGTTGCCTCAAATATTTCAATTTGAATCTTACCTAGACCCCAAGTCTCTTTAATATCAATACTTAAGGATTGAGCAGTCTTTTTAGCATTGTCTGCGGACAAGTCTGAAGCTGAAAGACTTGAATTGTATTTCAAAATTGAATCAAAAACGCTTATTCTCTCAAAGGGCTTTGAAAAATCGAACTCGTCACCCTGGTAATGAATTACTGTTGATTCACATACATCAACAGCGATGCCTCTTAAGAGACTTTCAGTAAGGTCCATGTAGTCATGATATGTGGCATAAGCCTGATAAAACTCAGCCATTGTAAATTCAGGATTGTGTCTTGGCGAGAGCCCCTCATTCCTAAAGTTTCGATTGATTTCGAAGACTCTATCTAGACCACCAACCACAAGCCTTTTAAGGTAAAGCTCAGGAGCAATTCTTAAGTAAAGATCCATATCTAGAGCATTGTGATGTGTGACGAAAGGCTTAGCAGCAGCACCTCCAGGAATGACCTGCATCATTGGTGTTTCGACCTCAAGATAATCATGATCAAGGAAAAATTGCCTTATGTATGAAATAATTTTAGATCTCAGCTTAAAGACCCTCCTTGAGTCTTCATTCATAATGAGGTCGACATATCTCTGACGATAAATGGTTTCTTGGTCTGACAAACCATGAAACTTTTCAGGCAAAGGTCTTAGAGACTTGGTGAGAAGTCTAATCTCATTGACTCTGACTGAGAGCTCTCCAGTTTTTGTCTTGAAAAGAGTACCTGAGGCTCCAATAATGTCGCCAATATCCCATTTTTTGAACTGCTCGTTATAGTAGCCATCTTCAAGCTCATCTCTTGTAACAAACAATTGGATCTGGCCAGAAGTATCCTGGAGCTGGACAAAGCTCGCTTTACCCATAATTCTTTTTAACATCATACGTCCAGCAACAGTTACAGAGGCATTACTCTCTTGCAACTCATCGTTAGTTTTGCTATCGAATTTATTATGAATATCAGCGGCTAAATGTAGAGGTTTAAAGTTATTAACATAAGGATTACCAGACGCTCTGAGTAATGCTAATTTAGATTTTCTCTCTGCTATTAATTTGTTTTCGTCCAGATCACTCACAGCTATCCTATTGTTTTTTTGATTGTTCAATTTCTTGTTTAGCTAGCTTCTGCGCTTTCGCAAAATCTTTGTCAGCCAAACCGCTTTTTCCTAGTCTTTTATATACTGAGCCACGATTATAGTATGCCTGATAAAAATTATTATCTAAATCGATTGCACGGGTCAAGTCTTTCAAAGCCAGATTGTCCTCTGCTATTTTAGAGTATGCGTTGCCCCGATTATAATAAGCTGCAATATATTCTGGGTCGATAGAGATCGCCTGAGAATAAATTTTAATTGAATCTTTGCTTTTATTAAGTCGGTCATAGCAGTTTCCAAGGTTATTTAGAGCGCCAACATCGTCTGGCTTAAGCTTAAGTGCAGATTTAAAGAAGCTTATCGCTTCATCGAAGTTCTCCTTTTCCTGTTCCATGTAGGCCAGACAAAAAAAAGCTTCAGAGCTGTTTGGATTAGCCTTGATGGCTTTTGCCATAGATTCATAGGCTAGATCACTATTGCCCTGTTGCAGATGAAGATTACCAAGGTTTAGATGAGCATTAGCGGTCAAATCCTGCGTTATTGAGCTTTGATTTAAAAGGGCATTCCAAGACTGAATAGCTTGAGAGAGTTGACCATTTTTTTGATGAGAGTATGCCTCAACTATTAAATCACTGATTTTATTTTCATTCATAAAAATATTTGTTTACTTTAATAATTTTTTTGCTCTCTCAAGATCATTAGACAGATTGACTGTTTTCTCTTTAGTTTTTTTTGTAGCTCTATACAAAAATAATAAAGATAAAATTAAAATCAAGAGAGGTGCAAACCATAAAAAATAGGTCTTGGTATTGACTGGGGGCTTATAAACCACAAAATCACCATAACGCTCCACCATAAATGAGTAGATCTCAGAGTCAGACTGACTATCTAAAATCATTTCACGCACCTTCTCTCTAAGATCTTTTGCAAGCCCTGAATTAGATCCACCAATACTCTGTCCCTGGCAGACTGGGCAGCGAATATTTTCAATTAATTGGGTATAACGACTTTGTTGCTCTATAGTTTCAAAAGCATTTGCCTCGATACTTTCAGCAAAAGGTGCCTGAATAAGCAAAAGTCCAACTACAAAATGAATAAAATAACGCATTAGTAAAGCTGTTATTTAAAGTTACAATTTTAACTTATGCCACTTATAACCTTAGACAATATTTCTCTGAGATTTTCTGAAAAAGTAATTCTTGATGAGGTTAATGCAACCATTCATAAGGGAGATAAAATTGGACTCATTGGACGAAATGGTGAGGGTAAGTCAACCTTTTTAAAGCTCTTAGCTGGAGTCATTTCAGAAGATGATGGAGATTTAAAAGTACAAAATAGAACAACCATCAGCTACCTAGAACAGCAGCCACCGGAAGATAATAGCGATACTCTTTTTAATATAGTTGCACACGGGCTTGGTGATACTGGAAAAATCCTTGCAAATTATCACGACTCTCTTAAAGAAGGGAATAACTCAAAAAGCTCTAAATTACAAGAACAGATTGAAAGTGAAGATTTATGGCATTATCTTCACAAAATTGAAACCATTTTGAATCGATTTCAACTTCACTCTGAAACTCAACTCTCCACACTTTCAGGTGGTTGGAAAAGAAGAGTCATGCTTGCCAAAGCAATTGTTCAGGAGCCAGATATTCTTCTTCTAGATGAACCAACAAACCATATGGACATAACAGCGATTCTTGATCTTGAAAAAATGCTCAAGGATTTTCATGGCACACTTTTACTTATAAGTCATGATCGATCCTTTGTAAAAGGGATAGTCAATAAAATTTTTGACCTTGATAGAGGAAAACTCTCAATCTTTGATTGTGGTTATCAAGACTACCTTAAGCGTAAAGAAATCCTTCTTAATAGTGAAGAACTTGAAAATGCCAGGTTTAATAAAAAATTAGCTCAAGAGGAGGCATGGATTCGCCAAGGAATCAAGGCTAGAAGAACTCGAAATGAAGGTAGAGTTCGAGCACTAGAAGCCATGCGAAAAAAATTTATTAGCACACGTAAAAGACAAGGCAGTGTAAAAATTCATACTTTGGAGGACGAAAAGAGAGTTTCAAAAATTGTATTTGAAGTTAAAAATATAAGCTACTCGATTAAAGAACTTGAACTCGTTAAGCAGTTTTCTCTCCTCATCTTAAAAGGGGAAAAAATTGGAATTATTGGGGGTAATGGATCAGGCAAATCAACACTCATTAAGCTCTTACTAGATGAGTTTAAACCAAATGAAGGCAATATAAGACGATCAAAAACCATTCAATTAGCCTACTTTGATCAAATGAGGGAGTCTCTCAATCCGAATTTAAAGGCTATGGATTTTGTTTCCGGCGGAAAAGACTACATTGACATCAATGGAAAAAGCAAACATGTCATTGGCTACTTGAGGCAATTTTTGTTCACAGGAAAACAAGCGATGTCTCCAATCAAAATGTTCTCAGGTGGTGAAAAAAATCGATTAATGCTGGCAAAGATTCTATCTCAGCCTGCAAACCTGCTTGTCCTTGACGAGCCAACAAATGACTTAGATGTTGAGACGCTAGAACTTTTAGAGGAGATGCTCGTAGACTATGAAGGAACATTAATCTTAATATCTCACGATAGGACTTTCTTGAACAATATTGTAAGCTCTACTATTGTCATGGAAGGTAATGCGATTATTGAACAATACAATGGTGGATATGACGACTACATCCAGCAGAAAGATAATAAGAGCAAATCTAAATCCTCTGAACCTCAAAGCGCCAAAACTAAACCTAAAAAATCTTCTCAAAAGCTCTCATACAACGACCAGCAGCTATTAAAATCCTTACCTAGAAACATCGAAGATTTAGAAAATGAGATTTCGATGGCTCAGAAATTGCTGTCTGACCCTGATTTTTATCAAAACCCAGATGCTCAAAATCTAACAATAAACCTCAAGTCTATGGAAAAAGAATTAGAGTTACTTTATGATAAATGGAGTGAATTAGATAGTGGACAATAGCAAGCTCCCATTAATTGTTGATCTTGATCACACTCTCATTGATACTGACTTGTTGTTTTTATCTTCGCTCGGGGTTTTATCCAAGAGACCATGGCTCATAGGTCATTATTTTTTTTGGCTTTCTAAAGGAAAAGGTTTTCTAAAGGATCAACTCGTTAGAAGATTTGAAATTAATATTCCTGAACTACCCTATAACGATAGTGTTATAAGCTACATTATGGAGCGCAAAAAACATGGATGTAAAATTGTACTAGCTACTGCATCCCACAAGAATTACGCGTTTGCAGTTGCGAAACACCTTAAGATTTTTGATGATGTTATGGCTACCAATAAAGACTTTAATTTATCAAGCCAAAATAAAGCTGATACATTGGTCGAGCGCTTCGGAGAAAAAAACTTTGACTATATGGGAGACCATATGAGAGACCTTCCAGTATGGGAGGTGTCAAGACTTTCAATCATTGTCAATGCAACCAGCAGAATAATTAGCAGCACAAAGCATCTGAAGACTTTTGTACTCTCAAATAAGTCCTAAGACCCTTCGACCAGATAGGACAGACCTGAGAGAACAACAAAGATCACAAAAGTCGCGCTTAAAACCCATGTTGCAATTTTAGATAAGGCAATATTTTTACCCATAATCCGAGTATTAAATAACCAGATAAGGTAACTAACAATGAGCGCGGCAATTAATAGTCTTAATATAAACATAGATTCAAGTTATTTCTTTAGAGATTCTCGTATTTTAGTCGCTAATTTTAGATTAATGCCGACTACTTTTTGAAGTTCATCAATACTGGCATTTTCAATTTCTTGAATACCACCAAAATGATTTAGAAGAGCACTTCTTTTGTTCACTCCAACACCCTTGATAGATTCTAGCGAGGACTTAGTTCTTTTCTTAGCTCTTTTTTTACGATGATTTTTGATGGCAAAGCGATGAGATTCATCTCTGATATGATTAATTAAAAGAAGAGCTGGGTCAAAAGGCGATAGGTTTATCTTTTTAACTTTCTCTCTCTCAACAGTGATAAGGGTTTCAAGGCCAGATTTCCTACCTTCTCCTTTAGCTATTCCTATCAATAAAACATTGTCTATTCCAATTGAGTTCATAACCATGATGGCCTGATTCAGTTGACCCAGTCCACCATCGATAAAGACAATATCTGGCATCTTTTTATTTGTCTCTTGAAGGCGTGAATATCTTCTAAAGACAGCCTGATTGATAGCCGCATAGTCATCCCCAGGAGTAATATCCTTAATATTAAATTGTCTATACTCACTCGTCTTAGGTGTGCCCTTTTCAAATACGACACATGAAGCCGTTGTTGCCTCACCCATCGTATGACTAATATCAAAGCATTCCATAACCTCTGGTAGTTTTTTTAAGGCAAGTATTTTTTGAATCGCCTCGAGTTGTTTCTTTTTGGTGAACTTAAGCAGAAGTCGCTGCTTCAAATTTTCTTTCGCGTTCAATGTAGCTAACTCTAGAAAATGCTTTTTATCAACTCTTGGAAGGTGAATTAACTTTGTTGAGAGACCCTCTTCCAACAAGGTTTTATCCTTCAGTTTATGGCTAATGACAATTTCTTTAGGGGTATTCTTGCCGAGATAGTATAGAGGTAGAAATGCATTTAATACTGACTCACAGGAGTCATTTTTTGCATTTTTTGGAAAGAAAGTCTCACTCCCAATTTGCTTTCCAGATCTCACAAATACAATTTCTATGCAGTGAACCTGTGAATCTTTTACAATGCTCAAAACATCCATATCGGATGTAAATTGAGAGCTGTGCCTTTCTTGAATGGTTCTTAGGTTGATTAGCTGATCTCTGTAGGTTGCTGCTGCTTCAAAATCTAATTCACCTGATGCAGCTTTCATTTTTTTTGAAACTTCATTTAAAAGTTTAGTTGATTTTCCGTTCAAAAAAAGACTCACCAATTTGACATCTTGCTCATACCTTTCATTAGAAATTTTCCCAACACAAGGCGCACTACAAAGGCCAATTTGGTACTCTAGGCATGGACGCGAGCGAGCCCTATAAAAACTATTGCTGCACTGCCTTACCTTGAAGATTTTTTTTAAAAGAATAAGGGCATCTCTTGCAGCAAACTTTGATGGATAAGGACCGAAGTATTGGTAATCCTTGTTCTTTTTTCCTCTATACATCCCAAGTCTTGGATGAGCATCATTACTGATATAGACATAAGGATAACTCTTGGAGTCTTTTAAGAGAATATTATATTTTGGCTTGTACTGCTTAATGAGATCATTCTCAAGGAGTAATGCCTGAGTTTCAGTTTTGGTTAGAGTGATTGAAAAGTCATGGATATTTTTCTGTAATAATTGAGTTTTTTCGTCTTGAGATGATTTATTGAAGTAGTTTGAAACTCTATTCTTTAAGTTTTTTGCCTTCCCTACATAGATAACATTACCTGACTTATCAAGCATTTTGTAGACGCCAGATTCTTTTGTCAGATTCTTCAATTTTAATTTTATATTTTGGGTTTGCATTTCACTTATTTTTTTTACAGTTATAGTACAATAGCGTCATGAAATTTGTCCTTAATATTTTAAAGGCATTCCTAGTTAACTTTATCTTTATCGGGATAATACATGCTGGAACTACTTGCCCCTCGATATCTCCAAAGGCTGCAGGTAATTCCGCCCCAGAACAGGTTGAAGCAATTATTAATGACATTGTTTGCTCTTTTATAGATTTGAATAGTAATAACAATGGATCAGTGCGCACCGTTATGAATCTGGCCAAAAAGAAAATTATTCCCTATATTGACCTTGAACATAGCACTGAACTTGCTTTAGGGGATTACTGGAATCAACTTGATAGCAAAGAAAGAAAAATTTTTGAAAGAGATATTAAGAATTCACTCATAAATGATTATGTTGGCATCCTCGCAGAGATTAATCAGTGGGAAGAACTCAATATTATAGTTGATGATAGCTTTAGTCAAAACGGAAACACTGCAAGAGTCAAGGTGTTAATTTCTCTGAACGATTCAACTGCTAAGGCGACAGTAACACTTAAGTTAATTAATAAGAATCGATGGAAACTTTACGATCTAGAATATCAATCAATCAGTATTTTAGATATAGAAAAGATTGGATATGACTCAAAAATTAAACGCCAAGGTCTTGAAAAATTGATTAATAAAATGCTCTCAAATTCATAAACTAGATGTATAAATTAGATATTCATGGAGGCTCTCCTCTGACAGGAAGTATCAAAACTTCTGGCTCGAAAAACGCAACCCTTCCCATCTTCTTCTCTTCAATTCTTGCCAATAGTCCACTAAAACTCTCCAATACACCTCAGCTTAGTGATGTCTCCACAACACTTAGACTTTTAATGGATATGGGCTCAAACTTTGTACTTGAGGAGGATGGCTCAATCTTTATTGATTCATCTAAGCTAACCAATTTGACTGCTGAGTACGCATTAGTTAAAACAATGCGAGCCTCTATTTTGACTCTTGGGCCTATGCTAGCAAAATACAAAGAAGCTAAAATTTCTTTGCCGGGTGGCTGCGCCATTGGAACCAGACCGGTTAATCTTCATCTTGATGCACTAGAGAAAATGGGGGCAACCATTGATGTAAAAAATGGCTATATCTATGCGAGTGCTAAAGAGCTTGTAGGTGCCCAAATTAATTTTGACCTTATCTCTGTTACAGCAACAGAAAACATTATCATGGCTGCAACCCTTGCCAAGGGCATTACAACAATAAATAATGCAGCACAAGAACCTGAAGTGACTGACCTAATTCGATGTTTAAAAAAAATGGGTGCAAAAATTACAGGAGAGAATACTTCCTCACTCATCATAGAAGGGGTTGATCATCTTGATGGGTGTGAATACTCGATTTGTCCAGATCGGATCGAGGCAGGCACGTACCTTGTTGCGGCTGCAATAACTGGAGGAAAAATTACTGTCAATAACATTGAGCCAGACTCTATGAGGGCAGTTATTGGTAAACTTATTGAGACTGGGGCGGACATTCAAACCAATCAAAATTCTATTAAATTGGATATGAAAGGTAAGAGACCCAATCCTGTTAATATTCGAACAAGTGCCTACCCAAACTTTCCAACAGACATGCAGGCTCAATTTATGGCACTTAACTCTATTGCTGAGGGAAGCAGTACCATCACCGAAACAATCTTTGAAAATCGATTTATGCATGTACCTGAACTCAGTCGAATGGGAGCAGACCTTAAGCTAGAAGGCAACACAGTTGTATGTAAAGGGGTAAAATCTTTGTCTGGCGCGAATCTTATGGCTACTGACCTTCGAGCATCCGCCAGTCTAGTTTTGGCTGGTTTGGCGGCTCATGGGACAACCACTATTGAGCGCGTTTATCATCTTGATCGTGGTTACGAGATGATTGAAGAAAAATTTAAAATGCTTGGCGCTGACATAGAACGTGTTCAGCACTAAGATTTAACTAGACAACTAGATTTAAAATAGCATGCTAACGATTGCACTATCAAAAGGTCGAATATTAGACCAAACTTTACCGCTTTTAAAGAAAGCTGGAATCAGCATTCCAAAAAGTGAATTAGAGAGCAGAAAATTAATTTTAGACACTAACTTTAATGATATTAAGGTTATAGTTCTTAGGGCAAGCGACGTTCCTGTATTTGTCCAGCACGGTGCTGCTGACTTTGGAATTGCAGGAAAAGATGTGTTGATGGAGCATGGCGCTGATGGTGTATTTGAGCTTCTTGATTTGGGGATATCCAAATGCAAACTAATGGTTGCTTCAAAGAAAGGTAAAGATTTGGACAAAAGCACTCTTAAGGTTGCAACGAAGTATGTCAAATCAACAAAAGAGTATTTTTATCAGCAAGGTAAACAAGTTGAAGTGATTAAGCTCTACGGAGCTATGGAGCTAGCCCCTATAGTTGGTCTCTCTGACTGCATTGTTGACCTTGTAGATACTGGCAATACACTAAAAGCAAACAACCTAGTTCCATTAGAATTGATTCACGAAATCAGTTCCAGACTCATTGTTAACTCAGCAGCATTTAATACCAAGCACAGTGAAATCAGTGGCTGGATTCAAAAAATTGAAAAGAGTTTATGATTAACAAGTTTTCGACTCTAGATAATGATTTTGATAGTCAACTCGATTCATTAATTGCATGGGACAGTTCAATCAATGAAGAGATCAGTCATTCTGTTAACAAAATCATTGATGATGTCAAACAAAATGGTGATATTTCCGTTTTAGACTACACCAAGAAGTTTGACTCCCTTGATGCTGAATCCATTTCAGAGCTTATCATTTCTAGAGACAGACTTAAGCAGTCATTTGATAATCTTGGGCAAGAGCAAAAAAATGCTCTCTCAATTGCAGCTGACAGAATTAAGTCTTACCATCAAAACCAAGTTCAAGAGTCATGGTCTTATAAAGAAGATGACGGCTCCGTTTTAGGTCTGAAAATAACTCCTTTGGAGCGCGCTGGACTCTACGTTCCTGGAGGTAAAGCAGCTTATCCATCGTCGGTTCTTATGAACAGTATTCCTGCAAAAGTTGCTGGAGTTGAAGAACTCATCATGGTAGTACCGACCCCAAAAGGCGTACTAAACGAATTAGTCCTAGCTGCAGCTTATGTTGCTGAAGTTGATTTAGTTGTAACGATCGGTGGAGCTCAAGCTATCGCAGCACTTGCTTATGGAACTGAAACGATTCCAAAGGTTGATAAGATTGTTGGCCCCGGAAATATTTATGTAGCAACGGCAAAAAGACAGGTCTTTGGACAGGTTGGAATCGACATGATTGCTGGCCCCTCTGAAATACTCGTTATTTGTGACGGTAAAACTAATCCAGACTGGATCGCTATGGACCTTTTCTCTCAAGCTGAGCATGACGAGGATGCGCAAGCAATCCTTCTGTGTCCAGATGCAGAATTCATTAAGAAGGTTGAAATCAGTATTTCAAGACTCCTTCCAACAATGGATAGAGAGAAAATCATTAAAACTTCTCTTAAAAATAGAGGCGCTCTTATTTTGACTCAAGACATTGATGATGCAGTACAAATTTCTAACAGGATAGCTCCAGAACATTTAGAACTCTCCGTCCAGGACCCAGAGTCCATTATTGATGATATAAAGCATGCAGGAGCGATATTTATGGGCAAATACTCCTCTGAAGCACTGGGTGATTATTGCGCTGGACCGAATCACGTTTTACCAACGTCAACCACCGCAAGGTTTTCGTCACCTCTTGGGGTTTACGATTTTACAAAACGATCCAGCCTTATTATGGCTTCTAAAGATGGAGCAAAAAAATTAGGTGAGACCGCCTCTGTTTTGGCCTTTGGAGAGGGACTTCAGGCGCACGCAAAATCTGCTTTATATCGAACTGATACAGACTAGTTAGCCTGGTATTGCCTGGTAATAACCATTTTCTTGAATCACTCTAATGGGCCAATCAAACAGGTTGGTAAGGTTAGTATCCGTTAAGATTTGATCTTTATCTCCGTCCTCAATAACTCTGCCCTCTTTTAATAGAATGACTCTGGTCACTTCTGGGGGGATTTCGTGGATATGGTGGGTGACTAAGATGACTTTTTTACCCATACCAATAAGTTCTCTGATTATTTCAAGATACTGAAAACAAGTACTCATATCAAGGCCACTGGTCGGCTCATCAAAAACCAACACTGCAGGGTCATTAACAAGTGACCTTGCAAGTAAGAATTTTCTTTGCTCGCCGGTAGACATGTTGGAAAACTCTCTATCTTGTAAATCAGTTATAGATAGCAGATCCATAACCTCATTTGCACGACTCAGCTTAGTTTCATCAAATTTTTGGTGTTGCCATATCCCGTCACTAGAATAAAAACCTGAAAGCACAACGTATAGACCTATAGCGCTGCTTGAATATCCATACTGAAGGTGCTGAGAAACCACACCCAAATTTGATCGAAGATCATCAACATTCCACCTTTCTTTTTCAAAGATTTTCAGGCTACTATTCTCTTCCTCAACAATATATAGCTCACGATTCAGAAGCTTAAGGAGTGTCGTCTTGCCAGAGCCGTTTGGTCCTAGGATTACTGTACTTTGACTCTCATCAATTGTCAACGAGAAGTCATCAAGGACTTTGTTTCTTCCTTGAAATACCGTTATATTTTGAAAATCGATAATATTCATCAATATCCACTAAAACATCAAATAGCAAAGAAGCACATTAATCATACCATGAGATTAAGGGTTTACTCAGGCTGGCGTTTCTTGAAACTCAAACGTGGTAAAAGTTGCGATAGAAACATACCAGAGAGCATCAATGCGCACCCTATCAGCCCTCGAGTTGATAGATTTTCATCCAAAATAAGCCAACCACCGAGTACAGCAAAAGCGCCCTCTAATCCCAAAATAATAGCTGCATGAGATGATTTAGCATGCTGCTGAGCTATAACCTGCAGCGTGTACCCCACTCCAATAGACATGATGCCAGCATAAAGAAGTGGAATCGCGGTATCAACAATCATCTGCCAAGTTATGACTTCTATAACCACAGCGATCAAGAAACTTAAAACTCCTGAGACAAAATACTGAATCAGTGAAAGCTTTAGTGGATCCATTCTCTTGGCAACATAACCAATAACCAAGACATGTGCAGCAAAGAAAATTGCACAAATCAGCTGAAGTAAATCTCCTTTAGCAATGCTAAAGTCTTCATTAATACTCAGTAAATATAAACCAATCACAGCTATGAATGCTCCGAGCCAGGTCCCTGAGCCTGTTCTTTGACCAAAAAAGATACCTATGAGTGGAACAAAAAAGATATAAAGACCAGTAATAAAACCAGCCTTTCCTGCAGTTGTATATTGAATACCAACCTGCTGAAAGCTTGATGCTATAAATAGAAATAAACCAGCAATAAAGCCAGCAAATAAAAGCTTTTTAGTGGATGTTTCTTTATTGTCATGAGTCTTTTTTCTCTTGGATAAATACCAGACTATTGGAATCAAAAAAACCGTACCAATAAAAAACCTGGCGGTATTAAATAGAAACGGTCCCATCGTCTCCATTCCCTCTCTCTGAGCAACAAAGGCAAAGCCCCAGATTGCTGCTGCAAGAAGCATAATAAGGTCAGCTCTAATGGCTTGTGATTTCATAACATTTAATTTTTTGATTGTTTCGCACTATAAATAGAGTGAATGAATAAGGTTAAAACAACAATTACGCCTCCAAATACTGCGTTATTCGATAACTCTTCTTTGAGCACAAGCCATGCCAACAAAGTACCAATGACTGTTCCCATTGGAAAGAATATAGCGACTTCAGGCGCAGGGATATACTGTGGTGCAATTGTAATTAAGGTGAATGAGATTGCAACTAGAATGCTACTTAAAATAATATAGGTCATTGCTTGCGAAGATAGTGCTAATGACTCTGCAAAAAGTAATCCGACTATAGTGATAAATAAACCGTTGATTGCCATAGCTGGAACCATATTAACTTCCTTGTACTTTCTGAGCAGAGTAAAAGAAAATCCGCCGGTGGTTACAGATGCAAGCGCAAACAAACTGCCTGTCAAATTGACCCCACTTGTATCTCCAGACATAACAATATAGATTCCAAAGAAGACAATAATCATAGCAAGCCAAGTGAAAAGCTTTGGTTTTTCCTTTAAAAGGAAAAACGAAACCAAAGCAACCATGAGTGGTGAGGCACTAATAATCACAAGTGTTTTAGCAAGGGTGGTGTAATGAATAGCCAAAATGAAGGTTGCACCGCCGAGTCCTGTCAAACAGCCAATCAAGATACCTTCTTTTCCAATATTTATAATTTCCTTTATCGCTCTAGAGCGATAACTTATCAACAAAATTAATAAAATACTGAGTGCAAAAAATATACCTCTCCAGAACAAAACAGTAAAACTATCTGAGTTGGCTAATTTGACTAGTATGCCTTCAGGTGTCAAAACTAAGACACCAAAAAATGCAATCAAAAGCCCTTTTAAATGATTAGTCATAATAGATAGGCACTTAGTATTGCTTTAGTTGAGTTGGTTTTTGGCAAGCCTAGTGCTATACCAAGAATGTAAAAAAAGCGTAACAATCACAATGGTTCCTCCAATAAGAGCATTTACTGAAGGAACCTCACTGATAACATACCAAGCAATGAGTGAACCTAAGACAGTTTCTAAAGGCATAATCATGCCAACCTCAGCAGCAGGCATATATCTAGGAGCAATCGTAATTAAGCTAAACGAGATGGAGAGTATCGCTCCCATTGCAATGATGTAACCAACGACTTCAGCAGGTACAGTAATTTTAGTAGCCATCAATAATGCAATTAAGGCAGCAATTAAACCACCAATAGCGTTAACTGGAACCATATTTATGTCTTTATATTTTCGAGTTAAAGTAAAGGTAAAGCCCATCATTACTGCTGTAATGAGAGCAAAAAAATCTCCAACAAGATTCTTGCCGCCAAAACTTCCACTCATGACAATGTAGATACCTATGAAAACAATAATCATAGACGCCCATGTAATGAGACTGGACTTTTCTTTGAGTAAGAACCAAGCAACAATAGCAATCATAATCGGTCCAGTACTAATGATGACGAGTGCGTTAGCAATGGAGGTATAGACAATTGCAAAGACAAATGTGCCGGTACTTATTCCTGAAAACAAGCCTATCACTAATCCACCCTTTCCAATATTCTTGAATTCAGCGATTGTTTTACTTCGATACTTTATAAAGACAAGCAGCGAGACTCCAACCGCATAAAGCAATCCTCTCCAAAATAAAACCGTCCAGCTATCAACCTCTGAAGACGCTTCCTCAACCAATCTAATAAGAGCAGAATCTGGGCTTAAAATAACAACCGCAAAAACGGTCATCAATAAACCTTTAAAGTGCCTTGTCATTTTTCACCTACTTTATTTGCGATTATGCTGAAACACATCGGAGGACGATTCTCTTTTGTTGACAAAAACTCTCCCATTCCAGATATATCATGAGCATATTCATCAAAATGAGAAATGTTAAAGCCATGATTAATAATATTTTCAAAAATCTCACTCATTGGATGATGAAACCAATAACTTGGAGACTTAATGATTGCATTATGATCAAAATAGTCTCTTTCATTCTCTTCAACATAAAGCTCGCTAGTAAAATAATCATTCACAATTTTGCTTCCTGAATCTTCTTCAAACAACTCTAAAATTGGATGCATCTCATACATAAAAATTTGACCGCCTGGTTTTAATAATTTATCCAATATAGCAAAAAAAGCTTTTAGGTTTTCAAGCCAGCCTAGCACTCCAATCGTGATGTAGAGTAAATCAAATTGATTATCATAGGCATCACCTAGCTCATAAATATCACTGCATACAAGCTCAACTTCAACATTTGAAGCTTTCACTAGAGCTTTACCCTGTTGGATAAACTGATTACTAATATCAATACCAACGCAGCGACCGGCTCCAGCTTTCTTGACAGAAATTAACTCTCTGGCATTATTGCAGTTTATTTGTGCAACTGACTTGCCTGATAACTTAATTTTTTTAAAAAGCTTTTGCTCAACAAAGTCAAAGGTTGTAAAGTCGTCTTTAGCTACTTCAAGAACCAAGTCATCAACGTATTTCTTTTGATGAATTGGAGCGCGCTCATTCCAATGAATACGATTCAAATCTGAATATTTTGAACGATATTCCATCGATCAAATTATAAGAACCAAACCTAGCTGAAAATTAATGAGTCTTTTCGATTTAAGATTTGTAAATTTGAATAATTACGCAAAGCGAAATACGCACCAAAGATTACGCCAGACCAAATTAAATCGCCTGCAATTGTGTTTTGGAAAAAAGGAATCGCCATCGTGTAGCAGAGCACAAGCCCTTCTAAAGTTTTAGCGTACATCGGCGAGAATACCCAAACAGCAAAGTTCGTTACAATAAAGAAGACTGTAGAGCTCGCCAAAGCTGCGCCTGCAATTCTGAGCACACCCAGCTTTCTTTGAAGAAAGTTTTTAAAAACGATTGGGAAAAGCAAAGCTAGATAAACAACGAACATTGATTTTGAGCCGAACCAGTTTGCTGAGAGTGACCCAAAAGCAAAATAATCGCAAAGCAGCATAGTAGCTACTACCGCAACAATGGCCATGTATCTTTTTACAAAAATAAAGCCCGCAAAGAGCGCGATTGCAGCCATTGGAGTAAAGTTTGGCGGGTGTGGTAAAAGCCTTCCAGCGACACCTAGGGCAATTAAGACTGCCAAAATAACTAAATAATTAAAACTTGAATTAAGTTTGTAATCTTGATTGTCCATCATTTCTCTCCAAATAATTTCGAATAATCATATCTTAAAAGGCTTCCATGTTCAAGCGAATAAATGTATCTTCATTGAGAATAACATCATGCGCACCAACCATTGACATTGAGCCATTTACGTACAATGCCCAATAGCTATTTCCAACAGCCTCTACCCCACCCAAAGACATAATCTGAGGGCCAAAACTTGTGTCCTTAACGCCAACAACAACCAGTTGTTTAATAGCATCATAAGAGTTAATTCCCTTCTCAACCTCTTTTACAACAGTTAAATTGATTTGATCACCTGAGGTAATAGCTAAAGATAACTGAACCGTTTCATTTAAATTGTCAGCCATTACAGACAATGGCTGAAATGAGAATAAACCAATCAAAAATATTGTTAATATTTTAAGGTTTAGGTTCATTGAGTTTTGAAGTCTGTTTAAAAGGTCGAATTTTATATCAAAAACATCAAACTGCAAGAGGCATTAAAAAAAATAGTTGCAATCTAAAAAGGGAACTTCTTTTTTCCAAATCCAGGCATTTTAGATAAGTCAGGCATACCACCTTGGCCCTGCATACCCTCCATTTGCTGCATCATCTTTTTCATCTTGCCACCCTTCATTTTTTTCATTGTTTTTTGCATTTTTTCAAACTGCTTTAGGAGCTTGTTGACGTGCTGGACATCGGTGCCCGATCCAGCGGCTATTCTTTTTTTACGTGAACCTTTGATTAAGTTGACATGGTTTCTCTCTTTGGGGGTCATCGAGTTAATAATGGCAATCATTCTGGAGCTCTCTTTATCTCCTATCACTTGATTTTTAACGCTTTGCGGTATTTGACCCATACCAGGGAGTTTGTCCATTAAAGCTCCCATTCCGCCCATATCTTGCATTTGAATGAGCTGATCCCTCATGTCATCAAGATCAAATCGCCCTTTTGCCATCTTCTGGACACTTTTTTGCGCCTTCTTGTGATCAACCTTCTTAGAAATCTCATCAACCAACGAGAGCACATCACCCATTCCAAGAATTCTAGAAACCAGTCTGTCAGGATGAAACGGCTCCAAGGCATCCGTCTTCTCTCCCACACCCATAAACTTGATTGGCTTTCCAGTAATGTGTCTGACTGAGAGCGCAGCACCGCCTCTTGCATCACCATCCGTTTTAGTCAGAATCACACCTGTTAGCGGCAGCTTGTCAGAGAATGCTTTTGCTGTATGAGCTGCATCCTGTCCTGTCATTGAATCAACAACAAACAAGGTTTCAATAGGATTGACTTGCTTCTGAAGCACCTGTATCTCAGACATCATTTGCTCATCAATAGCAAGCCTTCCAGCCGTATCAACTAAAAGAACATCATGAAATTGCGATTGTGCTTGTTTTTTAGCATCAGCGACAATTTTTTCAGGCCTTTCATCTGCATTCGATGGAAAAAAATCAACTTCAATCTCTGAAGCAAGAACCTTTAACTGCTCTATCGCAGCAGGCCTATAAACGTCAGCACTAACAACGAGGACTTTCTTTTTATGCTCTTGCTTTAAAAATCGTGCCAACTTAGCAATTGAAGTTGTCTTACCTGACCCCTGAAGGCCTGCAACCATCACAACTGCAGGTGGCTGAGTTGCAAGGTTTAGAGATTCATTTTGTCCACCAATCACCTCAGTGAGTTCAGCCTCAACGAGTTTAATAAAGGCTTGAGATGGACTCAGCCCTTCGCCAACCTTCAATCCAATGGCTTTGGTTTGAACTCTGTCAATAAAATGCTTAATAACATCAAGCGCAACATCGGCTTCGAGAAGGGATCTTCTTACCTCACGAATGGCTTCCTTGATATTAGCTTCAGATAACTTATTTTTCCCTTGGAGGGCTTTAAAACTATTAGAGAGTCGATCTGTTAAATTATCAAACATTATGTTCTAGTTGGTTGAAATATATTATTATATAATCTTTTGAATAGCCATTGCTAGAGATGCCATTACTACACACTCTGCCATTCATTACCTATCTCATTGCTGGGCTTCTGCTTACCCGATATTTTGTACTAGATAAGGTTACTAATCAACATCGAATCATTGTTAATTTATTGCTCTTTGTAGCGTGCTCATCTCATGGCTATATTTTGTTTGATCTCTGGCAATATGAAGGGGTATTTTTTGGATTGACAGTGAGCATTTCATTTGTGGCTTGGGTTGTTGCAACGATTTTATTTTTAACCTCATTCACAAAGCCTATTCACTCGCTTGGAATTATAGTTTATCCTTTGAGCGCAATTGCAGTGATAGTTGCCTTCCTGTACCCCGGACCTCAAGGAAAGCTTCTTTCTATTTCTATTGCTGCACATGTCTTCTTGTCAATTGGAGCCTATGCCCTTCTCTCCTTAGCCGTTGGTCAATCTCTACTTCTTGGCATTCAGGAGCGTTTTTTACATGAGCACAACTTCAACACTTTTGTAGACAAGCTTCCTGCGCTTCAAACTATGGAGGATTTTCTTTATCAAACACTCAAAATGGGCTTCTTACTGCTCACGCTTTCACTTATCTCAGGTTACCTTTATATTAGTGATTTTTTTACTCAGCAACTGACCTATAAGACTATCCTGTCAGTCATGGCATGGATAGGTTTTGCTGGAATCCTGTTTGCACACATGGTCTTTGGTATAAGGGGAAAGCTCATCGTTCTATTGACACAAATTGCCTTTGCAGTTCTGGTCTTGTCTTACTTCGGAACAAAATTCTTTATTGAAATACTCTTTATGACATCAGCATCATGAATAAATACAAAACTTTAAAAGGCGAGTGCTTATGCGGCCAAGTTTCATGGGAGCTTTCAGGCCCCTATGAGTTTTTCGGTATGTGTCAGTGCTCAAGGTGCAGAAAGGCGACAGGTGCTGCTTTTGCTACCAATCTCTTTGTCAAAGCCAATCAATTTAAATGGCTTTCGGGTCAAGACAATGTTGGTGAATATGTTTTGGAGTCTCCGAACACTTTTGGGAATGCTTTTTGTAAAAACTGTGGTTCAAGAGCACCAAGATTTTCATCCGCAAGAGGGTGGATGATGGCTCCATTAGGAAGCACAATGGAAGCCCCTGAAATTGAGCCAACACTGGTTTGCGCTGAAGATCATACGGACTGGTTTAGAAAGCTCGAGGAGTTGATTTAGTCAATATGCAGGACAGCAAGGAATGCTTCTTGGGGAATGTCTACCCTTCCAATCGACCTCATTCTTTTCTTGCCCTTCTTTTGCTTTTCCAGCAACTTTCTTTTGCGCGTTATGTCTCCGCCATAGCACTTTGCGGTGACATTTTTTCTAAGCGCCTTAACGTTGGTTCGAGAAATAATCTTAACGCCAATACAAGCCTGTATAGCAACATCAAACATTTGCCTTGGAATGAGCTCTTTCATCTTTTCAGCAATTTCACGCCCCTTATAAACAGAGTTATCCCTGTGAATAATTAATGCTAAGGCGTCAACCCCTTCACCATTAATGAGAATGTCAAGACGAATCAAATCAGAAGCTTGGTATCGCTCAAATTGGTAGTCCATCGATGCAAATCCACGTGAGACTGACTTGAGCTTATCAAAGAAATCAAGAACCACTTCATTGAGAGGTAACTCGTAAACAATTGATACCTGCCTGCCCATATAGTTGATGCTTTTTTGAACCCCTCTTTTTTCAACGCAAAGACTAATAACAGGACCAACATACTCACTAGTGACTAATATATTTGCAGTAATAATGGGTTCTCTAAACTCTGCAATAGTCTGAACTGGAGGGAGCTTTGATGGGCTATCAATCTTAGAAATATTACCCTTAGTATCTAATATTTCATAGATTACGGTTGGTGCTGTTGTAATTAAATCTAAATCATATTCACGCTCAAGCCTCTCTTGAACAATCTCCATGTGAAGAAGACCCAAGAAGCCAATTCGAAAACCAAACCCTAAAGCGTCAGAATTTTCAGGTTCGTACTGCAAAGCCGCGTCATTGAGTCGAAGCTTCCCAAGCGCATCTCTAAATTTTTCGTAGTCCTCACCAGAAGTCGGGAATAGTCCTGCAAAAACCCGAGGTTGAACCGGCTTAAAGCCATCTAGCGGCAATTCGACGGGGTTTTTACTGCCTGTTATCGTATCTCCGACCGGAGCGCCATCAATATTTTTTATGCTGGCAATTAAGTAACCAACCTCGCCTGCCTTGAGGCTTTCTGTCTTTGTTCGTTTGGGAGTAAAAATACCAACCTCATCAACCAAGTGTTCATTTTTGTTTGAAAAGATTTTTATTTTTGTTTTGGCTTTAATCTCGCCATCGATAACCCTGATTAGGGAAACCACTCCAAGGTAATTATCAAACCAAGAATCAATAATTAGCGCCTTAACTGGCGCATCCATCTCGCCCTCAGGGGCAGGAATCCTCTCCACAATCTGTTCAAGGATCTCTTCTACCCCTATTCCAGATTTAGCGCTCGCATGAACAGCGTCATGAGCCTCAACCCCAACGACATCTTCGATTTCATCCACCACCCTCTCCGGCTCTGCAGCCGGCAGGTCAATTTTGTTTAATACTGCCAAAACCTCAAGACCCTGATCAATAGCGGTATAACAGTTAGCAACAGTCTGCGCTTCAACTCCTTGAGAGGCATCAACAATTAACAAAGCACCCTCGCAAGCGGAGAGAGAGCGAGACACCTCATAGGAGAAATCAACATGTCCAGGCGTATCAATAAAGTTGAGCTGATAGGTTTCTCCATCCTTAGCCTTGTAATTCAGTGAAACGCTTTGCGACTTAATCGTAATTCCTCTCTCTTTCTCTATATCCATGGAGTCGAGAACCTGAG
Organism: uncultured Piscirickettsiaceae bacterium; assembly: GCA_964515065.1. Classification (GTDB taxonomy): domain Bacteria; phylum Pseudomonadota; class Gammaproteobacteria; order PS1; family Pseudothioglobaceae; genus Pseudothioglobus. Next base: position 24,075 of record CAZESR010000017.1, read on the forward strand.
AAGACATCTCTCGATCACTTAATCCACCGCAATATTGAATGAATCGATCAGCGATGGTTGACTTACCGTGATCGATGTGGGCAATGATAGAAAAATTTCGGATTTTTTGCATATCAATGATAAAATGAATGCTTTTAATTTAAACCATGAGATTATATCGTATATGAATAAAGTAAACCCTACTACATGTGTTGCAACAAGTGATCAAAATGTTAATATTCCTGATGACCAAGGAAGAAATATTGTCCTCTACTTTTATCCAAAGGATGACACTCCAGGGTGTACCATTGAGGGCAATGACTTTACAAGGTTCAATGATTCGTTTGCTGAAAATAATGCGGTTATCTACGGTGTTTCAAGAGACTCGATTGCATCCCATGAAAAATTCATTAATAAGTTTAACTACTCAATTGATTTAATTTCAGATGAAGATGAGTCTTTATGCAAGCAGTTTGATGTTTTAAAACTCAAGAAGATGTATGGCAAAGAGCATATTGGAATAGTCAGATCTACCTTTGTCATTAGCCCAGACGGTGACATTCTCAAACAGTGGGATAAAGTTAAGGTTGACGGGCACGCCGAGGAAGTTTTAGACTTTGTAAAGGCGCTATGAATTCAAACGTTGACCACGAAGAGGTAAATAAATTTGCAGCACTAGCAGCGCGCTGGTGGGATAGAAATTCTGAGTTTAAACCACTTCACGACATAAACCCGCTCCGTCTTAATTACATCAAAGAGCAGTGCGGTGGCTCTTTAGAGGGTAAACGAATCCTTGATATAGGTTGCGGTGGTGGAATTCTCAGTGAGTCTTTGGCTCTCGAGGGTGCCAGTGTTGTTGGTATTGACCTTGCAGAGGCAGGACTAGAGGTCGCAAAACTTCACCTTTTAGAATCTGGTCTGGATATTGATTACCAGTTTATTTCTGCTGAAGAACTTGCTGAGTCTGAGTCGGAGTCTTTCGATGTCATTGCTTGTCTTGAGATGTTAGAGCATGTCCCAGACCCCTCGCTAATTGTTGAAGCATGTTCCAAACTAGTTAAGCCTGATGGTAAAGTCTTCTTCTCGACAATTAACAGAAACCCTAAGTCATACTTTTTTGCAATTG
>CAZESR010000018.1:0-24353 GCA_964515065.1 uncultured Piscirickettsiaceae bacterium
GAGCACTCGCCTCCTAAGCGAGGGGTCGTAGGTTCAAATCCTGCCCAGGGCGCCAAACATCTTATGTCAAATAAGCTTATAGGGCTCTTACTTTTAAAATCCCCTCTACCTGCTTAATATTTTCAATGACACTATTGGGAATCTCTTTCTCGATATCAATCAATGTGTAAGCAAAATCCCCTCTTGATTTATTAAGCATATCAACAATATTAGCCTCTTCTTCAGCAATTGCCTTAGTAATTTGACGAACCATGTTAGGAATATTCCTATGAGTAATAGCTAAGCGCTCCTCGCCAGCCCTTGGCATTTTTGAATCAGGATAGTTTACTGAGTTAATAATGTTTCCATTCTCAAGATAATCTTTCACTTGTTTAGCAATCATCATTGCACAATTATCCTCTGCTTCTGAGGTGGAAGCTCCTAGATGAGGTAGAGCAATAACCCTCTCGTGATCCTTTTTCCCGTCAATTGGAAAGTCGGTGACGTAGTACTTTACTTTTCCAGTATCTAGAGATTTAATTAACTCATCTTCATCAACTATGCCATCTCTCGACATGTTGATGACCACACATCCTTCAGGTAGAAGTGCAATTCTCTTTGCATTTAAAAGGCTCTTCGTAGCATCAACCAAAGGCACATGAAATGAAACAAAGTCACTCTTTGAAAAAAGTTCCTCTAAAGAGAGCGCTTCCTCAACCTCCGAAGAAATTTTCCAAGCATTCTTCTTAGAGATTGAAGGGTCATATCCAATGACATCCATTCCAAGCATACTTGCAGCATTTGCAATCTCAACGCCAATAGCCCCCAAGCCCACAATACCTAAAGTTTTTCCGGGCAATTCCGATCCAGAATACTGCTTTTTTCCATCCTCAACAGTAGCTTTAAGGTTATCAAGTGGAAGCTTATTTACATAATCCCAGGCTTGGCAGATATTTCGACTGGCTAGTAACATAGATGAAATAACAAGCTCCTTAACAGCATTTGCATTTGCTCCAGGCGTATTAAATACAACAACGCCATTGTCACTCATCTTATCAAGTGGAATATTATTAACTCCCGCTCCAGCACGACCGATAGCTTTTAATTTGTCTCCAATTTCCATATCATGCATTTTTGCACTTCGAACTAGAATGGCATCTGGATTTTCATCACTTTTAGAAACTGAATAAGCTTCTTTTGAAAACTTCTCTAATCCAAGAGGTGAAATATTATTGAGTACCTGAATATTTAACATTATCCAAAATCCTTTTCAAAATCATTCATAAAATTAATGAGGGCATCTACACCCTCTTGTGGCATCGCATTATAAATACTCGCCCTCATGCCGCCAACACTTCGATGCCCTTTAAGAGCCAGAAGACCAGCATCTTTTGAGCGCTCTAAAAATGAACTATTTAGATTTTCATCTGCCAACAAAAAAGGAATATTCATCCAAGACCGATATCTGATTGATACTGGATTTGAATAAAAGTCAGAGTCATCGATTGCCCTGTAAAGACTCTCAGCTTTTGTTTTGTTTATCTTTTGCATTGCGCTGAGACCGCCTTGCTCTTTGAGCCACTCAAAGACCCTTCCAGCCGCGTACCATGGAAATGTTGCTGGTGTATTAAACATAGAATCATTTCCAGCTTGCGTAGAATAGTCAAATAACTTGGGTTGATTCTTAACAACATCACCCAATAGATCCTCTCTAACGATTGCAATAGTTAAGCCAGATGGGCCAATATTTTTTTGAGCACCCGCATAAATCACACCAAATTTAGATACATCAACTGGACGCGAAAGAATAGTTGAGGACATATCTGCAGCGATTGGCATAGAAACCTCTGGAATATAGTCGAACTCTAAGCCTGCAATCGTTTCGTTGGGAGTGTAATGAAGATAAGAAGCCTCTTCGTCAATACTCCAGTTCTGGAATTCATCAATATCTGTAAAGTTATTCTTGGTGCTGTCAGTGCAGATATGAACATTACAATACCTTTTTGCCTCAGCAATTGCCTTAACAGACCAGTGGCCTGTATTTGCATAATTCGCTTTAGAGCCCCCTCTAAGAAGATTAATTGGCACCATAGAAAACTGCGCTGATGCACCGCCCTGAAGAAAGAGCACTTTATAATTTTCAGGAATATTTAAGAGCCCTCTAAAATCTATCTCTGATTTTTTAGCAGCCTCCATAAAATCAACTCCTCGATGAGAAATTTCCATTACTGATGCGTTTGATTTTTGATACTCAAGAAGCTCACTCTGAATTTTAAGAAGAACCTCTCTTGGGAGCATTGCTGGACCTGCACTAAAATTGTATGCTTGAGTCATTATTGATACTATTTATTTTTTTTGGATTAGGTAAAAAAAAACGTTCAGGTGCGCAAAGTAAAACTAAGCCCATCTAAACGTCAATGTTTATCAAATAACCGTCGTTGGTTTTTGAATTAGCATCATTATACCTTCCCATGAATTTCAATACGCTGACTTTGTGTCAAAATGTCTCATTATTAATTTTTCAAAAAATTCAACCATGACTCTTTACTTTGAAAATCATTGCAGTGCTCATTATTGTAAAATAAGCCCTCTCATTAATATTTGATTTACCGAATGACAACTCGAACTCTTATAGTACATAGTCATGAGCAAGATGCAGCTGAAAAAATCGCTCTAAAACTTCAGGGCGAAATTGAAACAAATAAAAACCACTTCAGAATTCATACTCAAATAAACTTTGACATTAATAACCTAAGGGCTACGAATAGTGTTGACCTAAACATTTTTGACCATAGCTTTGATTACAACAATATTAAACTCATGGTTAGCGATATGGACTCAACCTTAATTTCAATAGAGACCATTGATGAAGTTGCTAGAGAGGTAGGTTTATCAAATGAAGTCTCTTTAATTACTGAAGAAGCTATGCAGGGTCATCTGGACTTTTCTGAATCTTTTAAGAAACGCCTATCTATCTTAAAAGGGGTCAGAACAGAAAGCTTCGATGCCGTCTGTAGCAAAAAAATGAAGTTGAATCCTGGTGCCAGAGAACTAATTACTTTTTTCAGCTCAAATCACATTAAAACTGCTCTAGTCTCAGGAGGTATAACCTATTTCGCTAAAAAAGTAAAAAACAATCTTGGGGTCGACTCCTTTAGAGCTAACGAAGTTGAAATCATTGATAACTCTATAACAGGTAAAGTTCTTGGAAACGTAATAGATGGAAAAGCAAAAGCTAACTATATTGAAGAGCTTTGTGAGTATTATGAGTTAAATTCCAATCAAGTGATTGCAATTGGTGATGGAGCTAATGACATAGAGATGATGAAGATAGCTGGTTTAGCGGTCGCTTACAGAGGTAAACCAATTTTAAAGGAAAATTGCGACATACAAATTAACCACAGCGGTTTAGATACCTTAATCGATTTTTTTTAAGACTCTTTCTCAAATAAACAATGAGTTTTTCATAGAAAAACCATAAATAATTCACTAAAATCTACCTCTTGCTGATTAAACTAAACAAAAATTTAATTCTCTTTGGGCTCACTATGAAATCAAAATCAATATTCTTAGCTGTTTTTCTTTCGATTTTTGTATTCAGTTTTTTCAATATTGCAAATGCTGACGGCCATCTTCATAAGGTTAGCGGAAAGGTGACAGGATGTTCATCAAAGCATGCAGTCCATGTCCTTATTTATGAGGAGGCTGGCTTTAAAGGAATGAATCATAGTCAAGAAAATATTTACAAGCCAATAGAGGATGGTGATTGTAGTATTGACTTTAGCATGGAAGTACCTACAGGCCTCTATGCCCTTGCTTCTTTTGAAGATAAAAATGGTAATGGTGAGTTAGATTTCTTTTTCTTTATTCCAAAAGAGCCGGCCGGTTTTTATCAATTTAGTGGAATGGGTGCTCCCAAGTTTGATAAGATGAAGATAGATGTTAATAGCGATATGGATAATATTGAAATTGTCCTTCCATAAACAAGAATTATTACAATTTAATTAAATGTCAACTTCAATTATCGCAGGATCAACAGGGCTTATTGGTAGCAAGATTTTAAGTCATCTTAGTGATAATAATCATAGCGCAATTGCTCTAGCTAGAAGTCCAATAGCTCAATTACCTTCAAATGCCAAAGAGTTAATCATTGATTATGATTCCTTATTGACTAAAGGCTCCCTTCCAAGATGTGATCATGTCTTTATTTGTCTTGGAACTACTATAAAAATTGCAAAAAACAAAAAAAACTTTACAAGAGTTGACTTGGAATATCCATTAGCCGTTGCTAAAAAAGCACTTGACTCTGGAGCAAAAAAACTAACCCTTGTCTCTTCTGTCGGTGCAGATAGTAGTTCAAAAAACTTCTACTTAAGAGTTAAAGGAGAGCTTGAGGATAAAATTCTTGAGATTGGATTTGATAGCGTAAATATATTCAGACCTAGCTTTTTAATCGGCAATGGTGGAAGAGTCAGGGCAACTTCTGAGAAAATTTTAATGAAGGTTGCCAAAATAATTGACATTTTTTGCATTGGATCTGCAAGAAAATACCGAAGTATCGATGCTCAATTATTAGCAAAAAAAATGGCATCTACACTGGATGCTGACTCTGGAATTCACTATTATTACTTTGATGACTTTATAAACTAGTCTAATTTTGAATCCTTTTATCTCTCTTCTATTCAGTACAACAATTTAATAATATTCGAACTAAAATCTGTCACTGGTATAATGTGTGCCATCTAATTAAGCACATCAAGCATCAATGTCAGGCAACTCATTTGGAAAACTATTTACTTTAACGACTGCTGGTGAGAGTCACGGAGACGCACTCATGGGTATCGTGGATGGATGCCCTCCAGGTATGGATCTGAGTGAGGAAGACCTTCAAGGTGATTTAGATCTCAGAAAACCTGGCAGTTCGAGACATACCACTCAAAGGCGAGAGACTGATGCAGTAAAAATAGTTTCAGGCACTTTTGAAGGAGTAACGACCGGAACTCCGATCGGTCTTTTGATAGAGAATAATGACCAAAGACCAAGAGATTACACCAAGATTGCTAATTCATTTAGGCCAGGGCATGCTGACTTTAGCTATCAACAAAAATATGGAATCAGAGATTATCGCGGCGGCGGACGCTCATCTGCAAGAGAAACTGCAATCAGAGTTGCAGCTGGCGGTATCGCAAAAAAATACCTAAGTGAAAAGTTTAATATTAGAATCAACGGCTACCTAGCTCAATTAGGTCCTATTTCTTTTGATAACTTTGATTGGAATGAAGTGCATAACAACCCATTCTTTTGCCCTGATTCTGACAAAGTTCCAGAACTTGAAGAGTATATGGACAATCTCAGAAAATCGGGTGACTCAATAGGCGCTAGAATCAATATTGTTGCGAGCAACATGATTACTGGTCTTGGAGAGCCTATATTTGATAGACTTGATGCCGATATTGCTCATGCAATGATGAGTATCAATGCAGTAAAGGGTATTGAAATAGGGGCTGGATTTGAAGTTGTGAACCAAAAGGGTTCTGACCATAGAGACTTAATAACTCCAGAAGGCTTTAAATCAAATAATTCTGGAGGGGTTTTAGGTGGAATTAGCTCTGGGCAAGATTTGTTAATTTCTATTGCCCTCAAGCCGACTTCCAGCATTCGACTTCCAGCAGAAAGTATTGACAAAAAAGGTCATTCAACTGAGATTAGTACAACGGGGCGACATGATCCCTGCGTTGGTATTAGAGCAACCCCTATTGCAGAGGCAATGCTAGCAATTACACTGATGGATCATGCTCTAAGGAACCGTGCTCAAAACTCTGATGTCGAGTCAGAAACGCCTCCTATCCCAGCATCCAAACAGTAGACTTAACTCAACCAAAGGAAATAATGTTTAAGCTCATTCATAAGCGCGTGCCTAGTAACGCAAAAAATGATATTTTGTCAGGCCTTACTGTTGCACTTGCACTTGTCCCAGAGGCAGTAGCTTTTGCACTTTTAGCTGGATTAAATCCACTGGTAGGACTTTATGCAGCCTTTACGATTGGAATTGTTACATCCATTTTGGGAGGTAGACCTGGAATGATTTCTGGAGCAACTGGAGCTATTGCAGTGGTTATTGGAGCGCTGGTTGCCATTCATGGCGTTGAGTACTTGTTTGCTGCAGTCGTATTAACTGGAATCATTCAAGTGGCTTTTGGCATCTTAAGAATGGGTAAATTCATTAGACTCGTTCCACACCCAGTCTTTCTTGGCTTTGTGAATGGTCTAGCAATTGTTATCTTTCTCTCTCAGGTCAAGCAGTTTAAAGTTGAGGGTGAATGGATTACAGGAACCCCGCTCACTTTGATGCTAATAATTGTTGCTATTACAATGCTTATTATTCATTTCTTGCCAAAACTAACTAGAGCTGTTCCTTCAACCCTTGTGGCAATCGTAATTGGAACTTTAGCAGTTCTTTTTCTTGGGCTAGATACAAGAACAGTTGGTGATATTGCGCCTATTGGAGGTGTATTTCCTCCCTTTCATTTTCCAGAAGTTCCCTTAAACTTTGAAACGTTCAGCATTGTTTTCCCTTATGCAATAGTGATGGCCTTGGTGGGTCTCATTGAGAGTTTATTGACATTGAATCTGATTGATGACTTAACTGAAACCACAGGTCAGCCAAACCGTGAATGTGTTGGTCAAGGTATTGCGAATACAGTGACTGGTCTTTTTGGAGGTATGGGGGGTTGTGCTATGGTTGGACAAAGCCTTATCAATATTAAATCTGGAGGAAGGGGAAGATTGTCTGGGATTGTGGCCTCCTTAGTTCTTCTATTCTTTATTCTCTATCTTTCAAAATACATCGAAATGATTCCAATAGCTGTCCTAATCGGGGTCATGATGATGGTTGTAATTGGAACCTTTGAGTGGGGCTCATTAAGGCTGTTTGGAAAGGTTCCATTGCCAGATATTGTAGTAGGTATTGCGGTAACTTTAATTACTGTTCTGACTGACAATCTTGCGCTTGCTGTGATTGCTGGGGTTATTATGTCTGCGTTGTCTTTTGCATGGGAGTCTGCAGGAAAGATTTATTCCCTTGAAGAATATGAATCAGATGGAAAGAAAACATATAGACTACATGGCGCGCTATTTTTTGCATCCATTGATACCTTTCATTCAATATTTAACCCAAAAGAAGATCCAGAAAATGTATATATTGACTTTAAGGACTCAAGGGTCATTGATCACTCTGCAATCCAGGCAATTGACAAACTTGCTGAGAGATACCAAAAAACTGGAAAAACACTGCATCTGGTGCATCTAAGTTCTGAGTGTCGGCAGCTTCTGAAAACTGCGAAGCATTTAGTAGAGGTCAATGTTCTAGAAGACCCTCATTATCACGTCGCCATTGATAAGGCAAAAGCAAGGATTGAAGGGTCTCTCTAAAGTAAAAAATTGACCTGATGACAGCCAAATAAATAATTGATAAACCCTAAAAAAGACATCTAGAAGTATTGAAATTCTATATTGTTTTTGAAAAATTTGTTTGGTTAGATTCAAGGTAACTATCGAATGTCATACAAATATTTCTAATAAGAAACTTACCCTTATCCAAAACTTTTATTGATTTATTTGTGAACTCAAGCAAGCCATCATCTTCCATTTCATTTAGTTTTTCTAGAATGCTTGAAAAATAGTTCAAGAATTTGATTGAATAGCGTTTCTCTATTGTTAAAAAATGAAGCTCAAAATTGCATATTAACTGCATAATGACGTCTCTTCTAATTTTGTCATCCTGATTTATAATTTTTCCTTTGATGATTGGTATTTGTTCTGAATTAATATATTCATAGTACCCAGACAAAGTCTTTTCATTTTGAAAAAAACTCCCATCAATCTGCCCTATCGAGCTCATTCCAAGTCCGATTATGTCGCACTCAGAGTGGGTTGAATAACCCTGAAAATTTCTATAAAGACTACCCTCACTTTGAGCAATGCTAAGTGGATCATTTGGTAGTGCAAAGTGATCCATACCTATATATCGATAACCTAGACTTGTCAAATATTCAAGAGAATATTGAAATATTTCTATTTTTTCACTTGGAGACGGCAAATCATCAACACTTATCCTCCTTTGAGGCATAAATAGCTGAGGTAAATGGGCATAATTAAATAAAGATATCCTATCCGGAAGAAGCTCTTTAACCTTGTCAAGAGTTCCTTTAAATGACTCTCTTGATTGCTTCGGCAAACCATAAATTAAATCAATACTTACAGAACTAAAGCCATTTTTCCTTGAAAAATCTATAACTTTCTTTGTTTCATTAAAGCTTTGCTCTCTATTTATTGCTTTCTGAACCTTTAAATCAAAGTCTTGGATTCCTACACTGATTCGATTAAATCTTGCAATTGATAAAGATTCGATTAGATCTTCATCAATTCTTCTTGGGTCAACCTCAATTGAGTATTCACCGTCTTCGGTAAAACAAAAAAATTCTTGAAGTTTATTACATAAAAATAGAATCTGCTCACCAGAAAGAAAAGTCGGCGTCCCTCCCCCGAAATGCATTTGCTTGATATCACGATTGTTGCTAAATATCTTTGATTGCATCTCGATTTCTTTAACCAATGCATCGATATAGACTGAGGACTTAGTTTGATCTTTTGTTACCACCTTTTGACAGCCACAATAATAGCAAACACTTGCGCAAAATGGGATATGGCAATAAATCGAAATTGGCCTCTCGCTTTTATTACTTAAAACAGCTTTCTTGTGATATTCGGCACTTGCAATTTCTTTGAAATTGTTAGCAGTTGGATAAGATGTATATCTTGGTCCAGAAGCGTTGTATTTATTTATTAAATTAATGTCAAAGTAATTCATATTTCTTTTTGCACTAAAGCAATCTCAATTAAGGGGTCGACATTATATTTATAGAATCGAAATATGGATTTGATATAAATCAATATTTATTAAAATTCAACATCTTGATTTTGTTTACATTTTTTTTTATAATTTTTTTTCTTGTAACAAAATAGGAAATATAAATATGAAAAAAATCTATATTATTACTTTGTTTTTAATTTCTGGTTCAGTGTTGGCACACAGTCCTTTAAATAATGACTTTGAATCTATGATGAAGCGCATGTTTAACAACATGAAAATGATGGATATACACCACAACCATTTGTTTGAAGAGATGGACTTAAGACTCAATAATAATAGCTGGATCTCCTTGAATCAGAGTGAAAATGAAGACAACATTCAACTGAAAATCACTCTTGATGGAATGGATAAAGGAGATCTTAAAATTCATATCGACAAGAACCTACTTGTCATAAAAGCAGAAAAGAAAATAATCAGCGAAACAAGTCAATCGAGTCAATCATTTATGCAACAATTCTTAATCCCAAAAAATACAGATAAATCAAAAATTACTGCTGACTTTGAGGATGGGGAGTTAGTTATTACTATTCCGAGAAAAGTTAAAGCTGAGCCAGAGGTTCAAGAAATAATAATTAACTGAAAATAGACACTTTCCTTGGCAACAAGGCAAGTGTCAAAATCTAATCAATTATTGAAAATTTACGTATATTATAGGATTTATTTCACTATAGACGCTTCCAGAAGTCCCCTTAAATACTATTTCAGCTTCATCTCTGCGTTCTAATGTTTTAGAAAAGTAGAGGTATGGTTTTTCCGAGACAAAAACAGCAGTTGCCTCAACTTGAACATCATTTCTGTTATCACTTATGACTCTAAAATTAGTCGAATCACCTGGCAATTCAAAACCGAGCATAAAGTTTATATCACTTAACTCACTGTTAAGTGCCTCAGCATATTCCGTTGAGTTTAAACTAACTTCGAGTTCGCCTGTATTTTCGACAAGCAGAACAGCGACTCGATTATTATTCGCAAGATAATTTTGCAGATTCTCAAGGGTTCCGATTGGGATTGTTGTTTCTATTACCAGCGTTTCACCCCAATCACCGGATGATTGAGAAAAAACAGACTCTGGGGCAAGATATTTCTCAGCTATAGCACTAGCAGACTCTAACTCACCATCATCATCGCTATATAGTGTAAAGGAAGCCCTAACGGGAACCTCTAATACTTCACCTTCATTAGCAGCCTGGATATCTGTTGTATAGAGAGATACATCAACTACACTAGGTGAACAAGAAGACAGAATTACAATTAATATAAAAGATCCAAATAAGGCTGATAATTTCAATCTCATAAAATTAGATAATTAGTTAAATGAACTTTAATATTATCACAAGATATTGTCACTATCTACCCTTTTGGTCACCCCAAAGAAGTTTATGGAGCTGAACTTGGAGTCTCACATTAAGCTTTTTTTCTAAAATCCACTCAGCTAATTCGACTGGCTTTAGACTCTCGTAAACTGGGGAAAATAAGACTTCAGACTGAATCTGTTGATTATCTAGCAGCTCAGTACACCAGTCAAAATCTGATCTCGATGCAACAACAAACTTAAGTTGATCTTTGCTCTTTAAAAGCGTAAGGTTTTCATATCTGTTCTGATGTTCTTCAGTTGAGGATGGCGTTTTAATATCCATAACGATTGATACTTTGCTATTAACGGGGGTTATATCAATGCTCCCACTAGTCTCCATTGATACGTTGTAACCATTACAAACCAGGGAATCTAGGAGCTTTAAGCAGTTACTTTGAGCCATCGGTTCGCCTCCCGTAACGCAGACATATTGAGTATTGTATTGAGCAACTTCATCTAATATATACTTTATTGATAGCGGATTATTTCCTTTGAATGCATAGGCAGTGTCACAATAATTACATCTTAATGGGCAGCCTGTCAACCGAACAAAGACCGTTGGAATGCCGACCTCCCTCGCCTCTCCTTGGAGTGAGTAAAAAATTTCTGTAATATTCAGAGTAGTATTATTTAAATTGTCCATCTTTTAAAAGTTTTATTTGGTTTCTAACATCTGCTGCTTGTTCAAATTTTAAATCCTCTGCAAACTGATACATTTGTTTCTCGAGTTTTTTTAGTTCTTTTGATAACTGGACAGGGGAGAGTTTTACTTGGATAGTTTCTGAGCCAGCCTCCTCAATATCTGCTACTGAAAGGTCAGTATCTAGAATATCGACAATTGGTTTAACAACGCTCTGTGGAGTTATCCCATATTTCTCATTAAAGGCTTGCTGTTTATTTCTTCTTGAAGTTGTCACATCCATAGCTCTTTGCATTGAATTCGTAACTCTGTCAGCATATAGGATAACGCTGCCATTGATGTTTCTAGCCGCCCTTCCCATCGTTTGAATGAGAGATCTCTCAGATCTTAGAAATCCCTCTTTATCAGCATCTAATATGGCCACCAGTGAAACCTCTGGAATGTCAAGCCCCTCTCTTAAAAGGTTGATTCCAACCAAAACATCAAACACGCCAAGACGCAAATCTCGAATTATCTCAACTCTCTCTACAGTGTCAACGTCAGAATGCAGATACCGAACTTTGATGTTATGATCATTCAAATACTCACTGAGCTGTTCTGACATTCTTTTAGTGAGCGTTGTAACTAGAACTCTTTCTTTGATTGCAACTCTCTTATTTATTTCAGATAACAGATCGTCAACTTGGGTCTCTACTGGTCTGACATCAATTTTAGGATCTAAAAGACCAGTTGGTCTTACAACCTGTTCGGCAACCACAGTTGATACATCGAGCTCATAGTTTGCTGGCGTTGCCGAGACTAAGATACATTGGTTTAATCTATCTGAAAATTCCTCAAACTTTAAAGGCCTGTTATCCAGCGCAGAGGGTAAACGGAATCCAAAGTCAACGAGCGTTGTCTTGCGTGCCCTGTCTCCGTTATACATCGCACCAATCTGACTAACGGTAACGTGTGACTCATCCAGAATCACCAAAGAGTCGTCCGGCAAATAATCAAATAGTGTTGGCGGTGCCTCTCCTGATTTTCTACCCGAGAGATAGCGCGAATAGTTTTCAATTCCTGAGCAATAGCCGAGCTCTCTCATCATCTCCATATCCTGGACCACCCTTTGAGAGAGTCTCTGGTCTTCAACTAATTTATTTTGAGAAAGAAGCTCTTTTTTTCTAATTCCTAACTCAACCTTAATGTCATCAAGCATATTTTGAATCGTGGACTCAGGAGTGACATAATGAGTCTTCGGATAGATGGTTATCCTCTGAAGAGATTTAAGCTTTTCCCCTGTCAAAGGGTCAAACCAAGAAAGACTCTCAACCTCGTCATCAAACATCTCAATTCTGACCGCCCTCTCTTCAGAGTCTGCCGGAAATATATCAATTACCTCACCCTTAACTCTGAAATGGCCTCGGATTAATGTGAGGTCATTTCGGGTGTATTGCATCTTTGAAAGTGTCGCTAAAATTTCTCTCTGATTGGTGATTTCTCCGACGGTTAAATGAAGCAGCATTTTCATGTAACTCTTTGGGTCACCAAGACCATATATCGCTGAAACGCTAGCAATAATAATGACATCTTTTCTCTCAAGAAGTGACTTTGTCGCCGAAAGTCTCATTTGCTCTATTTGCTCATTAATCGAAGCATCCTTTTCAATATAAGTATCTGAAGCGGGAACATAGGCCTCTGGCTGATAGTAATCATAGTAAGAGACAAAATATTCAACAGCATTATCAGGAAAAAACTCTTTCATTTCACTGTAAAGCTGAGCTGCTAGGGTTTTATTAGGAGCCATAATCAGACTAGGCTTTTGGCTTTTCTCAATGACATTTGCTAGAGTGAAGGTTTTGCCTGAACCGGTAACCCCGACAAGCGTTTGATATTTCTCTCCTGATTCTATTCCATCGAGTAATTTTTGAATTGCAGAGGGCTGATCACCTTTTGGTAAAAAATTAGATTTGAGTTGAAATTTTCTAGCCATAATTGGCAGTTTTTCATTAAAATAAAACCCTCAATTTTAAACCATTAAAAGAGTACAGTAAATGTCAACTATCTTATCAAACCGTGTTCAAAAAGTTAAACCATCGGCCACAATGGCAGTCAGCGATAAAGCTAAAGAATTAAAGTCTCAAGGCATCCAAATTGTTTCTATGGGTTCAGGTGAGCCTGACTTTGACACCCCGACTAATATACAAAAAGCTGCTATTAAGGCCATTGGTAATGGAGAAACAAGATATACGGCTGCAGATGGTACGCCTGAACTTAAAAAAGCCGTTTGTGAAAAATTTAAAAGAGAAAATGGACTAGACTACTCTCTAAATGAAGTGATGGTCTCTTGTGGTGGAAAACAGGTCTTCTATAATCTTTGTCAAGCAATTTTAAATGCTGGAGATGAAGTAATAATTCCAACTCCATATTGGGTTTCTTATCCTGATATGGCTATCTTAGCCGATGCAACTCCCGTCTTTATAGAGACCGGCCTCGATCAAGACTTTAAAATCTCACCCGAACAGCTAGAAGCAAGCATTACCTCAAAATCAAAATTACTGGTCTTGAATAGCCCTTCAAATCCGACTGGTTCAGTCTACTCAAAGTCAGAAATTGAGGCTCTAGGAGAGGTTCTTGAGAGGCATCCTCATGTTCTCATAATCAGCGACGATATATACGAGCATATTCGTTGGGGTGATGATGATTTTGTTAATATTGCTATGGCCTGTCCAAATTTGAAAGATCGAGTAATTATTTTAAATGGAGTTTCAAAAGCCTACGCGATGACTGGATGGAGAATTGGTTATGCAGCTGGTCCGGAAACAGTCATTAAAGCGATGAAAAAAATCCAAGGTCAATCTACATCAAACCCGAGTTCAATCTCCCAAGCCGCTGCTCTCGAAGCAATTACCGGTGATCAGTCATTTATTAAAATGATGGTGGAGGCTTTTGAACGTCGCCATGACTTCCTTGTTGAAAGTCTTAATGCGATTGATGGTATTGAATGTCCAAGATCAGGTGGTGCCTTCTATTCCTTCCCTAAAGTCCAAGGTCTTATTGATAGGCTGGGAATAAAAGATGATGTTGAATTCTCAACTTATTGTCTAGAAAAACTGAGCTTAGCGGTTGTTCCTGGGTCGGCTTTTGGGGCTCCTGGCTACGTCAGATTGTCTTTTGCCACGAGCATGGATAACATCAAGCTATCAGTTGAAAAATTGGCGAGTGTATAAACAGCTGATTGTTTGTTTATCTTGCTTTAAAAGTGCAATAATTTTTGTTGACTGAGAATTAGCATTCTAGTTTATTGTCACATCATTTTTTTGCTTGACATCGATAATTTCTTAATATAACCTCTACTTTTTGACAAGGAGATTGATGAATGCTTGATAAAAGAAAATTCTATATTAATGGCCAATGGGTTGAGCCCTCTAAGAAAAATGACTTTGATGTCATAAACCCTTCAGATGAATCGGTATGCGCTGTTATCTCTTTAGGATCTCAAGAAGATACTGACGCAGCAGTTAAAGCCGCAAGAGAGGCATTGCCAATGTGGTCAAGCTCCTCGAAAGAAGATAGAATTGCTTTGTTAGAAAGACTTTATTCCATCTATCAAAGAAGGATGGATGAGATGGCCGAGTTAATTTCAATTGAAATGGGTGCGCCAATTGACTTTTCTAAGTCTGCCCAAGCCCCTTCTGGAACTAACGCAATAGAAGATTTTCTTAATCAACTTAGGAAATTTGAATTTGAAGAGCAGCTCGATGATTCTGACAACCAGCTCATTTATCAGCCCAAAGGGGTTTGTGCCTTAATTACCCCTTGGAACTGGCCTATCAGCCAAGTGGCACTCAAGGTCATCCCAGCCATTGCTGCAGGTTGCACTATGGTATTGAAGCCATCGGAAATTGCACCACTTGATTCAATGTTGTTTGCTGAAATGCTAGAAGAAGCTGGCTGTCCTGATGGTGTATTTAATCTAGTTAATGGTGATGGTGCTGGAGTTGGAAGTCAACTCACTTCTCACCCTGACATCGATATGGTTTCATTTACAGGCTCAACAAGAGCTGGCGCTTTAATCTCTCACAATGCAGCGGATGACTTTAAGAGAGTTGGCCTAGAGCTTGGCGGAAAAGGTGCGAATATTATCTTTGCAGATGCCGATGATAAAGCTGTCAAAAGAGGTGTTAGGCACTGCTTTAGCAATACAGGACAGTCATGCAATGCCCCCACAAGAATGCTTGTTGAAAGGTCTATCTATGACCAAGCTGTTGAAATTGCGAAAGAAACGGCACTTTCTACTAAAACTGATATTGCATCAAAAGAAGGGAAACATCTTGGCCCTGTTGTTTCAAAACTACAGTTCGATAAAATTCAAGCATTAATTCAAGCTGGAATTGATGAAAACGCTACACTTGTGACCGGTGGCACAGGAAAACCAGATGGCCTTGAGAAAGGTTATTTTATTAAGCCTACTATATTTGCAGATGTAAATAACGAAATGACTATCGCACAAACAGAAATTTTTGGCCCTGTTCTCTCAATCATCCCATTTGATAACGAAGAAGATGCGATTGAAATTGCCAATGACACGCCATACGGTCTAACTAACTATGTTCAAACGCAAGATCAAGAGAGGGCAAAAAGAATGTCTAAGAGACTTCTATCGGGTACTGTAGAGCTCAATGGAAAAGGTGCTGCAAATGGAGCCCCATTCGGAGGATTTAAACATTCTGGAATTGGTCGAGAAGGTGGTGAACATGGCTTTAATGAGTACATAGAAGTCAAGGTTGTTACAGGCTGGAATTAATTTCAAAAAGTTCAACCGCAATGGCTATAAAAAAATAGCCATTGGAGGCATCAGCACGGAGTGTAGTAGCTACTCTCCATTGTTTCAAAACAAAGATGATTTCACTTGTATTCAAGGTCAGGAGTTACTGGATTTAGTTGACTTTCCTTTTTTGGAGCATGGAATCAATCCTCAGCCCTTGTTTTTTAATAAGTCCGTTCCAGGTGGTCCCATTGATAAACAATATTTTAATCAAATCAAAGATCAATTCATTATTGAGATAAATACTCTCGGACAGCTTGATGGCATTTTACTGTTGATGCACGGAGCTATGTATGTTGAGGGAATAGAAGACCCTGAAGGTGAATGGATAAGCTCGGTTAGAAAGGCAGTAGGTCCAGATTGCATTATTTCAGCTAGCTACGATCTTCATGGCCAAATGACCGACAAAATTATCAATAATATTGATGCATTTGCCGCCTTTAAAACTGCGCCACATATTGATGTTAAAGAGACCTATAGGCGCTCTGCATCGATGCTAGTAACTGCAATTAATGAAAACTATCGACCTATAGTGATGTGGTCATCGATACCGGTTTTAGTTTCGGGTGAAATGTCTTCAACTTTTGTTGAGCCTTGTAGAACGATTTATCAAAGTCTTGATCAACATAATGAGGAGAAAGGTGTTCTTGATTGCAACCTCTTGGTTGGTTACGTTTGGGCCGACACCCAAAGAGCGACTGCCTCTTCTGTGGTCACTTGTACCAATGAGAGAGAGGGAGCTGAGGCATGCAGAAAAATTGCCAAAACGTACTGGAATTCTAGAGGAAATCTGAAATCTGACATGAAGACAGGAAGTATTGATGAAGCTTTACTTTGGCTAAAGAGTGAGTTTTCAATCATTGCCGATAGCGGTGACAACCCTACAGCAGGAGGTGTGGGTGATAGAGTCGACGTATTAGAGGCAATTCTTAAGCACAAAATTGATCATTCATTATTTGCCGGAATAGCTTCAAAGTCAGCCTACGCTGAACTCAAAAAAGGCAATGAATTCAATTTAGGAGGAAGCTACGGTGGCGGAGGTCCAGAATTAAAACTTAAGGCTGATAGTGTCTATTTTAAAAATCAATGCGCCATAGTAAACATCTCCAAAACAGTAATAATTATTTCCAAACTCAGGAGGCCTTTTCATTACCTTAAGGACTTTGATGAACTAAACATTAATCTTGGTGATTTTAATATTCTAGTGGTCAAGTCAGGCTATCTCTCCCCTGAACTGCAATCTCTCTCGGCCCCATCCTTTATGGCGTTAACCGAGGGTGCTGTTAATCAAAACTTAGTTGGCATTGAAAATAATAATCGAAAGATAAAAATTTATCCTTTTCAAAATTTTGATTACTATATTCCGATAGTTAGTGATGGTGAATCTATAATAACTTAATGGCGCTAACTCCTCATTAATTCTAGCCGGTAAAAATACTCATTAATTTTATAATTTCTGTTTTATATCAATCATTTAAATTAGAAAAAAAATACCGACTCTGGAAATAATTATTCAAGGTTTATGGTAAGATTAAATGTTAATCATTTCCACAAAATAAGTGTGTGTAAAAAAACCAGCTAATACAATATTATAGGAGGGATATTATGACTTTAACTTTAGTGTACAGATTGAACGGGTTGGTGGGTCTTTTATGGGCAGCATCAATGTGGTTCGGAACCGACATGATGGCAGCATCCTATGGCTGGGAGGTCACCCTTCCAATGGTTACGATGTCCCAGTTTTTAGCGATGACTTTCTTGTTTATTGGTGTAGTTTTTATTATGCTACCAAACTGGACTTCAGAGGAGCAGTTAAAGAAAGCAACGGTCACCCTAATACTTCTGCAAATTATCGCGGTTGCACTTCAGGTTTTTCATCTAACAACGGGCGCTATTCCATCTGGAGGAATGCAGTACTTTGGAATCGGCTTAAGTATATTATTCATAATTCTTTTCTACTGGAAGTCAAGATAATTTAATTTCACTAAATAATATAAAAAGGGTCTTTGATGACCCTTTTTTGTATATATTTATTTGTGATGAAAATAGATTCATCAACATATTATAAATTTGGAGTATAAAAATGACATTAGAAAGACTTTATAAAGCATTTGGTGCGGTTCATATATTGATGGGTGTGATATTTTTCGCAGGCGCAGTTATAGATCCAAGCGCTATGGGGCTGCCGGAAAGGTGGGCAGATTCAAGTGGAAACTTTTCAATAGGAATAGCAACAATGGCAGAGCATTTTGCCTCAGCACTGATTGTTATAGGATATATGTTTTGGAAACTTCCAGGCTGGACTTCAGAAGACCAATTAAAGAGCGCAACAACACCTTTAATCTGGGCTCAAATTTTTCTTTTCCTAATGCCGGTTTATCACGTTCTAAATGGCTCTATTAATGCAGATGCATCGTTTTATGTGCAAGGAGTAATTCTACTTGCGTTTATTGTTCTTTTCTTTCAAAAAGTTAGAGCATAAAGAATCAATCAAGCTAAAAAGAGAGGCCTTATAAACTTCCTCACTTTTTTGTTTATATTGCTCTTTAGATATGAATTCAAAGCAAATCCTCCTGGCGCTCATTGTTCCAATCACTTGGGGATTTGGTTATGCTTTAGCAAAGATTGGCATGGACCAGTTCACTCCATTACTCTTAATGTCGCTTCGTTTTGGTATAGCAGGTCTGATACTCGTATGGTTTGTCAAGCCTCCTTGGGGACATATGCGGGAACTCTTTATGATTGCCTTTATAGGTTCCACTATACAGTATGGCTTCACCTACTACGGATTAAGAGGTATTGATGTATCAACAGCCTCCATTTTGGTTCAACTTGAAGGTCCTATCTTAGCCCTCCTTAGTACTCTCATTCTCAAAGAGAAGCTTGGATGGCCTCGAGCTCTTGGTATGGGGTTAGCTTTTTTCGGTGTTTTTGTAATTGTTGGCGAACCTAGATTGCATGATAGTTTGGATAGCGTTGCCTTAGTAGTCATTGGTACAGTTTTCTGGGCAATAGCGCAAATCATGATTAGTCGCCTCAAATCACTTTCAGGCATTACTATTCTTTCATGGGTTGCTATTATTGCTACACCTCAAATGTTACTCATCTCACTAGTGATTGAAGATGGCCAATGGGAATCTATAAAAAGTGCAACTGCTCTAGATTGGTCTATAGTCTTTTACTTGTCATTTATCATGACAGTGGTTGGCTATAGTATTTGGTATCATTTGTTACGAATTTGTGATGTTAGTAAGATGTCACCTTTTCTGATGCTTCTGCCAGTCACCTCAATCACAGCTGGCATAGTGCTTCTTAACGAGAAGTTTACAATAACAATGGGAATCGGTGGAATATTGGTAATGACCGGTGTTGCCAGCACTCTCATCAATTGGCGCTGGCGAAAAAAAACAACTCAATCTTCGATAGATTAAGGTTTATTTATAAAATGGATCTACTGACTCGAATTGGGAGGTTATCTTTCGAACCCATTTAGAAATTGCAATACCTTTACTCAGCTGAATGGAATTATTTTCTGATTGAACATTCTTTTGTATATTTCCATTTAATGGAAGCTCCATCTGTTGTTGCAAAAAATTAGTCTCCTTATCTAAATCCTTTCTTAACTCTTTAATCTTACTTACGACACTATTGTCTGACATTGACTTAACTCCTAAATATAAAAAACCTCAATCTTTTGATTGAGATTTACCTTTTGAAACTTTCTTAGAAGATTTGTATTTATTCTCCCACTTCTTATCAAGCTCCGTTTTTGCAATATCCTTGTAATCAATACCACTGATTTCCTTAAACTCAGATATTGCATCTTCCATAGCAGTCTCAAATACAACGGATAAAGACATGCTGTAACCAAACTCCTTGGCAGCGATTGAGGCCCCTCTAAACGCTTCAAATACTGGTCTTCGAATCCTCACACTAACAACACGTTTTTCGTCTGCTTTCTGATTTTTTGTAACGTATTTACCCATTAACAAAATTAATTAAATGAACTGCTGAAAAACAGTATACACATTTTGTATACATAAAGTAATTATATTTGTTTTCTTTTTGTATACTATTATAATTTCAATTATAAAATAAGATAAAGCTATAATTAGACTCGTTAAAAAATGAGACAAAAAAATAATGCTTGATATAGGCTCTATAGAAAAACACATCGCATCCAGTGAAGCAAAAGCTTCCAACCTTCGACTAAATATCGAAAAGAAAATTATATGGGCTGATAAAACTAGTCAAAAAACGTCTCTGAGCATAGTTTTTATTCATGGATTTTCTGCAACTCGAGTTGAACTAAGTCCAGTTATCGAAAATGTTGCGAAAGCTCTAGGTGCCAACGTATTCTTTACAAGATTGACAGGTCATGGTCAAGATGGCGAGGCTTTGAGTAATGCTACCTTCGAGGATTGGATTTCAGACACCAAAGAGGCAATCCGTGTAGGTGAATTGATAGGTTATAAAATTATTCTTATTGGTTCATCTACTGGCTGTTCACTGATTCATAGTTTATTAGAAGAACAAACAAATGTTTGCTCAGTCATTTATGTCTCACCTAATTTTGGGCCAAGTTCACTCAAAGGTCATTTTCTTAGAGTGCCAGGAGCAAAATGGTTCATTCCTCTTATACTAGGGAGTGAACACTCATTTATTCCAAAAAATTCTGAGCATGAACGATGCTGGACAACACGCTATCCGACAAAAGCCCTTTTTGCAGTCAAGGACTCTGTCGTAGCCGCTAGTTTAGTTAATCATAAAAAAATTAAATTACCGATGCTCTTCTGGTTTTCAGACAACGATAAAGTTGTCTCTGCAAAAGATACGCGACGGGTAGTTTCTAAAATGGGAAAAAATGTTGAGGTTTTCAACCCAATACTCTCTCCAAAAGACGACCCATCAAAACATGGTGTTCTGGGTGATATTTTGAGCCCAACTAAAACTGAACAGGGGGTTAAGAAAATCCTTAAATGGATTAAAAAAAATATCTAATAATTACGCTTTTCTTTTGAACCTTTATAGAGAATGTTAGACAAGTTTTCATTTGCAATCTTTCTTTGTGTAACTGTCGTTGGATCCATATTAAACTTGGGACGATCTAGCAATACTCCATCCTTATCCTCTCTTTTTTGACCTCTTACGTGAGTCCAAATATTCCTGCCGACAACCTGTGAAATATCATTTGGCATATATGATTGAAGTGAAAAGCCAATTCTTCTGTGATTTCCTTTGTTGGGTAGTGAGCCATGGATAACTGCCCCATGATGGATTGACATTTCTCCAGGCTCCAAAATTAGATCTACAGCTTTACTTTCGTCGACATTCTGAATGACTTGACCTCTAGTGAGAATATTGTTCTCAGAAAAGGTATCCTCATGCTCTTGTATTTTTGATTTATGACTTCCTGAAATCATCGTCATACAGCCTGTTTCCTTATTACTTGGACTAAGCGCAATCCATGGTGTTGGAAAATTCACACTATCAAGACCCATATAAGTTGCATCCTGGTGCCAGCTAACATAATGCTTAGAAGAAGGCTCTTTTATAAACATGACAGATGCCCAAAGAGAAATGTTTGGACCAATCAAATCTTCAATCGCATCAACGATAATCTTGTTGTGAGCTAACGCATCCAAAAATGCAAATGAAAGATGTAAATTATTTCTATTTTCTGCATTAATCTCCTCTGGAAACTCTGCCTCTACCTGCTCTAACTCATTTTTAATGGATAAAGCCTCTTGCTCTGAAATGACCCTAATGGGAGAAATAAAACCCTGATCGTGATATTGCTCAATTTGTTTTTTTGTTAAAACCTTAGACACAACGATACTCTGAAAACAAAATTGTCATTTTATTATAAAAAAAAATTAATAACCATAATTTTTATAAGAGTATATACTGAGCTTATCTTTTCCATATTCTTAGAAAATAACAGTATGTCCAATATATTTAATAAGCACCCTAATGAAGTTGGTGAGACCTACTTCCAACATCTCATTGTTGCTTGGAAGTACGGCTTAAACCTATTAAGCTTATTTGCTATTGCATTAATCCATGGGCTACTGCCTTTTATTTTCAAAAAAACAGTGAGTAAAAAAATAATTAAGATGGGAGATGAATTACAGAATAGAAATAATAATTCGCTCAAAATTCATTAATACTTCATTTTTTTTCATAACAGGTCAATTAAAATTAGAGAATGAAATCTTTATTGACTTCTGTCCTGTTGCTTACTATAACTTCAGCATCCTTTGCGGCGATGTCACCACGTTTCTATGAAAATGAGATTCTTGGCAACTGGGTTTGTAAGGATATATGGCCTGGTTACTCTGCCTTTGAGATGATTCGCTACAAGAAAGATGGAACCTGGAATAGCTTCGGTGAGCTGATTGTAGATTTTCCTGTAGAAGAAAACAAAGTTAAGGTTTTTTACAGTGCTCTTGGCTCAGGAGTCTGGGAAATCGATGGTCAAAACTTAGTCAGCATGATTAACACAATTGAAGTCACAAATAGAAACCATCCCTGGCTTGAAGAGTATTTCAGTTTGCAAGATGAATTTACACTAAACGAAAAAAATTCTGAAGAAATAGTTGTTCTTTCTGATGACTACATTAATCTTCAACCTTCTTCAGGAAAGCCCTACGAGTGTTACAAAGTTGAGATTTAGCTACTTATCACTCTGATTATATTTTCTAGCATTCCCTTTTGATAGCTCAACGGGATATTTCTTTTCATTCTGAATTAGCTTTTCTTGAATTGCGCTCTCCAAATCAATCTCTAAAATCTGACAGATACGAATCAGGTACATAGCGATATCAGCCACCTCACTTCGAATAGATTTGGACTGTTTTTGATCAGGAAAGCTTGACTCTTCAGGGGTAAGCCACTGAAAAATTTCAACAAGCTCCGATGCCTCAACACTTAGAGCCATTGATAAATTTTTTGGAGTATGGAACTGCTCCCAATCTCTTTCTGATGCAAACCTACTGAGCTGATTTTGTATTTTGGTAATATTCATAACTTCTTAATGATTAATACGTCTTTAGAAATAAAAAATTTAGTATACTTAATCTACTTGTCACTTTCTATGCAGTAATTATTTTTTATTTCATCACATCTTAAAACCCACAGGAGCAATTATGTCAATTTTTGAAATACACGAAGAAGCAACTAAAAATAAAGATATCGATGCTTACGCAGCAACTTTACACGAGGACTATGAGTTTATCAGTCATATGGACGGTATGACAATGAACAGAGAAAAGTCAATGGAAATGTTCACATTTCTGATGAATAACGATGATTTTGTGACTCATGAATCTCGCTGCCTATATGAAAACGATGAGGTCATGGTAACTCATGCTGTAATGGGTTTTCCTGATGGAACCCGTGAAGCGGTTCTTGCTTTTCATCAGCTAAAGGATGGAAAAATTATTCGTATGGAGACTGGGGCAACCCTCCTTAAATAGCAAGTGCATCAGTTATTTTAAAAGACGCTTTAGGGCGTCTTTTTTATTTAATATAGAGTCATTTAGATGAAACAAAATAATCTTTGGCAAGAGACTTCAGAAGAAAAGGTCAGTTTTAAGGCTCTTGATAAATCCTTGGAATGTGACTTAGCGATTGTTGGTGGAGGCTACACTGGCTGCTCTGCAGCTTTGACTGCTGCTGAGAATGGCCTCTCAGTAGCCCTCATTGATCAGCAAATAGGTTACGGAGGATCAGGGCGAAATGTGGGTTTGGTGAATGCAGGCCTATGGCTTCCTCCAGAAAAGGTTGAAAGCTTACTTGGAAAAAAAGAAGGAATAAAGCTTAACGAAGCTCTTGCTCGAGCCCCAGAGCTTGTATTCAAACTTATTAATAAAAATAGTATCCGCTGCAATTTAACGAGCTCTGGTACGCTTCATTGTGCTCACTCACAAAAAGGCCTGAAAGATATTCAAAACCGTCATCGTCAGCTTTCTGAGAGAGGTGCTAAACTGAATTTATTAGACAAAAATGAAACTGAATTATTAACTGGATCACCTTCTTTTTATGGGTCACTTCTAAATGAAAAAGCCGGAACACTTAACCCTCTTAGCTACTGTTTAGGACTCGCCAGGGCAGCCCAATCGAAAGGAGCTAATATTTATGAGTCATCCCTAGCGACTAAAATAGAATTTGAAAACGGTTCATGGATTACTCACACTGAACAAGGATCAATAAAATCTAAAAAACTTTTAATAGCTACGAATGCATATCTTCAAAGCATACTAGGTATACCATCCTCAAAATATACACCGGTTTATTATTTTCAAGCTGCCACCAAGCCTCTAACAGAAGAGGCTATCAAAGGTATATTGCCAAAAAGTCATGGATGCTGGGATACAGCCACTGTTATGTCGTCTTTTCGACTAGATAATCACAATCGCTTTATTATTGGAGGTATAGGAAATCTTGGTCAAAATATTTCTAAAATTCATTCGAATTGGGCAAAAAGAAAAGCTTATTCTCTCTACCCTTCTCTTAAAAATACACCTTTTGATTATTTTTGGGGTGGTCAAATCTCAATGACAGACGACCATATTCCAAAAATATATCGAATTGCAAAAAACGCCTATTCAATCTTTGGTTACTCTGGAAGAGGAATAGG
>CAZESR010000019.1:0-21350 GCA_964515065.1 uncultured Piscirickettsiaceae bacterium
AAAAGTGCCAAATTATCCTTGAAAAACAAAAGCAATGGGAAACTTTAAGGCAAAACCTTGTTAAAGGGTTTTACAACTACACTTGAATAAACTCCTGCTGAAACATAAGGGTCTGCATCTGCCCAATTACGAGCCTCATGAAGATCTTCAAACTCTGCAACAACTAGAGATCCAGAAAAACCTGCTTCGCCAGGCTCTGAGTCATCAATCGATGGATGTGGACCAGCCAAAATGAGTCTTCCTTGATCTTGAAGCTGATTTAGCCTGGCGATATGGTCGGGCCTAGCCCCCTTTCTTTTTTCTAAGCTATTTTCAACGTCCTGAGAAATAATGGCATACAGCATAATATTTTCCTAAAGCTCTAATACATCTTGCATTGAATAGAGTCCACTTGACTTATCAGTTAACCAGTGAGCCGCTCTTACAGCCCCATTAGCATAAATCATTCGTGAAGATGCTTTGTGGGTGATTTCAACCCTTTCTCCGTCCATAAAGAAGGCTACAGTGTGCTCACCCACTACGTCGCCACCTCGAATCGATGAAAACCCAATTGTATTTTGATCTCTAGGCTCTTCTATTCCTTCTCGACCATATATGGCGCATTCAGACAAATCCCTTCCAAGTGCATTTGCTACAACCTCTCCCATCTTAAGAGCGGTTCCAGAAGGTGAGTCCACTTTATAGCGGTGATGTGCTTCAATGATTTCAATGCTTGAATCAGGACCTATAACTTTTGCCGATGTCTCAAGAATTTTGAGTGTTAGGTTGACTCCAACGCTCATATTTGGTGCAAACACAATCGGAATTTCTTTAGAGGCTTGATTAATGAGATTTAACTCAATATCACTGAAACCTGTAGTACCAATAACCATAGCTTTACCTGTGTCTTTGCAAGTAGATAAAGCATTTAGTGATGCTTCAGGCCTAGAAAAATCAATTAGTACATCGAAGTCATCTAAAGAATCTTTGAGGCTATCGCCTTTATCGAAACCAGCTCCATACTCTACTTTTGAGTTGTTATTAACTGCCTCTATAAGGGTTTGACCCATTTTTCCTTTTGAACCGTTGATGGCAATTCTAGTCATTGATAGAGTCCTCTAATAAGTTATTTTTTTTAGTCACTATATCTATCTCTTTAAGAGTTTCAAGCAGGGTAAACATTAGGTTCATAGGCATAGAGTTTTGACCGTCACTCTTTGCCTGATCTGGGTTTGGATGAGTTTCCATAAAAACTCCCGAAACTCCAGCGGCCACAGCTGCTCTCGCCAAAACAGGAACCATCTCTCTTTGGCCACCAGAAGATTTGCCTTGACCTCCAGGTTGCTGGACAGAGTGGGTCGCATCAAAAACTATAGGGCAATTCGTTGTTCTCATACTAGAAAGGCCTCTCATATCTGAAACCAGAGTGTTATAACCAAATGAAGTTCCCCTGTCACAGATCATAATTTGTTGATTACCAGTCACTTTAGCTTTTTCAACGACATTCTCCATATCCCACGGCGCCTGGAATTGACCTTTTTTGATATTCACAGGCAACCCTTGGCTACAAACATTTTGAATAAAATTTGTTTGTCTCACAAGAAACGCTGGCGTTTGAAGAACATCAACTACTGAACTTACTTCGTTTAACGGCGTATCTTCATGAACATCTGTTAGAACTGCAACATTGACTTCAGATTTAACTTTTTCAAGTATTCGAAGACCCTCCTCAATCCCCAAACCTCGGAAACTCTCTGCACTGGTTCGATTTGCCTTATCAAAAGATGACTTATAGATAAAATTAATGTCAAGCTCACCACAAACTTTTTTTAGATAGCTTGCACTCTCAATTGCCAAGGCCTCTGACTCGATAACACATGGACCGGCAATTAAAAAAAATGGGTGCTCAATCCCTGCTTGAAAATCTAGTAAATTCATGAACTTTGCTCATTACATAAATATATACGTAAATTATATTCGTTTAAAATAGGCGTAGTTACAAATTCCTTAAAACCATGGCACAAAAAACACCTGACATTCTTAAAAAAATTGTTGCTAGAAAGCATGAAGAAATTTCAGAATCAATCAAGAGAGTTCCATCAGAGAGAATGATTGAGCTGTCTGCTAATGCAGATATTCCAAGGGGATTCTATAATGCCTTGAAAATTAAAGTCGATAATCGCGAAAGTGGAATTATTGCTGAAATTAAAAAAGCCTCACCCAGTAAAGGGGTCTTGAGAGAGGACTTTGAACCTGTTGAAATTGCTCAAAGTTATGAGTCAGGAGGAGCTAGTTGCCTTTCAATATTAACAGACCGTGATTTTTTTCAAGGCGATTCACTGTATTTGATAAAAGCAAGAGCAGCAGTGTCAATCCCTGTCATTAGAAAAGATTTTATTATTCATCCCTATCAGGTGTATGAATCTCGTGCTATTGGTGCAGATTGTATTTTATTAATTGCCTCTTGCCTTGATGATGACGAGTTGAAAGATTTAAGTGATATAGCTACTTCATTAGGGATGGACACTCTTGTTGAAGTGCATGACCGTAACGAATTGAATCGCGCCTTGAAACTTGACTTGCCTTTGCTTGGAATAAATAACAGGAATCTTCGTAATTTCGAAGTAAGTCTTCAAACTACCATTGACTTACTCTCTGAAATTAGCGATGATAAGCTAGTGATTACAGAATCAGGCATCAAAACAAGGCAAGATGTCGAATTAATGTATCAGAACAATGTGTTTGGTTTTTTGATTGGTGAGGCCTTCATGAGAGATAGTAATCCTGGGCAAAAACTTAAGGAGTTTTTCAAATGAATATATCTGTAAATTGGGTTGATGGAATGCTCATGGTGGGCAAGTCTCATAGTGGTCACAGTATTACAATGGATGGACCACCTGAGATTGGTGGTGAGAACCTAGGAGTTCGGCCAATGGAAATACTTCTACTTGGTGTTGCTGGTTGCACTATGATTGATGTTGTAAGCACTCTTAAAAAAATGCGTCAAGATCTTACGCACTGCGAAACCAAAGTTAATGCTGAAAGGGCCAATGATCATCCAAAAGTATTTACTGATATTCATATTCAATTTATTGTAAAGGGCAAGGATTTAGACCAAAATAAAGTTGAAAAAGCCATAACTTTATCAGCTGAAAAGTACTGTTCGGCTTCTATAATGCTTGGGAAAACAGCATCCATCACTCACGATTTTGAAATCGTTGAATAATATTTTAGAAAACCTTAGTTTCTAAAATACTCACTCAATATATTTGCAGTATAATATGCCTTCTTCGGAGAGGTGGCCGAGTGGCTGAAGGCGCTCCCCTGCTAAGGGAGTATAGGCTTTAACTCCTATCGAGGGTTCGAATCCCTCTCTCTCCGCCACATTCTACTATGTACAAACAACTCCTAATCTTCATCTAACCTTCACACCTTATTTTTATAATGCAGTGATGGAAAATATGAAAGCAATTCATTGGTTTCGTCAAGATCTTAGAATATCTGATAACCCAGCCCTATTCGACGCCTCAAAACATGCAGAAGTTCTTCCGATTTACATTCTAGATGATCAAAATTCTGGTGAATTTACTATGGGTGAGGCTAGTCGCTTTTGGCTTCATAACTCTCTTGATGATTTAGATAAAAACTTAAATCAAAATTTATCTCTCTATAAAGGAAACCCTTTAGAAACTTTATTAGATATTATTAATCGATTCAGAATTGATGAAGTATATTGGAATCGCTGTTATGAGCCGTGGCGCATCAAGAGAGATACAGAAATTAAATCTAAACTTGAATCAAAAGGAGTTTTGGTAAAAACATTTAATGGATCTTTACTCTGGGAGCCTTGGACAATAAAAAAAGATGATGGCTCCCCTTACAAAGTTTTTACACCATTTTATCGAAAGGGCTGCTTAAATTCTAAAGAGCCCAGAATACCTCTGCCTAAAGCAGATATTTCTAATTATTTCAGTGATAAAGATCATTCTCTTGAGCTTAGTGAACTATCACTAATTCCTTCCGTTAGATGGGACATCCCAATGTATTCATTGTGGAATATTGGTGAGACTGGAGCTTATAAAAGACTTTCCGATTTTATTAATAACGGCATAGAGCATTACATAGAGGGTAGAAATTTCCCATCAAAACCATTTGTTTCTAGGATATCACCTCATATTCATTTTGGAGAACTTTCGCCAAATCAAGCCTGGTATTTAGCAAAAAATGAAACAAGCGATAAGAATATTGATCATTTCTTAAGTGAGCTAGGTTGGCGAGAGTTTTCATATAGTCAGCTTTATTTCAATCCTGATCTACCAAGAAAAAACCTTCAAACGAAGTTTGATCAATTCCCATGGGAGAATAATTTAGATAATTTAAAAGCCTGGCAAAAGGGGCTAACGGGTGTCCCTATGGTTGATGCAGGAATGAGAGAGTTATGGCAAACGGGTTCAATGCATAACCGAGTTAGAATGGTTGTGGGCTCATTTTTAGTTAAGAATCTACTATTAGATTGGCGTCATGGTGAGCGTTGGTTTTGGAACTGCCTAGTCGATGCTGATCTTGCGAGCAATAGCGCAAGTTGGCAGTGGGTAGCTGGTTGTGGTACAGACGCAGCTCCCTATTTTAGGATCTTTAATCCTGTAACTCAGGGAGAGAAATTTGACCCAGAAGGCGAATATATTAAAAAATTTATTCCGGAGTTAAGTGATTTACCCAATAAATACCTGTATAGCCCATGGGAGACTCCGAAAGAAGTCTTAACTGAGGCAAATATTGTTCTAGGTAAAGACTACCCAGAGCCCATTGTAAGCCTTAAAGCTTCTAGAGAAAAAGCACTTGAAGCATTTAAATCTTTAAAAAAAGAAGAAGCTTAACATGTATTTTAAGACTTTTTACTTTGTCCCAAAAATTTTATCTCCAGCATCTCCCAACCCTGGCAATATATAACCATTGTCATTAAGCGAATCATCTATTGCGGCAATAAATAGATCTACATCAGGATGAAGCTTCGTAACTCTATCAAGGCCTTCTGGCGAAGCAACTAAGAACAAACCAATAATTTTCTTACATCCTTTTTGCTTCAAGAGATCAATTGTTGCCAGAAGCGTTCCCCCCGTTGCGAGCATAGGATCGATGATTAATGCAGTTCGTTTATCGATATCGGTAATTACTTTATCAAAATAGGCAACCGGATTTAGCGTTTCCTCATCCCTGTATAGACCTACAACACTTACTTTAGCATTTGGAACAAGAGTTAAAACCCCATCAAGCATTCCAAGACCTGCACGCAAAATAGGAACAACTGAAAGTTTTTTACCACTGAGCATTTGAGTATTGATTGGCTCTCCTTGCCAACCGTTAACTTCTCTATTTTCCAGAGGCAAGTCTCGCGTAGCCTCATAAGTCAAAAGACTTGCAACCTCATTAGCGAGCTCACGAAATTGTTTTGTACTAATGCCTTGCTGCCTAAGTAGAGCAATCTTGTGAGCTATTAATGGATGATTTATTGCATTTAGAGGCATCCTGTCTCCTAAAAGTTATTGTGTATTCATTCTGATTTTACATGTTAATACAAATTGTAATATTATTCTAAAAATCATCGTTTATTAATAAGTATGATTAGACTTTTAATAGAAAAGAATTTGGAATGAAATTTGGAATTTTAGGTGAAGCAAAAATCGCACGAGAGCATGTCGTTCCTGCAATAATTAATGCTGGGCATGAAGTCACCCATGTCGGAAGAAGAAAGCCTGGACAAGCTGCCCTTCCTGCAATCTATGGGAATGCCATTGAGACTGATTATGAGAGTCTTATTAAAGACCCATCAATTGATGCAATCTATAACCCTCTACCCAATCATCTTCACGTCCCCTACTCTATTGAAGCACTTAAATCAAATAAACATGTCCTATGTGAAAAACCTGTTGCACTCAACCTAAAAGAATTAGCACAGCTTGAGAATGCCGCCAAAGAGAGCAAAGCATTTTTCTATGAAGCATTTATGGTCAGAAGCCATCCACAATGGCAATGGCTTCAAAGTCTTGATATCGGGAAATACCAGTCTTCTCACTTTATCTTCAGCTATCCTAAACAACCTGATGGGAATGTTCGAAATCTTATTAAATATGGTGGTGGCCCATTATTTGATATTGGTTGCTATGCTATTTTGTCAGGTTGTATGCTTTTTAAAGGTAACCCCACAGTGCTTTCTGCAGTCGCAGTTATGTGTGATCAATACGAGACTGAAAAACAGGTTGATGCAACCCTTAGATGGCCAGATGGAGAGACCCTAAACTTTACTGTGTCAGCTAATGCAGCATTATGTCAAGCCTTCACTGTATTGGGATCTAATGGATGGGCCAAACTAAATGTCCCAGTAAACCCTCCAGAAAAAACATCTGCCTATTGGTCTAAAGGAGGCCTTCAAGAAGGTAAACAAGTTGAATTTCCTGCATGTAATCATTATCAGCTTATGGTGGAAGATTTTGTTACCAGTTCATTAGCTGGAGATGACTCAGATTTTTTATTCTCAAGAACTGTGACAAAGGCGATTAATGATATTCAAAAAATTGCAGGTTTAGCAATCTAAAAAATTCATCAATAATTGAAAAGATTAAGAGTCGATATTGCATTATTAAAACCGCCACATGGTATCTTATAACGCTATGAAAACTGATACTCCATTTGTAATTGCAGGGCGAACTTTTAACTCAAGACTTCTAGTTGGTTCTGGAAAATATAAAGATCTTGAAGAAACAAGACTTGCGACTGAAAATTCAGGTTCTGAGATTATAACTGTGGCTATTCGAAGAACCAATATTGGACAAAATGTTAACGAAGAGAGTCTTCTTGATGTCATTTCCCCAGAAGAATATACAATCCTCCCTAACACTGCTGGTTGCTATAATGCAAAAGATGCTGTTAGGACCTGCCTTCTTGCTAGAGAATTACTAGATGGCCATAATCTAGTTAAACTTGAAGTTCTAGGAGATGACAAAACACTGTATCCAAATATTGTTGAAACTCTTGACGCAGCTAGAACTCTAATAAAAGAAAACTTTGATGTCATGGTGTATACCTCAGATGACCCAATAGTTGCAAAGGAGCTCGAAGAGATTGGTTGTTGTGCAATCATGCCTCTTGGGTCTCTTATTGGTTCTGGGCAAGGTATTTCCAACCCCTTTAATATTAAATTAATAAAAGATAACTCCAATGTACCTGTTTTAGTAGATGCTGGGATAGGCTGTGCAAGTGACGCAGCTAAAGCTATGGAGCTAGGGTGTGATGGCGTTTTAATGAACTCAGCCATTGCAAATGCAAATGACCCTGTGTTAATGGCAAGCGCAATGAAACACGCTATTATTGCTGGAAGAGAGTCTTACCTTGCTGGAAGAATGATGAAAAAAGCCTTTGCCAGCGCATCATCACCAATGGAAAACCTCATCTAGAAACCAATCTCATGAATTTTTCAAACAAAATAAGTGATCTTGAAAAAAATCACTTGTTGCGTTCTAGAAAAATTGCCCAAAGTGCCCAGGGCACCAACATGAAAATTGACAATCAAGATGTCGTTAATTTTTGTTCTAATGATTACCTGTCCCTCGCAAATCATCCAAAGATTAAAGAGGCACTCATCAAAGGTGTTGAGAAATATGGCGCTGGCTCAGGCGCATCTCATTTAGTCAGTGGGCATTCAGAGTCTCACAAATTACTTGAAGAGGCTTTGGCAGAATTCACTGGTCAAGAGAGTGCTCTGTTATTTTCGTCAGGGTATAGTGCAAATCTTGGAGTTTTTTCTGCACTTCGTGACGAGATTAATTGGTCACTTCAAGATAAATTGAATCACGCATCATTGATTGACGGAAGCCGATTAATTGGACTTCCGATTCAGCGATACCTGCATAACAATCTTGAATCTCTTGAAAAAAAAATAAGTAAGAAAACTGGCCCTGGTCTCGTTGCCACTGACAATGTTTTTAGTATGGATGGAGATAAGGCAAATATCTCAGGAATTGCTGAGACTATTAAAAAAACAAATGCTATTTTTATGCAAGATGATGCGCATGGGTTTGGTATTTTTGATCCAATCATTCCTCGTCACTCTATCTATATGGCGACGCTTGGAAAGTCGGCAGGTATGATGGGGGCTTTTGTAGCTGGAGATGATGATTTTATAGAATTTTTAATTCAAAAATCTAGACCTTACACCTACACTACTGCTCTTCCACCTAACCTATGTCATGCAATCCTAAGGAGCCTAGAACTCATAAAACAAGGAGAGCAAAAAGAGAAGCTAATTAACAATATAAAACACTTTAAAGCTATGGCTAGTGAGCTTGGACTTAATTTTAAAGAATCAAGCAGTGCAATTCAGCCCCTAATAATTGGCTCTAGTTCTGAAGCATTAAAAATTAGTAACAGCTTGTTTGAAGAAGGTTTTTTTGTTCATGCCATTCGCCCACCTACCGTTCCACCCAACACTGCAAGGCTTCGATTTACTGTTTCAGCCAACCATAAAAAAGAGCAAATAGACGCTCTACTTGAAAAGGTAAATGATGTTATGGCATAGGACAGTTGGAAAGGGCCCTAATCTTGTTTTACTTCATGGATGGGCATTCAATAGTGATATTTTTCTAGAGCTTGTAAATAAATACAAGAAGAATTATCGCGTTACTGTAATTGATCTTCCTGGTCACGGACGAAGTAATAACTTAGATGGCGGAATTGAAGCCTGGTGCAACGAAATAATCAAACTCATTCCTGAAAAATCAATTCTTTTGGGGTGGTCGCTAGGAGGGTTGCTTTCTATATTTATAGCGAATAAGATTAAACTTCGAGAATTAATTTTAGTTGCTGCAAGCCCATGCCTAATTAACAATGACAACTGGAGTTTTGGAATAAGGAGTGAAATATTTGACCAATTTTCAGATAATTTAAAAATTGATAGCACGAGAGCACTCAAGCGCTTCGTAAGCCTTCAAAGTAAAAATAAATCTCAAATTCAAGAATTACACAAGTCAATTCAACAATATCCAGCCTCTCAAAGCGCCTTAAATAATGGTTTAGAAATAATTATTAACTCAGATCTTAGACCACTTTTTTTAGATATTTCAATGCCAAAAAAATGCATACTGGGCAATCTTGATACTCTTGTGCCAGCTAAAATTCAACATTGGTATGATGATGCTGGCGCCAAAACTTACATACTAAAGTCTGGACATCTTCCATTCCTAGAAAACAACTTCGAAATCTAACTTTGATTGAGATAAGCTAATGTATCAATTCTAATAGATATATGGTTTTGGGTATAATTAAATAAATTATCTCACTAATAGAAAAATGAGTGCATTAGTAGGCGTTATTATGGGTTCCAAATCAGATTGGCCTACAATGAAACATGCCACAGAAATACTTGAAGAGCTGGGTGTATCCTTCGAAGTGAAAGTTGTTTCAGCTCATAGAACACCTGATTTAATGTTCGAATATGCCGAAACTGCTGAAGAAAGAGGGCTTGAAGTCATTATTGCAGGTGCCGGAGGTTCAGCCCATTTGCCAGGAATGGTTGCTTCGAAAACAATCGTTCCAGTCCTAGGTGTTCCAGTTCAATCTAGAGCGTTAAGTGGTCAAGACTCTTTATTATCAATTGTACAGATGCCAGCAGGGATTCCTGTTGGAACCCTTGCCATTGGAGACTCTGGTGCAAAAAATGCCGGCATATTGGCTGCCCAAATTGTAGGTAACCATAATGATTCTGTTAGAGAAAGAGTTCGTAAATTTAGATTAGATCAAACTCAAGACGTATTAAACAATCCAAATCCAAAAAAATAAATTATGAAAATTGGTGTTCTTGGTGCTGGTCAATTAGGCAGAATGCTTGCACTATCTGCATATCCTCTGGGCCATCAAATGAGATTTTTAGCTTTATCTGAAGAGGACCCCTCCTCTCTTCTTGGCAAGACATTTATTCACAGCAATTCAGAAGTCATTAAAAAATTCTCTGATGACTCAGATGTCGTCACCTATGAAAGTGAAAATACCGACGTTGCAATTGTAAATGAAATAGGCAAAACTACTAAAGTCTATCCTGGATATGAATCTTTGCAATATACCCAACACAGGGGCAGAGAAAAAGCCTTGCTTGATAAATTAAATATTCCATGCGCACCATATGAATTAGTCAATAGTTTCTCGGATCTAGAGCAAGCCATTAATAATATTGGCCTGCCTGCCATTCTAAAAACTACCAAAGATGGGTATGACGGTAAAGGCCAATTTTTAATTAAATCAGAATCACAAATTGCTACAGCTTGGGAAGCAATGTCTGGTGTCGAATCTATTCTAGAAGGATTTGTTAATTTTAAAAGAGAACTATCACTAATTGCAGTTAGAGGAATTGATGGCAATCTAAATTATTATCCGCTAGTTGAAAATTCTCACCATGAAGGCATTTTAAGATTGACAATCGCTCCAGCTCAAAATGTTTCAATGTCTCTTCAAAAAAAAGCAGAAAGTTATATGCACTCTTTGTTAACTGCAATGAATCACGTTGGAGTCTTAACTATAGAACTATTTGAGATAGATGATGAATTAATCGTCAATGAAATTGCGCCCAGAGTTCATAATTCAGGACACTGGACTATTGAAGGAGCAACTACTTCTCAATTTGAAAACCATATCAGGGCAATTACTAACAGCCCTCTTGGTGATACATCGGTTAAACATA
Organism: uncultured Piscirickettsiaceae bacterium; assembly: GCA_964515065.1. Classification (GTDB taxonomy): domain Bacteria; phylum Pseudomonadota; class Gammaproteobacteria; order PS1; family Pseudothioglobaceae; genus Pseudothioglobus. The sequence goes on from CAZESR010000019.1 coordinate 10,706, forward strand.
AATTCAATGCAATGATTAACATTATCAGTAAATACGGACCTACAAAAAAGATCCTTGAAATTAAAAACGCTCACCTGCATTTATATGACAAAAAGGAGCGAGAAAACAGAAAATTGGGACACATAACAATTACCTCAGACTCTTTAGAAGAATTACAGGGCTCGATTGACAATTTGGGTGAATATCTTCCCTAATCTTCATTAAGGTCTAGAAGGCTTCCATGGCGCTCTAGCTCTTCATGATAAAACTGCTCGGAAAGCTTTTCTTCATAGTGATAGGCAGATAATTCACTAACCTCTACTTCTGCTAAGAACTGGCAAACATGAATCATTTCATGACACATAGTAATGATAAATTGTTTCTTATCTAGTGACTCTTCAATTTCTATGAAAAATTTACCATCGCCCTCATAATCTGTCCACGCAAGCGCACCATCAACCTTACGGATAGTAAGATCAATAGTGGGAAGATTGTTCTTATGAAATAGACCATTACAGCAAAAATTAAACAATTGTCGCGAGAGCTCTAATTGTTCTTCATTGCCTCCATGGATGTAAAGCATAAATTAATAAAACATCTTGTTAAAAATGCTTATCTAGATAGTTAATAATGTCATTGGACTCATACAGCCAACTCACCTCTCCAGCATAATCAATCCTAAGGCACGGAACCTGAACTTTACCTCCATTAAGTTCAAGCTCTTTTCTGTAATTACCCTTTTGAGCATTACGAGTCTCTATATTGAGGTTTAATCTCTTGATTGCTCTTCGAGTTTTAATACAAAAAGGACAGGCATAAAATTCATATAGCTTAAGCGACTCAGTTTTTTGATTAACCAAGTTCTGTTGATCAGAATTCCTTTTAATAATTGAAGGTTTAATCGCCCAATCAAGAAAAATAAGGACTCTCCCTAAGCCCTCTCTAAGTAGCTTTAGAAGAGGTCTCATAAATTTTGCTTATATGCAATCAAAGTATTTTCGAGTAATGTCGCTATGGTCATTGGACCAACGCCACCAGGAACTGGTGTTATTGCCCCAGCTGAATCCTTAATAGCATCATAATCGACATCTCCAACGAGTGAACCGTCATCCAGTCGGTTGATACCTACATCAATCACAACTGCCCCCTCCTTAATCCAGTCACCTTTAACCATTTTAGGTATACCAACACCAACAACAACGATGTCAGCCTGTCTTACTTTATCTGCAAGATCTTTTGTTCTACTATTACAAATCGTGACAGTACCTCTAGCATTTAAAAGCTCCATTGCCATCGGCCTTCCAACAATATTGGAGGCACCAACAACAACACAATTCATTCCTTCAATTTTACAATCAATTGACTCCAACATTGTCATGACACCTTTGGGAGTACAAGGTCTCAAATGAGACTTATTCTGCATTAATTTACCAATATTCTCACTATGAAACCCATCAACATCTTTGAGGGGAGAAATATGCTCAATGACTTTATTTGCATTGATGTGCTTAGGAAGAGGAAGCTGAACCAGAATGCCATCAATATGAGGATTATTATTTAACCTTTCAACCTCGTCTAATAACTGCTCTTCGGTAATATTCTCTGACTTAATAATCTTGTCAGAAAAAAACCCAGCCTGTTTACAAGCTAGCTCTTTATTTCGAACATAAACAGCTGAGGCTGGATCCTCACCAACAAGAATGACTGCAAGACCTGGCGGACGCTTAAAAGTGTTTACTTCGTCAGCAATCTTTGACCTTAGATTTTTTGCTATTTCTTTACCATCAATAATATTCATTTTTCAAATTCCTTTTTTACTTTTTTTAAATCACCATCTGTATCGACACCATAGCCTGTTGAAGCCTTAGCGAGTTCAACATGAATGTCAAAACCATTCGCTAGAAAAGTTAACTGCTCTAATTTTTCGGCAACTTCAAGATTGGACTTGGCCATCTTGGCATACTCTTTCAAGAAGCCAGCTCTATAGGCATACAAGCCTACATGTCTATAGCAAAGATCTAAATCAATATCACTACTAGATCGAAATGCTGGCACAGGAGACCTAGAGAAATATAATGCTTTACCGCGCGAATTATATACAACTTTGACACAATTCTTGTCAAAGTATTCCTCACAAGAATTAATTTTTTCACACAGGGTTGCAACACTCATTCCAGAATCAGCCAAGTTTGAAGCCACCTGATTGAGCGCACTAGGAGCCATCATTGGCTCATCACCCTGCAAATTAACTATGATTTCATGATCCTCAAAGTTCAAGTCTAAGACAACTTGGGACAAACGCGATGTACCTGAAGTATGGTTCTGATTAGTCATACTAACCTCTGCACCAAAATCTAGTGCAACTTTCCTTATTCTCTCATCATCTGTTGCAATAATCACTCTCCTAGCATTACTTTTAATTGCGCTTAAGTAGGTATGCTCAATAAGAGTTTTTCCATTAATATCCATTAATAGTTTCGCCGGTAAACGACTTGAGGCATATCTAGCAGGAATAATAATGGAAAAATCCATTATTTTTTTGATTCTATTTTTCTGGCTTCTTCAACGAGAAGAATAGGAATACCATCGATAATTGGATAAGCTAACTTACTTTTCTCGCACACCAGCTCTTCACCAACAAGTTCAAGGGGTTCTTTACTCTCTGGACAAACTAACATTTTTAATAAATCATTGTCAATCACAACTTTGACTCCAATTGATGATAAAAATCAGATTCAATTTTTGCAGTTACATCTAAATACCACATTTGGTCGGATGCGAATGGGGTACATTTTACACAATCCTTAGAAGTCATTATGATTGGATATTCATTGGCAAAAATCAAATCTTTTTCCGCAAACTGGTAATGATCTGGAAATGATTTGGAAATAACCTTAACTCCATAACTTTCCAGAATTGAAAAGAAATTATTAGGCTGCCCTATTCCTGCTACTGCATTGCATTTTTTACCTTTAAAGAAATCAAGGTCTTTCTTTTCGTTTGTCAGCATATTTATAAATCCTTTGGCTTCTAATTGACTTGAGATTTCACCATCTAGTGATGAGCCATTATTGATTATAAAATCAACCGAATTCAGTCTATTTTTTGAGTCCCTAAGCGGTCCAGAAGGAAGAAATAAACCATTCCCTAGTCTCTCCTTTCCATCAATTACTGCAATCTCAATTTGACGGCCCATAGAATAATGCTGAAGACCATCATCACTGATAATAACGTCCAGTACATATTTATGATTTAAAAACTCAACCGCCTTAAACCTTTTTTTTGATACTGCAACTGCTGCTTTAGTTTGTTGTTTAATTAATAAGGGCTCATCCCCACACTCAATTGGACTACTTGAGGAGATTACCTCCATTGATTCTTGTGAATATTTACCACCATAGCCCCTGGATACAACTCCGACCTTTTTATTTTTTGATTCAAAATAATTAACAATTGAAATCACAATCGGAGTTTTGCCTGTTCCTCCTGCGGTTATGTTTCCAACCACAACTAATGGGACTTTTGATTGATTAACTTTGAGAATACTGGACTTATATAACCAGAAGTGTATTCTAGAAACAATAAAAAAAACTAAAGATAAAGGAAGTAGTAAAAAGTTGAAAATGCCAAACTTGCTATGATTTATCGAACTTATATTGCTCAACATTTTGATAACTTTAATTACTTAAAAAACATTTATTATGACAAAATATTCCGACCATGAGTGTTGAATTTCAGATTTCTAATCAATATTTAAGATCAAACCGAAAAAAAGGTTTCGTTTCTTTTATTTCCGGCGTTTCAATGGTTGGCCTCATTCTGGCAGTAATGGCCTTGATTACAGTCATGTCTGTAATGAATGGCTTTCATGAAGAGCTAACAAATAGAATTCTGAAAACTATTTCTCACTCGTATGTAACTGGATCAGATGATACTCTTGAAAATTGGGACGAACTTCAGATAAAAATTAATTCTAATGAGCGTGTTGTTGCCTCCTCTCCATATGTAGAGGATTTTGCTTTAATGACCTCAAAAAATGCCTCGCAAGGGGTCAGCGTTAGAGGAATAATTATTGAACAGGAATCTTCTACTTCAGTTCTTCTTGATGATATTAAATATGGATCATCTAGATTAGAGGAGGATCAATCCACCGCGTTAATTGGCGTAGGGTTAGCGACTCTTATGGGTACTGGAGTGGGTGACCAAATTACTCTAATTGCACCTGCTCGAAACGCACTTGGAATCTTGGTGCCACAATCTCAAAATTTTATAGTTGGCGGTATTTTTAATGCTGGACTCAATGACTATAACAATGGATTAGCGTTTATTCACCTTTATGATGCTCAAGATTTATTTACCCTAGGAAATAAAATTTCTGGAATTCGTCTCAAGGTCGATAACCTGTTCGATGCGAATAAAATAACTAATGATGTTGTAGAATCTTTAGGGAGTGGTTTTTATGGTGTTGACTGGATGCAACAACAAAGGCATTTTATAAGGGCATTAAATCTTGAAAAACAGATGATTGCAATCATTCTCTCTCTGATTATCGCTGTAGCTGCCTTTAATATCGTCTCTATGATGGTAATGGTGGTCACCGATAAAAAATCTGACATTGCAATTCTAAGAACCCTTGGTATGACGCCGAAAAGAATTGTAAAAATTTTTTACTATCAGGGCATCAGTATTGGCTTGATTGGAATTAGTATAGGAACTATTCTCGGATTACTTTTGGCACTTAACATTGAGTCAGTGATTTCAGGAATTGAGAGCATAATTGGATTTCAATTTTTCCCCAAGGATGTCTTTTATATCAATCGTTTTCCTTCAAAAATTCTACCGAGTGATGTCATTAGCATTGTTGTAGGTTCTTTTGTTTTAGTCATTATTGCTGCTATTTATCCAGCAAAACGTGCTGGTAAAATTAATATTTCAGAGGTTCTGAGACATGAGTAATATTATCGAATGCCGATCTTTGAGCTTCAATTATGGTGAAGGGAATACAAAAACGTCTGTTTTAAAGAATCTTGACTTTAAAGTTGAAGCGAATGAAAAAATAGCCATCATAGGTCAGTCTGGCTGCGGAAAATCTACTCTCCTAAATTTGATGGCTGGGCTTGATATGCCTTCAGAAGGCGAGGTACTAATCAATAATATTAATATTTCTAATCTAAAAGAGCACCAAAGAACTGAACTTCGAGCACAAAATCTTGGCTTTGTTTATCAATTTCATCACTTACTTAAAGATTTTTCAGCAATCTACAATACCGCCCTGCCTCTTCTTATTGATGATGTAGATAAAAATGAAGCACTGACAAAAGCTGAAAACATCTTAATAAAAGTTGGATTAGAAAATCGTATCACACATAAACCCTCTGAATTGTCTGGCGGTGAGAGACAGAGAGTTGCGATTGCGAGAGCAATGATTACTGAGCCTGCCTGCCTTTTAGCTGATGAACCTACTGGTAATTTAGATGAAAAAAATGCTAGAGAAGTATTGGATCTTATTATCGAGCTTAATAACAATCAAAATACAGCCCTTTTAGTTGTAACACATGACTTATCAATTGCAAATAAGATGTCAAGACAATTGGATTTATCTGATGGCTGCCTTAATGAAAGATAAAGTAATTCTTGTCATAATTGATGGACTGAAGTATCAGACTGCGATTGAACAGTGCGGTTTTTTAGAGTCACTTGTAGAGTCAAAAAAGGCACGAAGAATGAAAATGATAGCAGTTTTACCGACTCTTTCAGCTCCAATATACGAAACACTCCACACGGGGGTTGAGCCTTTAGAGCATGGCATTACATCAAATGATAATCTTCGTAAATCTAAATGCGAGAATATTTTTACAATTGCTAAGGCTGCTGGTCAAGTAACAGCTGCTGCCGCGCACTCCTTTTTTTCAACTTTATATAATGAAGACCCCTATGTCCCAATAAGAGATCAAGAAGTCAACGATCCTGAAAAATCTATACAGTATGGGCGTTTTTACTCCGAAAAAGGTTATTCTTCATTTAATATTTCATTGCCTTCAGACCATGATTTAATGAATCAAGGTAGCATGTTGGTAAGTCGATATAAACCTCATTATCTAATGATTCACTCTTGCAGTTGTGACTCTATTGGCCACAAATTTGGTGGGAACTCAGTTGAATACTCAAAGCAAGCATGGCAGGTGAATGATCAGCTAGCTCAAAACATTCCTTTTTGGATCGATGAAGGCTACCGAATTTTAATTACATCAGACCATGGATTTACGGACTCTGGAAATCATGGTGGTAGCAGTGAAATCGAAAGATGGACTCCTTATTATGATATTGGCCATCCACGCCCAGGTGTTGAAAGCGAAGACACTTCACAACTATCTGTTGCGCCGACTATATTATCAATATTGGGTCTTGATATCCCTAAAAAAATGACCGCCCCAACATTAGATAAATAACCTTACTATCCTAAAAACTGGATCATTATTCCAGCAGCAATTGCAGAACCAATTACCCCAGCAACATTTGGCCCCATTGCATGCATCAGTAAGAAGTTATTTGAATCAGATTCTAGGCCAACCTTATTTGAAACTCTTGCAGCCATAGGAACTGCTGAAACTCCTGCTGAACCAATTAAAGGATTGATTTTATTTTTACTAAAGACATTCATTAACTTCGCCATCAATAATCCACACATTGTTCCAATAGAGAAAGCAACTAACCCCAAAAGCAATATGCCCAACGTGTCTAATTGAAGAAATTTATCCGCCATGAGTTTTGAGCCAACTGCAAGACCTAAAAATATAGTTACAATGTTGATAAGAGCGTTCTGAGTTGTGTCACTTAAACGATTAACAACACCAGATTCTTTCATTAAATTACCAAAAGCAAACATCCCTAATAAGGGTGCAGCTGCTGGCAATAAGAGAGCAACTAGAAGGAGCAATATAATTGGAAAAACAATCTTTTCAGTCTTTGACACCTCTCTTAACTGAACCATTTTGATTTTTCTCTCTTCTTCATTAGTAATAGCTCTCATAATTGGCGGCTGAATCAGAGGAACTAACGCCATGTATGAATAAGATGCCACAGCAATAGCACCTAGCAGTTCAGGAGCTAGAATAGAGGCAACATAAATTGAGGTTGGTCCATCAGCTCCACCAATAATTCCAATGGCAGCTGCTTGTTTGAGACTAAAATCAAACACGCCAAGAACTGAAAGCCCAACTGCTCCAAGTAATGTAGCAAAAATACCGAACTGTGCGGCAGCACCTAGAAGCAATGTTTTAGGATTTGCAAGAAGTGGTCCAAAATCTGTCATTGCTCCAACACCCATAAATATAATCAGAGGGAAGGCTCCTGATTCAATACCTACCATGTAAAAAAGGTGAAGAATACCGCCATCAACAGCTAAATTTGCTCCCGGGATATTACTCAAAAGAGCACCAAATCCGATAGGAAGGAGGAGGAGTGGCTCAAACTTTTTTACAATTGCTAAATAAATTAACAGGATTCCTACTAAAAGCATTAATCCTTGACCCCAGTTCATTTGGTATAAGCCAGTGTTAACCCAAAGAGTACTTAATTGATTCATGCTTAACCTAAGGAAAGAATAAGTTGGCCTACAGTTACTGAGTCGCCCTCTTTTACATCAACACTCACAACAGTGCCTGAGCTTGTTGCTTTTACCTCAGTCTCCATTTTCATTGCCTCTAGGATAACTAATGTATCGCCTTCAGCTACGGATTGATTTGGACTAACAAGTACCTTCCAAATAGTTCCAGAAAGTGGCGCATGAACCTCTTCTTTGGCGACTATTGAAGATGAGGAATCTTCAGCATTCTTTGGAGCCTCTTTAGCTGAACCTATATTTGCTGAAGAAGAACCAATAGAATTTATATCACCCCCTGGAGATACGCTTACAGTGTAAGATTGACCTTCAAATGAAACAGTGTAAATACCCTCACTATTTTTATCAGCAGGGGAATCACTAGGCTCTTGAGGCACAGGTTCGAAAAAGTCTGGGTTGTCTCTATTTTCTAAAAAATTAACACCAACTTGAGGGAATAGAGCATAAGTCATTAAGTCATCAATTTTCTCATCTGCAAGTCTTATACCTTTATCAGCTACAATCTTATCAAACTCAGCTTCAAGCACTTCTAATTCTGGCTCAAGATTGTCAGCAGGCCTGCAAGTAATAGCTTCCGCGCCTTCCAAAACTCTATCCTGAAGCTCTTTATTTAGAGGAGCAGGTGACGCACCATATTCACCTTTGAGTATTCCTGAAGATTCTTTAGTGATAGTTTTATATCTTTCTCCAGTTAACACATTTAATACGGCTTGAGTTCCAACAATTTGAGAGGTAGGTGTCACAAGAGGAATATATCCCAAGTCCTTTCTAACTCTAGGAATTTCTAATAAAACTTCATCCATTTTGTCTAGCGCATTCTGTTCTTTCAATTGGCCTTCCATATTAGTTAACATGCCTCCAGGAACTTGAGAGGTAAGAATTCGAGAGTCCACGCCCTTAAGAGAGCCCTCAAACTTGGCATACTTTTTTCTTATTGGCTTAAAGTACTGATCAATCTCTTCAAGCTTATTTAAATCAAGTCCAGTTTTTCTTGGGCTTGCCTCAAGGATTGAAACTACAGAGTTTGTTGCTGAATGACTGTAAGTCATACTCATTGAACCGATACAAGTATCAACACGGTCAATGCCAGCCTCAACGGCCTTAATGATGCAGGCTGTAGAGAGTCCAGTAGTAGCATGAGCATGAAGCTGAATTGGAATGTCGATGGCCTTCTTTAGTTTTTTTACAAGATCATAGGCAACGTATGGTTGAAGAAGTCCCGCCATATCTTTAATACATAGAGAATGAGCACCCATATCTTCAATCTCTTTTGCCATATCAATCCAAAGTTCAGTCGTATGAACTGGGCTAACTGTATAAGATATAGTTCCCTGAGCATGTTGACCAGCCTTAACTGTTTGATCGATAGCAGTTTTAAGATTACGAGTATCGTTCATCGCATCAAAAATTCTCAAAACCCCAACGCCATTTTCAGCACATCTATCAACAAATTTTCTTACTACATCATCACTATAGTGCCTATATCCTAATAGGTTTTGCGCCCTAAGTAACATTTGTTGAGGCGTATTTGGCATAACTTTTTTAATTTCACGAATTCTTTCCCATGGATCCTCTCCAAGAAACCGTATACAAGCATCAAATGTAGCACCTCCCCATGACTCCATTGACCAATACCCAATCTGGTCTAATTTTTCAGCAATTGGGAGCATATCATCGATGCGCATTCTAGTAGCAAATAGTGATTGATGGCCGTCCCTAAGGACTAACTCAGTAATTTGAACAGGTCTGTTATTTTCTTCTTTAGGCATAATAAATCTCTTTAATTTTTAAAGTGCATCCTTATAGCTGCTTCAATGATTGCTCTTGTTTTATTGTCAATCTCAACTGTTGAAGAAGCGGTACTCGATTCAGTAAAATTTATCGCAGGCTGAATCTTTAAAACAATACGTGACATTAGATTTGTGACAACAACCATTACCGCTAAAAATACAAAAACAAAACCCATACCAAATAGGGTTAAATTTATAGCTTCTGTTAATAAATTGCTGTCCATAATAGATATCCTAAATAAAAATTGATACTATGATCTATATTATATCATCTATATGAATAATCTTTCAATTCATAATTGGTACCAGTGGACGGGCTCGAACCGTCACTCCCGTGAAGGAACCGGATTTTGAATCCGGCGTGTCTACCAATTCCACCACACTGGCTTGATTTAGGTTTATTTGTGTCTAAAAGTAATTCTTCCTTTTGTTAAATCATAAGGAGTCATTTCTACAGTGACCTTATCGCCAGGCAATATACGTATGTAGTGCTTACGAATCTTTCCAGAAATATGTGCAAGAACGCTATGGCCATTCTCCAATTCAACTTTGAATGTTGTATTTGGTAATTTTTCCTTTACTACGCCCTCTAACTCAATGTAATCACTTTTTGACATATATTCATTCGATATAATTTAAAAACCAAATGCATTATACCTAAATACTTTTATTTTTTGCGTTATGAATGCCTCTAAAAGCCTAGATGCAGCTAGAAAAAAACTAAATCAAGATTGAATCTTTAGTGGATGTGTCTCTTTGAGTGAACCCAGCCCTGAAGCTTTTGAAAATCTGTCTTCTTTTCAGGTTGCACAATTTTTTCGAGTTCAACAAGCCTCTCGTTAAGTTCATTAAAGGCATTTGTGTAGTGCTTACTCTTAATAGATTCTTGATAAAGCTTTGACTTAAGTGTCGCTATGACTGAGACCAGATCCTGATCATTGCTTGCATCATTTGTTAATGAATCTGAATTTAATTTAGCTTGAGTATCTTGGAAGCGCTTAAGATGTTGAGTTGCTTCAGAATCACCTTCAGAAAAATAATCGTTAGTAGCTAAGTTGCCTGGATTAAATGGGATAACTCTTTCAGAAATATTTAAATCTTGGAGGGAGCCTCGAGTTGTTGGTTGTTGGACGGTGAAGCCACTAACGCCTAATAAGCGTGCAACCCATGAAATTCCGAATCTAATCACCTAAACTCCTAATATAGTTTTGTATATGTTACCCAAACAAATTATATTTGTGGATTTTTTTATTAC
>CAZESR010000020.1:0-20862 GCA_964515065.1 uncultured Piscirickettsiaceae bacterium
AACAAAACTTGAGTTAATATTAAAGATATTTTGACTGTCTTTTTTTTAATGACGGTTTTCTTTCTATTAAAAAATAAGATTAATAACTAAGGAGAGTACACAATGAAAAATATGAAACGTCCACATTTTAGTGGATTGATCAAAAAAACTGGCTTAGCGATTATTGCTTCTACGTTTCTTTTAGCAGCACCAATTGCACAAGCTGATGTCAAGCCGGCAGTTGTATATGACACTGCAGGTAAAAATGATAAGTCATTTAACGAGGCTGTTTATGTAAACGGTGTTATGAAATTTATGAATGACACTGGAATCGCTGTTACAGAATTAGAGCCAACTAATGAAGCTATGATGGAGCAAAGTCTTAAGAAATTTGCTCAGCGTGGCTATTCACCAGTAATTGCAGTGGGATTCACTATGGCCAATGCTGTTGCTGCTGCTGCAGCTGAATATCCAGATACTCAGTTCACTATTATTGATGGTGTTGTTGATGCTCCAAATGTTCAAAACGTTCTTTTTAAAGAGCATGAAGGCTCTTTCCTAGTAGGAATTATGGCTGCTATGGCATCTAACTCTGGCACTGTGGGATTTGTTGGCGGAATGGATATTCCATTAATTAGCCGTTTCGAATGTGGTTATAAACAAGGTGTTGCTCACCATGATAGCTCTATGAAAGTTCTTGCACAGATGACTGGTTCAACTCCTGCTGCTTGGGGTAACCCAACTAAAGGTGGTGAAATTACTCGTAGCCAAGTTGAAAATGGTGCTGACGTAGTTTATGCTGCTGCAGGTGGAACTGGAATTGGTGTTTACCAAACTGCTGCAGATATGGGCGTTTTAGCTATTGGTGTTGACTCTAACCAAAACTATATGCAACCTGGAACTATGCTGACCTCAATGTACAAGAAAGTTGGTTTAGCTGCTTATGAAAGTTTTGCAGCTGCCGTAGATGGTTCATGGGCTGGCGGCTTTAAAATCAACGGTGTTGCAGAGGATGGAGTTGGAGCGGCAATGGATGAACATAATGCTGATCTAGTATCTGCTGACATGCTTGCTGCTGTTGAAGCTGCAAGAGCTGGAATTGTAGATGGCTCTATTGTAGTTCACAACTACACAGATGATAATAGCTGCCCACTATAATTAGCAGTTCTTTTTATCTTGAAAACATCCGGCCATAGGGCCGGATGTTTTTTTTTAACTTTAAATATGTAATTTTTTTTAAAAACTATATATAAAAGTACCAAATACTTACAACTATAATTAATCTATTTCTTGGTTAAAATAATTACCTATGGCTGAGTCGAACATTGCTATTGAGCTAATTAATGTTGACAAACATTTTGGTGCTGTCCACGCCAATGACAAAGTCAACCTGAGCGTACAATCTGGCACAATTCATGGAATAGTTGGGGAGAATGGCGCTGGCAAGTCAACGCTGATGAGCATTTTGTATGGCTTTTATCAGGCAGACTCTGGGCAAATCAAAGTTTTCAACAAAGACTTTAGGGCAATCAGCTCAAAACAATCCATTGAGGCTGGTATCGGTATGGTGCATCAACATTTTATGTTGGTAGATAACTTTACAGTTCTTGAAAATGTTGTTCTTGGCAGTGAAGGTGGCGCATTAATTACTGAAAGTCTATCTAACGCCAGAATTGAACTTACAAGACTAGCCAAAGAATATGGTCTAGAAGTTGAGCTAGATGTTGCTGTTGAAGAGCTTTCAGTTGGAATGCAGCAAAGAGTTGAGATTCTAAAGGGCCTCTATAAAGGGGCTAAAGTTTTGATTCTTGACGAACCTACGGGTGTATTAACACCTCAAGAATCAGACGAATTATTTCGTATATTTGAAGCGCTTAAGAAGGAAGGTGTAACGATCATATTGATTACACATAAGCTTCGTGAAATTATGAGTATCACAGACCATGTTTCTGTCATGCGAGCTGGGAAAATGGTTGCCCATAGAGAAACCATTAAAACTAATCCTGAAGAACTTGCAGAACTCATGATTGGTCGTAAAGTTTTACTCAATATAAAAAAATCTAAAGCCAAGATTGGTAATCCTGTTCTCGTTGCTAAAAATCTTGAAATAAAGAATGAACAAGGCTTAAAAAGGGTTTTTGATGTTAGCTTTGAGGCGCGCTCAGGAGAAATACTAGGCATTGCTGGAGTGACAGGTAATGGTCAAGGAACGCTTTTAAAGGCTTTGGCTGGAATACTTCCAATTTCAAGTGGCTCAATTGAAATTATGGGTGAAACGATAACCTCTAAAAACTCTTTAAACCCTGAACAACTAAGGAAGCTAGGTGTTGCTCATGTCCCTGAGGACCGTCAAAGAATGGGAATGATTTCAGAGTTTACTGCCAGTGAAACTGCGCTTTTAGGCTACCACAATGACAAAAGCATTAATCAGGGAGTTTGGTTAAAGCGCTCATCTGTTAAAGCCAACTGTGAGTCGATAATGCAAGCATTTGATGTTCGCCCCAACAACCCCAACCTTATGTCTTCGAATTTTTCTGGCGGTAATCAACAAAAACTCATTTTAGCTAGGGAGTTTGAGAGAGACCCTGATGTCCTCATTATTGGTCAACCAACCAGAGGAGTTGATATTGGCGCAATTGAGTTTATTAGAAAACGAATTATTGATATGAGGGATGCCGGAAAAGCCATCATTCTAATCTCTGTAGAGCTAGAAGAAATTATGTCTCTGAGTGATCGAATTGTTGTAATGTGCGATGGTGAAATTACAGGAACAGTTGATGGTTCTGACGCTGATGAGGCAACACTTGGAATGATGATGGCTAACGCACTTGAATCTGAAGATATATCAAAAGGAGTTAAGCTATGACTCGTGAAAGACGCTTATCATGGATCAATGGCTTATTACTACCCTTCCTTAATGTTTTAACTGCATTTATTGCAACAGCCATTGTATTTGTTCTCATTGGTGTTGACCCTATCAAAGCAACAAAAATCTTAATCTATGGGGCGCTAGGATATGATGAAGGTTTGGGTTATACGCTCTATTATGCGACCAACTTTGTATTTACTGGACTAGCAGTTGCGGTTGCTTTTCATGCTGGATTATTCAACATTGGTGGGGAAGGCCAAGCCTATGTTGGTGGCTTAGGAACTGCCCTTGTTGCCTTATACTTAAATCCTGCGATGAGTGCATGGATAGTTATTCCACTTGCCATTTCTGGAGGGCTTCTTTTTGGAGCGCTATGGGCTATTATTCCTGCCTATTTACAAGCTTACAGGGGTAGTCATATTGTTATAACAACAATCATGTTTAACTTTTTAGCCTCTGCATTGATGGTGTATGTTCTCGTTAATGTTTTAAGAGAAGTTGGTGAAATGTCCCCCGAGAGTGGGGATTTTATCAAAGCCTCTTGGCTCCCTTTTGTTCATGATGTTTTTGCAAGTTTCGGTTATAAGGTAGCAAAATCTCCACTTAACCTTTCTATCCTAGTGGCTTTGTTTTTCTCTGGATTTGTTTGGTTTTTTCTTTGGCATACTCGATGGGGCTTTGCTATTCGAGCGGTTGGAAAAAGTAATGATGCAGCTATCTATGGTGGCATTAATCCAAAGAAAATTATTGTTATAACCATGTGCATCTCTGGCGCTTTAGCGGGTCTTGTAGGGATTAACGAGTTAATGGGAGTTCAACATCGACTATTCCTTAACTTTAATTTTGGATATGGTTTTGGCGGAATTGCTGTAGCACTCATGGGTCGTAATCACCCAGTCGGAATTCTTATAGCAGCATTTTTATTTGGAATTCTCTATCAAGGTGGCGCTGAACTGGACTTTGAACTGCAAAATGTTTCTAGAGATATTGTTGTTGTTATGCAAGGACTTGTAATTCTATTTTGTGGTGGTCTAGAGTATTTATATAGACCCATTTTGATTCGCTTTTTAGCACCGATTGAGGTAACAGAATGAGTGATATCTTTTTAAACACTATATTGACATTAGATGCATCTGTTCGCGTCTGTGTACCTCTAATTTTTGCATCAATGGCAGGTCTCTTTGCGGAGCGCTCCGGAGTTGTCGATATTGGTCTAGAAGGTAAATTACTTATGTCCGCATTTATTGCTGCAAGTGCTGCAGTAGTATTTGGCTCACCATGGATTGGATTATTGGCAGGAATCTTTGCCTCTTCAGTATTAGCAATGGTGCATGGCTTTGCATCGATAACTTATAAAGGTAATCAGATTGTAAGCGGAGTTGCAATCAATATCTTGGCAGCTGGACTAACAATGATTCTTAGCCTAGCTTGGTTCAAGAAGGCTGGAATTACTCCCACTTTAAAAAATGATCAAAGATTTCTTTCGATTGATTTACCTGGCATTGAACTAATAGATCATATACCCATTTTAGGCACTATATATAGAGAGTTAATTAGTGGACATAATATCTTGGTCTACCTTGCTTTCGCAATTGTCCCAATGGTTTGGTGGGTTGTATTTAAAACTCGTTTTGGTCTTCGATTGAGAGCAGTTGGAGAAAATCCAAAAGCGGTTGATACTGCAGGAATATCTGTCGAGTCTCTACGCTATAAAGCCCTTTTAATAGGCGGTATATTGTGTGGCATTGGTGGCGTATACCTTTCTACAGCTTATAATGCTCAGTTTGTTAAAGATATGACTGCTGGAAGCGGATTTATTGCTCTTGCTGCTCTTATTTTTGGAAAGTGGCATCCTTACAAGGTACTTGCAGCATGCTTCTTATTTGCTTTTTTAGACGCTATCTCGATTAGACTTCAAGGCATTATTATTCCTGGCATTGGGGAAATTCCTGTTCAGCTCATTGAGGCAACGCCTTATATCCTTACTATTATTCTTTTGGCTGGATTTATTGGCAAAGCCGTCCCACCTAAAGCGTCAGCACAACCTTATATTAAGGAGTTATAGAATGAGCGAAAATAGCCATATAAAATTGACCAAAGAAGCTATGAGTAAAGCGTATGTGCCCTACTCAAACTATCCTGTAGGCGTATTAATTATTACTGATAATGGTAATCAATATATTGGCTGTAATGTTGAAAATGCTAGCTATCCTCTTGGTAACTGTGCTGAGGCCTCTGCAATTGCATCTATGGTGATGGGTGGTGATAGTAGAATTAATAAAATCTATGTCATGACCAAAAATGACGAAGGTGGAATCCCGTGTGGCGGTTGTAGACAAAGAATTAGAGAGTTTTCTGATGAGAATACTGAGGTCATTATGTGTTCACCAGATGGCATTAAAGATCGAATCAACCTATCAGAACTTCTTCCACAATCATTTGGACCGGAGCACCTCTAATGAGTCAGGTTCATGAATGTGTTGAAATTATCAGTCAGCACATTAAGAGTTTTAAGCCTAAAGTTGGACTCATCCTAGGTTCAGGCCTTGGTCAGTTTTGTGACAACATAAACACACAAGTCTCTCTAAACTTTGAAGATCTACCTGGATTTCCTGTTGCAGGAGTGGGCGGTCATGCAGGAAAACTATTATTTGGTGAGATAGAAGATACTAATGTTGTCATAATGCAAGGTAGAGCTCATTACTATGAGCATGGTAGAGCAGATATTATGGCTGTTGCTATTCAAGTATTAAGTGCTATTGGTTGTCAAAGTTTAGTTTTAACAAATGCTGCTGGAAGCACTGTTAAAAAAGCTTCTCCTGGAAGCGTCATGCTCATTACTGATCATATCAATATGACTGGGGTGTCTCCTTTATTTGGGGCGGATGGGAACGAACGCTTTGTCAACATGGTGGATGCTTACAACCCAAAGTTGAGTGATGATATGAGAAGTGCTGCACTGACTAATAATATTGATTTACATGAAGGAGTCTATGCTTGGTTTAGCGGACCTCAATTTGAGACGCCTGCTGAAATTAGAGCAGTAAAAACGCTTGGTGCTGACGCAGTTGGTATGTCCACTGTTCCAGAAGTCATTTTAGCTCGCCACCAAGGCATACCACTTTGTGCGCTTTCAGTCATTACAAATTATGCCGCAGGGATGAGTGAGACAGAAATTTGCCATGATCAAACTATTGCTTTTGCAAGTAAAGCAGCAGATACTGTAGAGAAAATATTAATTTCGTATCTAAAAAGCCAATAATATCGATTGGGCAGAAACTTTATGAATACTAATAAAAATACAACTAAGAGTCAGAAATTGCAGTCAGACAACAAAATTCTAAATCTTGTTGAATCTGCTGAATTAGAAACCACTCATGGCAATTTAAGAAACCCAGGCATAGATTTTAGTCTTGACCTAGTTTCAAATATATCGGTCAATCGAAGTGCTGTTGAAAGAAGATGTAGTAATTATGGACCAAGACGAAGTATCAAAAAAGATAAACAAGCTGCATGGCTTCTTAAGGCTATTACTTTAATTGACTTAACCACCCTATCTGGCGATGATACAGTAGCTCGTGTGAGAAGACTTTGCAGAAAAGCCAGGCAGCCTATAAGTTTGAGCCTTGAAAAAGAGCTAGGAGTTGAGTCGTTAAATATAAGTGTTGCAGCTGTTTGCGTTTATCACGACATGCTCTGTGCAGCGAACGAAGCTATTAAAGACACATCTATTAATCTTGCTGCTGTATCTACTGGCTTTCCTGCTGGACTATCTCCGCTTCCACTCAGGCTTCAAGAAATTGAGTATTCTGTAGAATCTGGTGCAAACGAAATTGACATAGTTATTAGTAGAAGACATGTCTTAGAGGGGAACTGGATGGCGCTCTATGATGAAGTCAAGATGTTTAGAGAAAAGTGTGGTGATGCCCATATGAAAACTATACTAGCTACTGGAGAATTAGGGAATCTAACAAACATTGCAAAAGCTTCACAAATTTGTATGATGGCTGGTGCAGATTTTATTAAGACATCGACTGGAAAAGAGCCAGTCAACGCCACCCTTCCTGTGAGCCTTGTTATGGTCAGAATGATTAGAGATTACTATAATAAAACTGGTATTGCTGTAGGTTTTAAAGCTGCAGGTGGTATTAGTGATACCAAGACAGCACTTTTATATATGACTATGATTAAAGAGGAGCTGGGCCGCCGTTGGTTAGAGCCTGATCTATTTAGATTTGGCGCCTCGAGTCTACTTGGAGATATTGAACGACAATTAGATCACTACTCAACAGGCTTCTACTCTTCTTCATATCGTCATCCCATTGCATAGGATTTAATTATGACAGTTCTAAAATCTTTTGATAATCTTGAATATAGCGAAGCATTTGAAAGCAACAAAGAGGCTAATGAATGGCTTGAAAAAAATAATCGAAGATTTGGTCAGCTTATTAATGGTCAATTTATTTCAAATAAAAACTCTAAACTGATTCCCTCCTTTGATCCTTCAAATGGGGAGCTTTTAGCAAATATTGAAGTAGCTAACTCTAGCCAACTAGATTTAGCTGTCAACTCAGCAAGAAAAGCACAAACTGCTTGGGAGAAGTTAGGGGGTCATAAGCGAGCTAAAGTACTTTACGCTCTTGCACGTTTAATTCAAAAACACTCAAGACTCATTTCTGTTCTTGAGTCTCTTGACAATGGAAAACCAATAAGAGAGAGTCGTGACATTGATATACCTTTAGCGATAAGGCATTTTTATCATCATGCAGGCTGGGCTCAGCTTCAAGAAAAAGAATTCTCAAGTTATAAAGCTATTGGCGTTATAGCACAAATTGTTCCTTGGAACTTTCCACTTTTAATGCTGTCTTGGAAAATTGCACCAGCATTAGCTATGGGAAATACAATTGTTTTCAAAGCGGCCGAACAAACGCCATTAACAGCAATGTTTTTTGCTCAACTTTGTGAGCAAGCTGGCATACCGCCAGGAGTCATCAATATGATTAACGGAGATGGAGTGATTGGTGCTAAACTTGCAGCACACAAAGGAATCGATAAAGTTGCATTCACTGGCTCTACAGCTGTGGGCAGATCAATTAGAGAAAGTACCGCAGGCCAAGGAAAAAAACTAACTCTTGAGCTTGGAGGTAAGTCAGCATTCATTGTATTCGAGGATGCGGATTTGGACGCTGCAGTGGAAGGCTTGGTTGACTCAATTTGGTTTAATCAAGGTGAGGTATGCTGCGCTGGATCAAGATTATTGGTTCAAGCTGAGGTTGCAGACGAACTTCACCAAAAAATTAAACAAAGAATCAAAACGCTTCGAGTTGGATCGTCACTTGATAAATCAACTGACATAGGAAGCCTTGTTAGTCAAACACAGTTTAAACGAGTCAGTACAATGGTCGATTCTGGTTTAAGTCACGGAGGAGAGCTCTATCAAGCCTGTGATATAGATCCAGCAGGAAACTACTATCCACCTACCCTAATTACTGATGTTGACTCAAGTCATCCTCTTGTACAGGAAGAAATTTTTGGTCCGGTTCTTGTTTCAATGACATTTAGAACTCAATCTGAAGCAGTTAAGCTGGCAAATAATAGTCGATATGGTCTTGCAGCTAGTGTATGGAGTGAAAATATAAATCGTGCTATGGATGTCGCGCCGAAAGTTAAGGCTGGTGTCATCTGGATTAATTGTCATAATCAATTTGATGCTTCATGTGGTTTTGGCGGAGTTAAGGAATCTGGATTTGGGAGAGAGGGAGGAAAGGAAGGTCTCTATGAATACCTTAAGCCTCAAGGTCTAAAATCTTCAACCAAATCTTCCTCTAAGCCAATTAAAGTCAAAGAAGAGGTGATTGACCGAACGCTCAAGTTTTATATCGGTGGAAAGCAAGTTAGACCTGATGGTGGTCATAGTCTTGAAACTTACAATGCGAATGGTTCTCACGCAGCTTATGTAGGTTCTGGTAATAGAAAGGATATTCGAAACGCAGTAAGTGCTGCCTCTAAAGCGTCATCATGGGGCTCACTCAGTGGTCACGGTCGAGCTCAAGTTATCTATTTTATTGCAGAAAACTTATCAATAAGAGAGTCTGAATGGACTGAGCGCTTAATAGCCCTATGTGGAATCACTAAAAAACAAGCAAAAGTTGAGTTTGATGAGAGTATTAGTCGATTATTTAGTTACGCCGCCTGGGCTGACAAATATGATGGTGCTGTTCATAGTGCACCATATAGAGGTGTAACGATGGCCCTTCCAGAGCCTATGGGAGTTCTTGCTCAAATTGCTCCAGAGGAGTCTCCACTCCTATCAACAATTTCATTGATTGCTCCCGCAATAGCTATGGGAAACCGAGTAATACTAATTCCAAGCCAAAAATTTGCCAGTGTTGCATTGGAACTAGTTCAGACTTTTGAGACTTCAGATGTCCCAGCTGGTGTAATTAACATTGTAAGTGGAAATAAGCAAGAGCTTGCAGAACAACTTGCTGGTCATGCTGAAGCTGATGCAATGTGGTGCTGGGCTGAACATGAGATAGTGTCCGTAGTAGAATCTATCAGCGCTAGAGATTTAAAGCGTTTATGGGTAAATGATGATGGAGATAGAGATTGGAGTGATCCTTTGCAAGGTGAAGGCCTTGAATTCCTTAGAAATGCTACAGAAATAAAAAATATTTGGACGCCATACGGCGACTAATCAAGAATGAGTGAACTATTCTTACCTCAAGAACTCATCAGAAAAAAACGCGACGGCTTATCGTTGAGCAATTCTGAAATTGGATTTATGGTTCAAGGTATAAGCGATGGTAGCTTAACAGATGCGCAACTAGGAGCCTTTGCTATGGCTGTCTTTCAATGCGGTATGTCTATGGATGAGAGAGTCAATTTAACAAGGCATATGATGAACTCAGGTGAAACCTTAAGTTGGCATAAACTTAACCTAGATGGTCCTGTTGTTGATAAGCATTCAACCGGTGGAGTCGGAGATAAAATTAGTTTAATGTTAGCACCAATCGTTGCTTCCTGCGGAGGCTATGTTCCAATGATTTCAGGTCGAGGTCTTGGTCATACTGGAGGCACACTAGATAAGCTTGAGAGTATTCCTGGGTATGATGGAGCTCCAAATAACTCAGATTTTCAGTCTCTTGTTAAGAAGATAGGTTGTGCAATTATTGGACAAACTGCAGAACTAGCGCCGGCTGATCAGCGCTTCTATGCCACTCGAGATGTTACAGCTACTGTAGAGTCAATTGACTTAATTACTGCTTCCATTTTGTCTAAGAAACTAGCCTCCGGCCTTGACGCACTTGTTATGGATATTAAAACTGGCAATGGAGCCTTTGCAGCTGATTATCAAATGGCTCAAGAATTAGCCCAAAGTATAGCCAATGTTTCCAGCAATTCTGGCGTTCCGACAAGCTGCTTAATTACTGATATGAACCAGGTTCTTGGGCATAGCGTGGGAAATGCGACTGAGGTAGCTGAATGTATAGAATTCTTAAAAAATCCCAAGAGTGCTGATCAAAGGCTTTTAGAGCTGACTATTGAATTGTCTGCCTATATGCTTCAATTGAGTAATTTGGAGCCAGATTTAGATTCTGCAAGAAGCAAATCTCAAAAAGCTCTTGAGACTGGAAAAGCTGCATCAATTTTTGGGAAAATGATTAGTGAACTTGGTGGCCCATCTGATTTATTAGAAAACCCTGAAAAACACTTAAAACCGATGCCAGTTATTGGCTCTATTCAATCAAATTCATCTGGATACATCTCAGAGATTGACGCAAGAGCAATAGGACTGAGTATGATTCATTTAAAGGCTGGTAGGACAAAGTCGAGTGACCCAATTGATCATGGTGTTGGTCTCAGTGAAATAGTAAGCAAAGGACAATGGCTTAACAAAGGCGAACCTCTTGCTTTGGCCCATTGCCGTGACCAAGAACAGCTAGATTTTCTGCAATCTGAGATCCCTTCTCTTATTCAACTCGATAAGAATAAACCCAAAGTTCCAAGTTTAATCAAAGAAGTGCTTAGCTCAAATGAGGCATTAAACTGATGAAAAGAGCAATCATTTTGGTATTAGATTCACTTGGATTGGGTTCAAGCGATGATGCTCATCTATATGGAGATCAAGGCTCAGATACGTTAGGACATATTATTGAAGAATGTGATTTAGGCAAAGCCAATAACTTAAATCGAAGTGGTCCCTTAAAAATTCCAAATCTAATTAGATGGGGGCTTGGCGAAGCGGCCATTGAAAGTCGAGGATCTCTTCTTCCAATTGACAGAGTTGAACCTGAAGGAGCTTATGGCTTCGCCAAGGAATTAAGTGCTGGAAAAGATACGCCAAGTGGACATTGGGAAATCTGCGGCCTTCCTGTCCCATTTCAATGGGGAACCTTCCCAAAAGGCGAAAACTGTTTTCCAAAAAGTCTAATTGAAAAACTTATGAAACAAGGCAATATTCTTGGAACACTTGCGAATAAACACGCGTCAGGCACCCAAGTTATAGAAGAGTTTGGAGATGAACATATCGAATCTGGTTTTCCAATCTGTTACACCTCAGCAGACTCTGTATTTCAAATTGCTGCTCATGAGGAGCATTTCGGTCTTGAGAAACTCTATGAACTGTGCTCAGTTGCCAAGAAACTAGTTGATCCATTAAATATAACAAGGGTAATTGCAAGACCCTTCGTAGGAAACTCTAAAGATGGATTTAAAAGAACATCTAATCGCAAGGACTTGACAACTCCTCCTAATGATTTGACCCTTCTTGATAATATTCAAGATGCGAATGGCCAAGTTATTTCTGTTGGCAAAATTAGTGACATATTTTCAAATCAAGGTATTTCTTATACCGTTAAAGCGCCAGACAATATGGCTCTAGTAGACCAACTAATGAGCGAAATGGATAAAGTTGATGGCGGCTTAATTTTTGTTAATCTAGTTGACTTTGATACAAATTTTGGACACCGAAGAGATGTCGCGGGCTATGCTTTAGCTCTCGAGGAATTTGATAAGCGGATTCCAGAAATCGAATCCAAGCTTAATCATGATGATCTTGTTCTAATTACTGCCGACCATGGATGCGATCCTACTTGGCCAGGGAGTGACCATACTCGGGAACACGTTCCTGTAGTCTTTTATGGAAAATCCATCAAAGCACAAAATATAGGCAAAAGAGATACTTTTGCAGATATGGGTCAAACTATAGCTAACCACCTTCATATTAAACCACTTGCCAATGGTAAGGCTTGTAAACTTCATTAAATGCAAGAACACATTCATAGACTTCCAAAAATAGAACTTCATAGCCATCTTGAAGGAACCATAAAACCTGCTCTTGCGCAAAAAATTGCTCAACGCAATGCTGTTTCATTAGACAAAAATCTTTTTCATGAAAATGGTAGCTATGTTTGGAATGATTTTGCAAGTTTTTTAACGGCCTATGATAGTGTAAGCTCTTGCTTAAGATTGGGCAAGGACTACAGAGATATTACTTATGAATATCTTAAAGATTGCGCTAATGAAAACGTAATCTATGCAGAGACCTTTATCTCGCCTGACCATGCTGCTGAATTTGGAATTAGTTATGATGACATGATTACTGGCATTGCAAGCGGGATAGATGATGCTGAGCGTGATTTTGGAATCATAGGACGAATTATTGTTACCTGCGTGAGGCACCTAGGCCCAAAAAAAGGGCTAAATGTCGTTCAAACAATGGTTAATAACCCCCACCCCTATGTCGTAGGGTTTGGTATGGGTGGTGATGAAAACGCATTTACATTAGAAGAATTCGAGCCGGTCTATAAAATTGCTGAAAAGGCAGGCTATGAATGTACAGTTCATGCTGGTGAAATCTGTGGACCTGAGAGTGTTTGGGATGCAATCAATTCCTTACCCATAAGCAGAATTGGTCATGGCGTAAATAGCATCCAAGACGAGAAACTAATGAGTGAACTCGTTAAACGCAATATTCATTTAGAGATTTGTCCAGGAAGCAATTTGTCACTTTCCATTTTTCCTAATTGGGGCGCTCATCCCCTTCCATCAATTATGAGTAGAGCTGTTAGCATTAGCCTTAATTCTGATGATCCACCATTTTTTGATACAACTGTTGGTCAAGAATATCAGGATAGCGCAAAAAACTTTAATCTAGGTATTGAAGACTTAAAACAGATTTCGTTAATGGCCATGGAGGCCTCATTTGTTGATTCCAAAACTAAATCTAGGTTGATAGAAGAAATTCAGAATTTTCAAAGCTAAAAACCCTTTAAAATTTAGCTATTAAGTTTCGGAATCCTAATATGTCAATTGCAAAAAAATATATCACAGCTGATGAGCTTCTTCATGACTCCTTTAAACTAGGAGTTCAAATTCATAATAGTGGCTTCAAACCTGACTTCATTGTTGGTGTTTGGAGGGGCGGAACTCCTGTTGGAATAGCTATTCAGGAAATACTCGCATATCTAGGAAATGACTCTGACCATATCGCTATTCGCACCTCATCATATTATGGCATTAATCAGCAATCGAAAGAAGTGAGAGTTCATGGTATTGACTATCTTATCAGTAACATGAATGCTGAAGACAAATTACTCATCGTTGATGACGTGTTTGACTCTGGAAGAAGTATTAAGGCTATTCTAGATACACTTAAAGAAAAATCTAGAAAAAATATCCCTCACGATATTAGAATGGCAATGCCTTGGTACAAGCCTGAAAGGAATATCATTGATGTTGAACCTGATTATTTTGTTCATGAAACGGACGATTGGTTAGTTTTTCCTCACGAAATGGATGGTCTTACAGAAGAGGAAATTTTTAAAAACAAAGAAGGTATGAAGGATATCCTTTCTCAAGTTAAAAAGTAAACCATTGTTACAGTTTCTGTAACTTAGATTAATTGAGTTTAACTTTTAATCAGGTCCCAGAGACCATAGAATATAGCAAGCCATATCAATCCCTTAATAATAAAAAATAAAAACGGCACTATAATCAGTAGCCATTTATTTTTAATTCGTTTTTTGAGGTATTTAATCATTAAAGTGGCAAGCAACGCTATGACCCAACGTAACCTCTTTAAACTCAGGTTTTTGCTGAGCACAAACATCCTGAGCTTTTTGACATCTGGTTCTAAATACGCAGCCTGAAGGTGGGTTAATAGGTGATGGTAAATCTCCCTCTATCAGGATTAAATCTTTGTTTTTTTCAACACTGGGGTCTGGAATTGGAACTGCAGAAATAAGGGCCTGAGTATAGGGGTGTCTAGGACTTTTATATATGTTATCACTCATTGCAAGTTCAACCATATTGCCTAAATATAGAACCATAATTTTGGAACTGATATGCTTGACCACACTGAGATCATGAGCGATAAAAATTAAGGCTAAATCCATCTCTTCTTGCAAGTCCATCAACAAATTAACGACTTGGGCTTGTATTGAAACATCCAGAGCTGAAACCGGTTCATCGCAAATAATAAGCTTTGGTTTAAGAATTAAAGCGCGCGCAATACCGATCCTCTGGCATTGACCTCCAGAAAACTCATGCGGATAGCGATTCATCAAATTATCAAGCAATCCAACTTTATTCATCACATCACTCACTCTAGCTTGGACATCTGACTCAGGTGTCTTTGGGTAATGAGTTCTGAGAGGCTCTGCTATGATTTCTCCAATGTTCATTCTTGGATTGAGACTCGCTAAAGGGTCCTGAAAAATCATTTGAATTTGTTTGCGATAAGGCCTTGTTTCAGAATTACTCATCCCAAGTAAGTCATTGCCAAGCCAGACAACCTCTCCAGATTCTGCGGGCACCATTTTGACAATAGCTCTAGCAAGAGTTGATTTACCACATCCGGACTCCCCAACCACTCCAAGCGTTTCTCCAGCCTTTAAGGAGAAAGATACATCATTCACTGCTTTAAGCTTCTTTGCTTTTGTCCATGGCATATCCCCTTCCGATCTAACATCAAAGTTAACCTTTAAATTTTTAACTTCAAGAATTGCTTGATTACTCATAATATCTTTTCTTTAGCAATGTGACAGGCTCTGAAATGATTATCACTCACTTTTGCTAGAATGGGTGAGTCACTATTACATTTGTCTAGTGTGTGCTTACATCTCGGGGCAAAAGGACAGCCCTCTGGAGCCTTCATCATATTCGGAGGGTTGCCAGGAATTGTAATCAACATTTCTTCTGAATCATCAAGCCTTGGCACTGCGCTCATTAATCCTTGGGTGTATGGGTGAGTTGGTGATAAATAAATGTTCTCAGTCATACCAATCTCCATTATTTCGCCGCCATACATTACAAGCATATCATCGCTGTTGCCAGCAACAACCCCAAGGTCGTGGGTTATCAGAATAATAGACATCCCAAAGTCTTTCTGTAAGTCTGCCAAAAGCTTCATAATTTGCGCCTGAACCGTAACGTCAAGAGCGGTTGTTGGCTCATCAGCAATGAGCAATTTAGGCCGACAAAGCAGAGACATAGCAATCATTACTCTCTGTCTCATACCTCCTGAAAATTCATGCGGATACATTCTGATACGGTTGCTCGCATCAGGAATTCGGACTGCATCAAGCATACTGATAGATTGTTTTAGTGCATCAGATTTTGATACGCCCTGGTGATGAATTAAAACTTCGGTCATTTGCTCAGAGACTCTGACATAGGGATTAAGACTTGTCATCGGATCTTGAAAGATCATGGCTATTTTTTCAGCTCTGATTTGATTTAATTTTTGGTTAGAGAGATTAAGGATTTCTTCACCTTCAAACTTGACACTACCAGTTGCTCTTCCGTTATGGTCAAGAAGCCCAGTCATTGCAAATACAGTTTGACTTTTTCCACTCCCAGACTCACCAACAATGGCTAAGATTTTTCCTTCATCAATAGAAAAGTTGACTTTATTCACTGCGCTCACTATGCCATCTGCAGTATCGAATTCAACCTTGAGGTTTTTTACATCTAACAAGCTCATTATTAACTACCTCTCCTTGGGATCAAGCGCATCACGAAGACCGTCACCGATAAAGTAAAAACAAAAAAGACTGACGACAAAAAAAGCTAACGGAAAGAGAAGCTGCCACTCCGTGTCATAGCTAATGGTTCCTGCACCCTCTTTAATAAGAGCACCCCAGCTTGTTGAGGGCTCCTGAACACCGAGCCCAAGGAATGAAATAAAACTTTCTGCAAGAATGATTCCTGGAACCAGTAAGGTTGCATAAACTGCGACAATACCTAGCAAATTAGGAACAATGTGCCTTGTAATAATTTTGAAGTCACTGACACCAGTTACTCTTGCAGCCTCTATAAACTCCTTGTTCTTGAGGTTTAAAGTTTGGCCACGAACGATTCTGCTCATATCCAGCCACGACAGAAGTCCAATTCCGATAAACAACATTCCAATAGACCTTCCAAAAACCACAAGAAGAAGAATAAGAACAAACATGTATGGTATTGACATTAGTATGTCAACGATTCGCATCATGATTTGGTCAGTTCGACCACCTAAATAACCTGAGGTTGCGCCATAGAGCGTTCCAACAATGACTGCTACAGTGGCCCCTAAAACTCCAACCATTAAGGATATTTGTGTACCTTGTATCACCCTTGAGTAGAGGTCTCGACCTAGGTCATCCGTCCCAAAGAAGTGCCCACTCTCAATTGAAGGTATCCCAACTCTGGCTGCTGAACCCATAGCATTCCAATCAATTTGCTCATAACTCCAAACAGCAAAGTAGGGCCCAATGAAAGAGAATAAAACAATAGAAAGTAAAATAAATAAGCTTATTGTTGCCGCTTTGTTTTGCATAAATCGCATGCGGGCATCCTTCCAAAGTGAACGACCAGCACCAGACTCAGAAAGGTTTTCTGCCATCGTTTTGATCTTACTTTTATTCGCCACTATCATTTAATTAGTACCTTATTTTTGGATCAATCCATGCATACAACAAATCAGCAATCAAGCTAAATAGAATGGTCAAGCTGCCAACAACAATTGTAATTCCCATCATCACTGAGTAGTCTCTGTTAAATGCCGCATTCACAAAGAAGTACCCCATACCACCAGTTGAAAAATAAATATCAATGAGTACTGAACCCGTAATTAGTCCCACAAATGCCGGCCCAAGGTAAGAGATAACTGGAAGAAGTGAAGGCTTTAATACATGTCTGAAGAAAATGACATTGGTTGGTAAACCTTTGGATCTAGCTGTTCTGATATAGTTTGTGTTTAGGACTTCGAGCATTGATGATCGTGTTATTCTTGCAATAGAAGCCATATAGCTAGTTGAAAGGGCAATAACTGGCATGACAAGGTACTGCCACGCGCCTCCATTCCAACCTCCTCCCGGAAGCCAATCAAGCCACAAAGTAAAAACAATTATAAGCAAAGGCGCCATGACGAAGTTTGGAAGCACCTGAGCACCGATAGATACGCCAACAGCAAGATAATCAATCCAAGTATTTTTTCGGATAGCAGCAATAGCGCCGAGCGGGATACCTACACCAACCGCAACAATAAATGACCAAAACCCGTATTTCAAAGTAATTGGAAAGCCATGACCTATAATTTCATTGACCGTCCTGTCGTGATATTTATACGATGGACCAAAATCAAATTCAGTGATGACGCCCCATAAATAGTTAATCATTTGACGCCATATTGGCTGATCTAGGCCATATTTAGCCTCTATGTTTGCAAGCACTTGCGCTGGCAATGGTCTCTCAGAGGTGAATGGACCCCCAGGAGCAGCATGCATCAAATAAAAACTAACTGCAATAAGAATAAGAAGTGTCG
Organism: uncultured Piscirickettsiaceae bacterium; assembly: GCA_964515065.1. Taxonomy (GTDB): domain Bacteria; phylum Pseudomonadota; class Gammaproteobacteria; order PS1; family Pseudothioglobaceae; genus Pseudothioglobus. The sequence goes on from CAZESR010000020.1 coordinate 17,658, forward strand.
GAATGGCAATTCCAATTCGCTTAATTATGTAGTTGATCATATCCGAAATTGACCAGAAAGAATTTTATTAAATTATTGTACCCGACAAACAAAAAAGCACCGCACATTATCAGTGCGGTGCTTCCTTGAATAAACTAAATATTACTTCGCAACTTTATATAAATTACGAGAATACCAGTTTTGTTCTACGTTGTTATATGGCCAGCCTTTGACGTTAGTCTTAAGCATGAAAACACCTGCATAGTGGTATACCGGAATCACTGGCATTTCATTCGCCAAGATTTCCTCTACACGCGTGTAGTTAGCCGATGCATCGTCCAAAGTTCTAGCATCTAACATTAATGAATCTACCTCAGCATTGCTGAACTTTCCATCGTTATAACCCGATGGTGTAGTTAGTAGATCGAGGAATGTTGAAGCTTCATTATAGTCACCACACCAAGCACCACGAGCTAGCTCAAAGTCTTGAGCACCACGTGTTTTCAAGAATGTTTTCCACTCCTGATTAGCTAGAGTAACTTCAGCACCAAGTACCTCTTTCCACATTTGCTGCGCAGCAATTGCAATCTTCTTGTGTCCTTCTGAAGTATTGTAAATATACTCAAAGCTCAATGGATTTCCCGCCCCATAACCAGCATCAGCAAGAAGTTCTTTAGCTTTAGCTTCACGATCAGCTTGTGACATTTGACCGAATGCTACCGGAGGAACTTCAAATCCTGCAGTTGCGCCAGGGGTAAAGGTGAATGCATTTATTTGACCTGCCTGAAGAATCTTTTCAGTAATCACTGAGCGGTCAAGTGCATAAGCAAGTGCTTGACGAACTCTAACGTCTTTAAAGACCTCAGGACCACTATCTGACAAGTTAAATGTCATGTAATAGTTACAAAGTCTTGGAAATGATGTCGCCTCGTCTGGGTAATCCTGCTTTAAGCGAATATATTGACCAGAAGGAACTGTGCCTTTATCAAGCTCATTTGCTAAATAACGAGTGAAGTCAACATTCTCATCATTGATTACTAGAGCCACTACTTTTTCTAAAATAGTATCAGCATCATTCCAGTACATTGAGTTACGCTCACGAACTGAACGCTCATTAGGAATGTGCTCAGTTAAAACATAAGCGCCATTAGATACAATATTCCCAGGCTTAGTCCAATCATTACCAAACGTTCTTATTCTCCATTCTGGAGTTGGGAATGTTGATGAATGAGTTGTCATTGCTGCAAAATAAGGCAGTGATGATGTTAACCTTACTTCAAGAGTATGGTTATCCAAAGCAGTCACACCTAGAGTTTCTGGTGATGCCTCTCCTGACATAACAGCTCCTACATTCTCAAGCGCCATAATTTCAGCGAACCAAGAATAAGGTGAAGCAGTTGCAGGGTCAGCTAAACGCTGCCAAGCATAAACAAAGTCGTGAGCAGTAACAGGGTTACCGTCTGACCACATTGCATTGTCACGCAGTGTAAATGTATATACATCCTTTGCATCATTAGTTGTATATCCAGTTGCTACACCCGGAACAAGATTACCATCAGCATCTTGATTCATGAGACCTTCAAAAAGGTCGCGAACAATGTCTGAACCAGAAACATCTTCAACAATTTGAGGGTCGACTGAAGTGAATTCATCGAGCAAACTGTATGTGAATGTTTGATCGTCAGCAAGAGTTTCTCCAGTAACTGGATGAGTTGCAGCCATCACTGATGAGGATGCAAAAATCGCCAATAAGAAACCCGTAGCCAAAGATTTTGGCAAATAGTTCATATTTCTCTCCTAAATAATAAAAAAATATAAATCCTCCATAATTAAATGAGGATATACAGAAGTTTATACTTTTTTTAAGAATATGGCTAAGTTTTTAAACAAAATTATTGAAGAAATTAGGACTACATCATAAATTCATCAATTCAACACAAAGCTAATTACGACGCTACATATAATTTGATAGAAATCTCCTAAGGCTATTGTGAGATTAGCCTTTAATGATAGTAGTCCTCTCACATCAAAGTTCTCCTTTTCTTTGATTGACTACTACCGCCCTACTCTTCGAAAGACTTAAAGTGTTTTTTCTTTAGCAAAAATTGATTTCGGTTTTTTCAAAATCAAGAATCCTTTTTTTGATCTCTTGGGGTATAGAAGCTTTTTTATTCTTATCATAATCAAACATTACAACCTTGGCATCCCCAATAGCTACAAGTTTATGATTTTTGTGGCTAACTACAGCATATTTCATAGTAAAGTACTCATCAGCCATTGAGTCAATTCTTACCCCTATTGATATAGAATCTGGGTAGGTAAGTGGATAAATGAATTTACATTGAGTGGATGCCAGAATTGTTGAAATTCTTGTCTCTGTAAACAAGTTGTCAGAATTATTTTTTTCAAAATAAGCAATACGTGATTTTTGAAAATACTTGAAATATTCAACATTATTGACGTGATTAAGAGCGTCCATGTCGCCCCATTCAACATTCATCTCAACTATAAAAGAAAAGTCACTCAGTAATTGATCCATGATTAAATTTTATTACAGAAAGATTAAGCTGATGAGACTAAAAAATAGTTCTAAATGAATTATTTAAAAAATAAATTAAACTAAAATAAATGTAAATATATTTTGAATTCATTAATAGAAAACTACTAATCCCTCAATGAAACACTTGAACTTACATGAAAAGGCTCAAAAGTATAGCGAGTTAAATCAATTTGACAAGGCCATTGTTTGCTATGAGGAAGCAATTTCGATTAAACCAAACTATGCTGAAGCATACTACAACCTAGGTAAATTGCATCATAATTTGGGTAATTTTGACAAGGCAGTCAGAAATTTTAAAAAGACAGTAGCGATAAACCCCGACTACTCAAAAAAACACACCAATAAAATCCTCTTGGTGATTTATTTCTTTTCAAAAGGTCAGATTAATGACGCGCTTGAAACTCTCAAAATATTGATAGAATCTAACTCAAATGATGCACTTCTTTTCAATATGATGGGAGGTTGTTATCTCAGCCTAAGACAACTTGATATGGCAATTCAGAACTATGAAAAAGCCCTTGCAATATATCCAGATTATGCTATTCCTCAGCACATGATAAACTCGTTGAAAGGTCAAACCAGTAAACATCCACCTGAAGAATACGTCAAGAATCTCTTTGATGATTACGCTGAACGATTTAATGATTCATTAGTTCAGAGTTTGCA
>CAZESR010000021.1:0-19466 GCA_964515065.1 uncultured Piscirickettsiaceae bacterium
CTTTCAAAAAAGAATAATATGGGTTTAATTGGAACGGTCTATCAAACAAACAATCAATGGATTCAGAAAGGCTTTAAGATATAAGCGCTTAAATTTAGTTGCCGACTGCTGTCTTCATTAATAGCTCAGCAATCTCTTCTCGAGAACCAAAATAGTTAGTGATGTTAATCTCAAGATTTGGAAAATTTTGTGAGGCTTTATTAACTTCTTCAGGGATATCTCTATTAATGTGAACACCGGCTGAGAGAAAGTAGGGTAAGACTGTGACTTGGATAGCTCCTATTTCATTGCAATGTTTAATAGCCTCAGGGATGGAAGGTGAGGCAAACTCAAGAAAAGCTGGCATAACTTTATCAAATCGACTTGAATCAAATTTAAGCATTTTTCTTGACAAGGATTCGACTTCAAGATTTGATTCCTCTCTTCTGCTTCCGTGGGCAACCAGTAGTAAAATATTCATATCAGATGGGATAGTAGCGTAAATTGAAATACTTGACTATTTTATAGGGTATCTTATCACGTTGAAAAAATATATTAGAGGCAAACTTTTGTACCAATGTTCGTCCATACATGAATCGGCAGGTCAAGCTAAGATTGGAGTGCTTTTGTCTAACTTGGGTACGCCTGATGCACCAACCAAAAAGGCTGTAAAGCCCTATCTAAGACAGTTTCTATCAGACCCAAGGGTTATAGAGCCGCCCCCACCAAGATGGATCTGGAAAATAATCCTTAATGCAGTTATTCTTAATTTGAGACCTAGAAAGTCTGCCAAAGCCTACCAAACTGTTTGGAACACTCATGGAGAGGGGTCGCCGCTACTATCGATAGCAAAAAGTCAGAAATTAGCTATTATTTCTGAACTGGATAAAATTGCGCCTGGACAATATGAGGTTGCACTTGGGATGTGCTATGGAAATCCATCTATGAAATCAGCGCTAGATGAGCTAGAGGAAAAGGGCTGTAAAAAGATTATTGTTCTTCCTTTGTATCCTCAGTATGCGGCTTCTTCTACTGGCTCTGTTTTTGACGCAGTGACTAAGGAGCTATTGACCTGGAGAAATGTTCCAGACCTTAGATTCATCAGTAACTATAGCGAAGAAGAGATGTATATTGATGCGCTTGCAAATAGTGTTAAAGAATATCAAAAAATGCACGGCAAGCCTGATTTTTTACTTATGTCCTATCACGGCATCCCTAAGAGATATTTTGACAAGGGAGATAACTACCCATGCCAATGCTGTAGAACAACGTATCGACTAGCTAAAAAATTAGATTTAAATGCTAACGAGTACCAGATGTCCTTTCAATCAAGGCTCGGAGTGGCCGAATGGATGAAGGAATATACAGATCAAACTTTGAAATCTTTACCGAATAAAGGCATCAAAAATGTTCAGGTGATTTGTCCTGGCTTTTCTGCCGACTGTTTAGAGACGATTGAGGAGATTAGTGTTGAGAATAAAGACTATTTTATAGAGTCTGGTGGTGAAAAATTTGGCTACATACCTGCACTTAATGATAGATCAGACCATATCGAATTTTTGACTCAGTTATTAATCGATAATACTGCTAACTGGAATAAATAAAATGAATATTGTTATTCTTGGTGGTACAGGTTTAATAGGTAGAGCACTTCAAAAAAAATTTTCAAAGTCAAATCAGGTCCAGTGCTTTAATAGAGATGCATTTACTTCGCTTGAGCACCTAATCTCAATAATCAAAGGGAGTGAATTTGTGATACAGCTCTCAGGGTCAACCATTTCAAAAAGGTGGTCAAAAAAGATTATCAAAGAGATGTGGCAAAGCCGGGTGGATACCAATCAATTGCTCGCTAAAGCTGTTCATTCACTGAGCATTAAGCCAAAAGTCATCTGCGCATCTGGTATCAGCTTTTATGAGGAATCTAGTTGCAATAAACCTATGACCGAAGATGACTCTAAAGGTGATGGGTATCTAGCGGGTCTGAATATTGCAATTGAAGGTGCAGCAAAGTTGATATCGGATGACGTCATCATTCTTAGGTTTGGTGTTGTTCTCTCGAGAGAGGGTGGCGCTCTGCAAAAGCTTTATTGGCCATACTATTTTGGAGTGGGAGGTCCAATTATGTCTGGGAATCAATGTTTTTCCTGGATTCATATTAAAGATCTCGTCAAAGCGATTCAATTTCTTATGGAAAGTCCTCAAAGCAAAGGGGTATACAATGTCACATCTCCAGAGCCAGTACCGCAAAAAGTATTTGGAAAGGCTCTTGCTAAGGCCTTAAAAAGGCCATTTTTGATCCCAGTTTCGGAGTGGCAATTGAAAATCCTTCTCGGTAAAGGCTCACAAGTTTTAACCCTAAGCGCATCCGTAATTCCTAAAAGATTGACCGAGAATGGTTTTGTTTTTGATTACCCTGATGTTGATAGTGCAATGAAAGAGTTGATTGGATGAAAAATATAATCCTATGGTAAAATATGATTAAGTTTCACGCAGTTACATCAATCTTTTAGACTTTCCATTCTGGAAAGTTTTTTTTATTTATTTTGGAGAAAATATGAAAGTTAGTAAGGATAAAGTTGTTTCAATGCACTACACTCTTAAAAATGATGCTGGAGATGTTATAGATTCTTCTGAAGGTAAAGAGCCTTTAGATTTTCTACAAGGTCATGGCAACATTATCCCAGGCTTAGAGTCAGCTCTTGAAGGAGCAAGTAAGGGCGATAAGATGGATGTTTCTGTTGAGCCTGAAGAGGGTTATGGACTTAGAATGCAGGACGCAATACAGGAAATTCCTAGATCTGCACTTCAAGGTATTGACGAGGTAACCATTGGGATGCAACTGCAGTCACAAGATCAAGATGGTAACGCCTTCGTAGTTACTGTTACGAAGCAAGATGAAGAGAAAATCACTGTTGATGCAAACCATCCTTTGGCGGGTGAAACTCTGCATTTCGCAGTCAGCATTGAAGAAATAAGAGATGCAGAAGTCGAAGAGTTGTCTCATGGACACGTTCATTCTGCTGGCGGACACTCTCACTAAAACATAGATTAATAGCGGAGAAGTGGCTACTCAAATCACTTGTCCGCTATGCTCATCTCAAAAGCATTCTCATTGTCATAAAGACAAGTTACGCAAGTATCTTCAATGCTTAATCTGTGAATTTGTTTTTGTACCAACTCAATATCACTTGTCTGAATCTGAAGAAAAAGAAAGATACGACACTCATAACAATAACCCCAAAGATCCTCGTTATCGTCAATTTTTGAGTCAAATTACTAAGCCTTTAAGTGATTTGATTCCTGATAGTTCTCATGGTCTTGATTTTGGCTGTGGGCCTGGTCCAACCCTTTCTTTGATGCTCGAAAAAGAGGGTCACCAAGTTGATTTATACGATAAATATTATGTTGATGACAAATCTGTCTTTGACAAAGTATTTGACTTTATAACGCTTACTGAAGTGATAGAGCACCTATCTGACCCTGTGTTTGAGCTGGAAAGACTCACTTCAATTCTTAAACCAGGTGGCACTATTGCAATACTAACTCAAACCTTAACAACCGACATTGACTTTAAAGCATGGTATTACAAAAATGACCCATCACATATCGGTTTTTATAATCAAAAATCATTAGGGATTTTGGCAGATTATTTAGAACTTGAAATAACTCATTACTCAGAACGTGTTATTTTTTTTAAAAAATGATTAAGGAAGAATATTTAGATAGTTCTGATAACGGTTGATATTAATCTTACCATTTTCTAATGCCTTTTTAATTGCACAATTTGGCTCATTAATATGTTTGCAGTCTCTGAACCGACATTCTCCAGATAAGGCTTTGAATTCTTTAAATCCATTTTTTATTTCAGTTTCTGTTAGGTTTTCTAGTTGGAACTCTCTAACTCCTGGCGAGTCAATTAAGTCTCCTCCAGTCGGAATATGGTAGACCGTCGTATTGGTTGTCGTGTGTTTGCCTAGCTTACTTTTGTTTGAAATTTCGTTGACTCGGAGTTTTAAATCAGGAATCAGAGAATTAATAAGTGAGGACTTTCCAACACCAGATTGACCTAGAAAAATGTGAGACTTGTTGATTAGACGGTTCTTAAACGTTTCTATGTTTATTTGATTTTTAACGCTTAAAAAATGAACATCATAGCCAAGAGATTGGTAGGGTAGGAAGTCACTAAAGGCTGCATTTTCGTTTTCTGAGAGCTCAATCTTATTTACAAGAATTCCAATAGAGAGTTTTAAATTTTCAGCCATGATCAGATAACGATCAATGAGCTCAAATTCGTAGTGAGGCTCTATGGCAACAACAAGCCATAACTGATCAATATTGGCTGCAATCAATTTGTCTTGTCTTTTTAGTTCGCTGTCTCGAGGATAAATCGCAGTAACAATCGCATCGTCATGCTTTGTTTTTTGAAAAAGAACTTTATCCCCAGCAACAGAAAAGCCAATATTTTGACGGCTTACGGACTGAAATACCTTTCCATTTTCATCTTCAACGAGTTGACGTTGTCCATAACGTGTGATAACTCTTCCTGGATATTCTATCTCATCTTCTTTGAGTTGAGATTCAACTTTTGAAGCTGCTTTATCAGCGCGAGCAATCTTTTCAGATTGGACTTTGTCTATGCGCCATTTTTGTTTTCTAGTTAACGGCACTAGGCAAAAAGTTTATTGAAGTTTTTCAATTCGAAGTACCGCGCTAGGATGAGAGTCGTGAAAAGCAGAATAATATTTATCTGGAGAAAGCGATGAAGAGTTCTCCTTGTAGAGCTTAATTAGAGATGAAATTAGATCTTTTGCGTCAGTATGGCTTGCAGCAAAAGCGTCTGCCTGAAATTCATGTTTTCTGGAAATAAGGTTACTAATTGGCGTAATAAAAAAACTAAAGACAGGAAGAGTCAGGCTGAACAAAACTAGAGCTGTGTGAGAGGATGGCTGAGAGACTCCAAGTCCATTGTAGAACCAAGTTTGATTTATCAGGTAACCTAAAAGAGCAAGACTAGCGAAGCTGAAAACGAATGAGCTAATCATTCTTTTACGGGTATGTTTATGATGAAAGTGACCAAGCTCATGTGCCAGTATAGCCTCAATCTCTTCATCTTCCATTCCTTTGAGAAGGGTATCAAAAAACACAATTCTTTTATTTTTGCCAATTCCAGTGAAATAAGCGTTGCCGTGAGATGATCTTTTTGATCCGTCCATAACGAATATACCATCACTACCAAATCCAGTCCTCTCCAATAAGCTTGTTATCCTAACCTTGAGGGTTTCGTTATCTAAAGGGTTAAATTTATTAAAAATTGGAGCAATAAAAGAAGGGTAAATCCACATCATAATTAATGAGAAAAGACTAATGATAACCCAAACATAAACCCACCAATAATTCCCAATGGTTTCAAAATTCATTAAATATAAAATGACATAGATTAGGGGTAATATTAAAACAATACTTAAGATTAACTCTTTAATCAAGTCCCCAGCAAAGGTTCCAATGGTCATTCGATTAAACCCAAACTTTTGCTCTAAAACAAAGTTCCTATAAATACTAAAAGGAAGATCTATAAAGCTAGCAATCAGCATAATACTGAGGATAAAAAAAGTACCCATTAAAACTGGGTCTGAAACTCTCTCAGACCAAAAGCCGTTAATCCAATTCATTACCCCTCCAAGAGTCCATAAGAGAAGCACAATCGTTGAAAATATAATTTCAAAATGATTTAGACGGAGCTTAGCCTTGGTGTATTTTCCTGCTTTCTGGTGGTCTTTAAGCTTGATTGTTTCACTAAATCCCTCTGGCACTTTATTAAACGAGTTGTTGATGGCTTTATCTTGCCTAAAATTGAGCCAAAGCAAGGTTATTACAGAAGTCAGAATAGCGAATAAAAATATAAATGTAAAAAAATTAAATTCCATTTGTGCAAATAAATTTGTTTTAGATTGATAATAAATTATACCTAGTCAATTTCTAGATATTTATGATTGAAAAATCCAAATATTTTTTACTCAGTTTTACTATTAACGCTCTCTAAATGCTAAATTTAAGGGTGCATAATGAAATCATAGATATTGGATGACTAAATATATGAGATGGGTATAATTTCGTCATTAATGATAAATTTAGATAAAGTTTTATGATGACAATGGAAGACAGAGATGGTTTCATCTGGATGGATGGAGAATGGTTAGATTGGCGAGAAGCAAAGGTTCACGTTCTGACTCATACTTTGCACTATGGAATGGGTGCTTTCGAGGGTGTAAGGGCATATGAAACTGATGATGGTCCAGCAATCTTTAAACTTGAGGAGCATACTGAAAGGTTATTCAACTCGGCTAGAATTCTGGGCATGAAAATACCTTACGATGCGGATACACTCAATCAAGCCCAAAGAGAAGTAATCACTAAAAATAATCTTAAATCAGCCTATATCAGGCCGATGTGTTTTTATGGTTCTGAAGGGATGGGTCTCAGAGCTGATAATTTGAAAGTGCACATGATGATAGCTGCCTGGGAATGGGGCGCTTACTTAGGTGAAGACAACATGAGGCATGGTATCAGAATTAGAACCTCTTCTTATGTTAGGCATCCTGCTCATCCAACACTTAGCGGCGCAAAAACAAATGGAAACTATATCAACTCTATGATGGCTCTCAAGGAGGCATTGGATCATGGTTTTGATGAGGCTTTGATGCTTGATATTGAGGGATTTGTATCTGAGGGTAGTGGTGAGAATATATTTGTCATTAAGGATGAGGTTATTTATACGCCGCATCTAACCTCTGCACTCCCTGGAATTACCAGAAATACAATTGTTACCTTAGCCCAGTCTTTAGGCTATGAAATTGTAGAAAAGAAGCTTTCATGCGACGAAATATACGCCTCGGATGAAGCTTTCTTTACTGGAACTGCTGCTGAAGTCACTCCCATCAGGGATCTTGATGGAAATCAAATTGGAAGCGGTTCGCGAGGTCCAATCACTGAAAAATTACAGTCTCTATACTTTGATTGTGTACACGGCAGAAATAGCGATTATCTTCACTGGATTAATAGTGGTAAGTGCGAGTGAACTCAATAAGCTCAAATCAATCAGATGTCACTCTAATATCTAAAAAAGATTTGCCTACACATTGCCCTCCTAAAGACTCTTTAAAATGGAATATGCACCCAAAAGTTTATTTACCATTTGATAAGTACGGTAATGCCAGTTGTCCTTATTGTGGCGCACTCTACAAACTTATTGATTAGTTATTAATTTGTAAAAAATGCATGAAAAACTCAACAACATTGTCCTAATCGGTCCTATGGGGTCTGGAAAGACAACGGTTGGGAGGCGTCTTGCTGAAACTTTAAACATTGATTTTTTTGACGCAGACCACGAAATTATTGATAAGACAGGTGTCAGCATTGATCACATTTTTGACGTAGAAGGGGAAGAAGGTTTTAGAAAAAGAGAGTCAGACGTTTTAAAAGAGCTATGCAATAAGCCCAATATTGTTCTTGCAACTGGAGGAGGGGCGGTCCTATTAGAAGAGAATAGGCTTCTAATTAAGAAAACTGGTTCAGTCATTTACTTGTCATCGTCTGTAGACCAAATTTTAAGAAGAACATCAAAGTCAAAAACTCGTCCACTTCTTGAGAACAGCTCAAATCGAAGAAAGACGATTTCAGATATTATTGAATCTAGAGATCCTTTATATAGAGAAGTTGCAACCATCATTATTAACACCAATGGTAAAAGGCTTAATGAGGTAATTAATGAAATACGAACTCATTTAGTGTCATAATTTTTTTTAAGTCTTTTGCCTAAAATTCACCAAAACTTCACTAAAATAGATTTTTGATACTCTAAACTGTAAATTCTTTGAATTAATTGATTTGGAAAATTAAAGGGGAAGTAATGTTTAATCGAATTATTCTATCTGTATTTACTGTTTCATTGTCTTCTAACATAAATGCAATCACTTTAAATGAATTTAGTGAGAGTCTTGTAGAAAGTCATCCTTACTTTGTTCAACTATCCTTGTCTGAGAAGTCAAGCCTGCTTAGCCAAAAATCTCTATCAACCTATACTGACTGGAATATTAAGGCTGGCGCAAGTGAAACCTTTACTGGCGGTGATGATGTTACATCGAGGCTGTATAAAGATTTGTATGTTACGAAGTATGAAATAGGCGCAACAAGAAAAGTTGAAAACTCAGGCGCCAGTGTCAATCTTAAGCATTCTCTAACTAGGAATGATAAAGATAGTAATGCCACTCACTCAAACCTTTTCTCAGTTGACTACGTAAGGCCTCTTCTTCAAAATAAAGACGGTCTCAATGATAGGCTCAATCTTGATCTTGCTTCAATCGATCTTATGGCAAAGAAAGTGACTCTTGAAGAGCAGGCAGAAAACTTTTTAGCAACGAAGCTCACAAAGTTCATTGATTTGGCTTTGAAACAAGAAATCGTTAAAAATCATAAAGTAGCTCTTGATTTGGCTAAACAGCAGCTGGATTTAACAGAAGATAAATTTAGAAATTCTCTTGTGGATATCACGGTTTTGATTCAAGAAAAGGATAAATTCGTTAAAGCTAAACAGCAGTCCCTTCAGTCTAACAAAGAGCTCATTATTGAAAGGCGAGAATTGGCTGACCTCATTGGAGTTAAAGAGTCAGACATGATTGTAGAGATGAATTTATTTGAAGAACAAAAATTAACCAACGTTAACCCCCGTGAGTTTGTCAAAAATTCAAGAGCGATGCAAAAATACGACTTCGATAAAGCTAAATTGCAAAGGGAGCTTGAGACGAACGAGAACAAAACGATGCCTAATGTTAACTTAAACTTGGGGCTATCGTCATTGGGTGAAAATGATAAATACTTTGGAAGCTTTGGTAGTCGAGATTATTCATGGAATATTGGTGTAGATATCTCTTATCCATTAGGCTCAAGAAAAGAGCTCATTGCAGTTGAAAATACTGAAATCAAAATGTCCGATATTGATGCTAAGAGGGATGAGGCTGAAATAAACAGTGTTCAGCAAATTAATTACTTGTTAGCTCAAGTCGATCTTCTGAGTGAGCTTGTTGAACTGTATCTTGAACAAGGGGCTCTTGCAGAAGAAAAGGTTGTCGAGGAGCAGATTAAATTTAGTGAGGCTAGAGGGGAAAAATCTTTAGTTCTTGCTGCTAAGATTAATGCGAACCAAGCTAACTTGACTTACCTGCAAGCTGCAGGCACTTATCAAAAAATAATTATTGATTACAAGGCGGCAACCGACCAGCTTTATAACTAATAATGATTCGCCTTTTTTTAGCCTTTTGTTCCTTTCTTCCACTTAGGGCTAATCATTCCTTTGGTGCCTTTTTAGGTAAACTTTTATTTGCATTTAAATCGGATGCTAAAAATGCATCAAGGCAGAATCTAGAGATATGTTTTCCAAATCTTAATCAGTCTGAGCTCCAAGAGCTATTAAAAAAAGTTCTCATCGAAACTGGAAAAAATTTAACAGAGTCTGGTCTTATTTGGAACCAGTCTTTTAAGGATAACGCCAAACTCATTCGAAACATACGTGGCGAGCATTATCTTGAGGACTCTAAAAAAACTATTCTTTTGGTCCCTCATACGGGGTGCTGGGAAATAACTGGAAGGGTTCTTGCTGAAAAAAGAAAGGTTACTTTTATGTATCGTCCTCTCAGAAGCGCCAAGCAGAATGATTATCTATTTGATCGAAGAAATCAAGGTAATCTGACTATGGCCAGTGCCAATCGATCAGGCATTCTAAAGATTCAAAGAGCTCTTAATAGTAATGAATTGGTTGGGATGCTTCCAGATCAGGACCCAGGTGAAGATGGAGGCATTATGGCCCCTTTTTTTAATAAAGAGGTCAATACGATGACCCTCTTAGCAAGGCTAGCTAAAAAGCATAATGCGCAAGTTTTAATGCTCTGGGCCGAGAGGCTTAAAAAAGGAAGAGGTTACGATTTAAATTTTGAGCCTGTAGATTTAAGTGTGAATGGTGATGATATAGATTCTTACGTCAAAGTTATGAATCAGTCGATTGAGTCCTTAGTAAGAAAAATCCCTGAACAGTACATGTGGAGTTATAGGCGCTTTAAGTCATCACACTCTTATAAATAGAGACATTTTATTTACCTTCTCTGAAATCTCAAAAGTATCAATAATGGTATAATTCTTACATGAGAATTATAGAAGACGTTCGTAGCGTATTTGCTAGAGACCCAGCAGCAAGAAACGTATTTGAAATACTCACCTGCTATTCAGGAGTTCAGGCTGTCATCTTTTATCGATTAACCCACTTTCTTTGGCGATATAAGCTGCGTTGGCTTGCACGCTTTATATCTACTTTTGCCAGATGGATTACTGGAATTGAAATTCATCCTGGTGCGGTGATTGGAAGGCGCTTTTTTATTGATCATGGAATGGGTGTTGTGATTGGAGAAACAGCCATTATCGGTGATGACTGTATGCTTTATCATGGCGTAACCTTAGGTGGTACAACCTGGGACAAGGTTAAGAGGCACCCCACGCTCAAAAATGGTGTTGTCATTGGTGCTGGTGCAAAAATTTTAGGTCCTATTACTCTTGGTAACAATGTTCGAGTTGGCTCAAACTCAGTTGTCGTTAGATCAATAGATGACAATGAGACAGTTGTAGGAATACCAGGTCGAATCGTCAGGAAAAAAGCTGAGGATACTGACTCATTTGACTCTTACGCGGCAAACTCATCTGGCCTTTCAAATGACCCAACACTTCAAACAGTCAACTCTCTTATTGATCGCCTTGCTGATGTTGAGGAAAAGCTTAATAAAGTGTCCTCAAAAAAGTCTACCAAAAACATTGAAAAAAACTAAACAAACAGTTGAATTATATACTTGACTAAATTACTTGGTTAAATGTATAATTTAGACTTTTAATTGATTGAGAATTTTATGCAATTAACCACCAAGGGAAGATATGCGGTAACAGCTATGTTAGATTTAGCGTCCAATGAATCATCAAAGCCAGTAACCCTAGATATGATTTCACAAAGGCAAAATATTTCACTATCCTATTTAGAGCAACTCTTCGCTAAACTCAGAAAAGCTAAGCTCGTTAAAAGCGTTAGAGGGCCAGGGGGAGGTTATCTTTTAAATATAAACGCTGAGGACGTATCACTGACTCAAATTATTGAAGCGGTTGATGAGAATATCGATCTTAGGCGTTGTCATGGCTCAAAAGATTGTAATCGAGGTAAGCAATGTTTATCTCACCATTTATGGTGTGAAGTCAGTGACCAAATTAGGGGGTTTTTGAGTACTCGAAATCTTCAGCAGGTGATGGATGACTATCGTCTTAACCAATCACTTAATGTTAATTAATATCTAAAGGAAAATCGAAATGCTGACTCCAACCTACATGGACTATTCCTCAACAACCCCAGTAGATCCTCGTGTTGCCAAAAAAATGGCTAAATATCTTACTATGGAGGGTGATTTTGGTAATGCTGCATCGCGCTCACATTATTATGGTTGGCAAGCTGAAAAGGCGGTCAATGAGGCTCGCTCTCAGGTCGCAGATTTGGTGGGAGCAGACCCCAGAGAAATTGTCTGGACTTCTGGCGCAACTGAGTCAAACAACTTAGCGATTAAAGGTATCGCCAACTTCTATCATAAGCGTGGCAAACATATCATAACTTTAAAGACCGAACATAAGGCGGTTTTAGATACCTGTCGCCAGCTTGAGAGAGAAGGTTTTGAAGTCACCTATCTCGACCCAATGGCGAACGGTCTGCTAGATATTGAGCAGTTTAAGGATACGATTAGAGAAGATACTGTCTTGGCATCATTTATGCACGTTAATAATGAAATTGGTGTGATTCAAGATCTTCAAGCTATTGGTGAGATTTGCCGGGAAAACAAAGTATTTTTTCATGTAGATGCAGCACAATCTGTTGGCAAAATTGAAATCGACTTAGCTTCTCTGCCTGTCGACCTAATGAGCTTTTCTGCTCACAAAATCTATGGACCAAAAGGGATGGGAGCGCTCTATGTTTCTCGTAAGCCAAGAGTTCGCCTAGAGGCTCAAATGCATGGTGGTGGTCACGAGAGAGGAATGCGCTCCGGAACACTGGCTACCCATCAAATTGTTGGAATGGGTGAGGCTTTTGCAATAGCCAAAGCTGAGATGAAAGATGAAACTGAGAGGACATTAAGGTTAAGACAAAGACTCTATGATGGTTTTTCTGATATGGAAGAGGTCGTTGTGAATGGTGACCTTGATCAAAGAATTGCGGGCAACCTTAATATCAGTTTTAACTATGTTGAAGGTGAATCTTTAATGATGGCTATATCGGATGTAGCTGTTTCTTCAGGGTCAGCGTGTACATCGGCCAGTCTTGAGCCTTCCTATGTGCTTCGTGCATTGGGTCTGAGTGATGAACTAGCGCACAGTTCAATTCGTTTCAGTGTGGGGAGATATACGACTGAAAAAGATGTTGATAATGCGATTGCTTTAGTTCGTGAGAAAGTTGAAAAATTAAGGGATTTATCTCCTTTATGGGATATGTATAAAGATGGGATTGATTTGAATTCAGTGCAGTGGGCTGCACACTAAATTTAGAAAAGATTTGAAAAATCTACAGTAAGCTGTAGCGTAAAATTGTCAGTTAAATTCGGAGTAACAGTATGGCATATGGCAAGAAAGTGATGGACCACTATGAAAACCCTAGGAATGTAGGAGTTTTAGATAAAGATGCAGTCAATGTAGGAACGGGGATGGTTGGTGCACCGGCCTGTGGTGATGTGATGCGTCTTCAGATTCAAGTCAACGATGACGGGGTCATTGAAGAGGCTAAATTTAAAACTTACGGTTGCGGATCTGCGATTGCTTCCTCTTCTCTATTAACTGAATGGGTTAAGGGGAAGACTCTTGATGAAGCCTCACAAATTAAAAATACTGAGATCGTAGATGAGTTAGAATTACCTCCTGTTAAGATTCACTGCTCAGTATTGGCTGAGGATGCAATCAAAGCTGCTATTACTGACCTAAAGAATAAAGCGAGCTAATATTATGGCAATTACACTGACTGATAAAGCAGCACAAAGAATGAGTGATTACCTGGCTAATAGAGGCGCTGGTATTGGCGTTAGATTGTCAGTTCAAACAACGGGATGCTCAGGTCTTGGTTATAACATGGAGTTTGTAGATGCTGTAAATGAGGATGATACAACTTTCGATGACAAAGGTGTCAAGGTCATTGTGGATGCAAAAAGTCTGATTTATATTGACGGGACTGAGGTAGATTTTCAGAAAGAGGGCCTCAATGAAGGCTTTGAGTTTAACAATCCAAACTCTAAGGCGGAGTGTGGTTGCGGGGAATCTTTTACCGTTTAGATAGCTTTAATTGGTCTCTAGGGCATTGGCTTTATGCAAAATTATTTTGAGATGTTTGACCTTGAGACTTCATTTTTTATAGATGAGTCAAATCTAAAAGATTCTTACCGAAGAGAGATAGCGCGTTTTCATCCTGATCAGTATGCCAGTAAAAGCGATTCAGAAAAATTGCAAGCTCTGCAAAATACCTCACTACTCAATACAGCCTTTGAATCTATCAAATCCCCGCTGAACAGGGCGAGCTATCTTCTAACGCTTGAGGGCGTCAATCCTTTTGATGAGGGAGACACTGCGATGGATCATGACTTTTTAATTTCTCAGATTGAGCTCAGAGAAGAGCTAGAGTTACTGCAGCTAAAACAAAATGTGGATGATTTAGAAGATTACTTGGATAAGGTTGAGGAACAAATTCAAATCAAGATTGACTTGATTTCAGATGCCTTTAAAGAAAAAAAAGACCTTATGGAAATTAAAAAAGATGTCAGAGAGCTCAAGTTTTATGAGCAATTACTAAGTGAGTCAAGTAAGTTGATGGATGAATGGTTATAGGGTGTAAATAATGGCATTACTTCAAATCTCAGAGCCCGGTCAATCAACAGCACCTCATCGTCATAATCTAGCGTGTGGCATAGATCTAGGGACCACTAACTCTTTGGTTGCTAGTGTCATGAGCGGAGCAACAAAGCTCTTAAAAGATGCTGATGGGGAGGCTATTCTACCCTCTGTTGCTCACTTTAGTGCTGATGACATCACAGTTGGAAAAGAAGCATTAAAGTTTTCAATTAAAGATCCATCTAACACAATCTTTTCAATTAAGCGATTTATGGGGATTAGCTACAATGAGGCTAAATTGATTAAAAATCTTCCCTATGAGCTAATTGATCAGGATGGCTCTGTTGGATTTAATACGGCTCTAGGTGTGTTATCACCTATTGAGGTCTCAGCTAGAATTCTAACGAGCCTTAAAGAGAGGGCTGAAATGGCTTTAGGAGATGAACTCAAGGGTGCTGTAATCACTGTTCCTGCTTATTTTAATGATGCTCAAAGGCAATCCACAAAAGATGCCGCAAGCCTTGCTGGCATTAATGTTCTTAGATTACTTAATGAGCCTACTGCGGCTGCAATTGCCTATGGATTAGAAACCAAAGAAGAGGGGATTCATGCGGTTTATGATTTAGGCGGAGGTACATTTGATATTTCCATATTAAGTTTTAATCGAGGCGTATTTGAGGTGTTATCAACCGGCGGTGACTCCTGTCTTGGTGGCGATGACTTTGACAACTTAATTTTTGAGGATTGTGTTAAATCATTGGGACTTATTGATTTATCAGCGAGTCAGATTCAGAGTATTAGGCAATTCGCTAAATTGGCAAAAGAGCAGCTCACTTCAACAGATATTGCTGAGTTTGAAATTGATGATAAGCACTATCAAATAAACAAATCAGACTTTGAATCCATGTCAGAAGATTTAGTCAAGAGGACGCTTCGCATTACCAAGAGAGCGCTAAGGGATGCGAATGTTGACACTGAAGATGTCAAAGAGGTGATTATGGTCGGCGGGTCAACTCGTATGAGTGTGATTCGAGAGAGGGTAGGTGAACTCTTTAAAAAGCCAGTATTGTGCTCGATTAATCCCGATGAGGTGGTCGCTAAAGGGGCAGCCATACAGGCCAACATTTTGGCTGGAAATAAGAGCAAGGATGACGTCTTACTCCTAGATGTTCTGCCGCTATCACTCGGTCTTGAGACGATGGGCGGCCTCGTTGAGAAGGTGATTCATAGAAACACAACGATTCCTGTTACAAGGGCGCAAGAGTTTACAACCTATAAGGATGGCCAAACAGGCATGGGTATTCATGTTTATCAGGGCGAGAGAGAACTCGCAAAGGATTGCCGCTCTCTAGGGCGATTCGAGCTCAAAGGAATACCTCCAATGGTCGCTGGACGTGCACGCATAAGAGTCGAGTTCCAGGTTGACGCTGATGGGCTTTTATCGGTCTCCGCCAAAGAGGAAACCTCAGGCGTTAAATCAGAAATTGCGATTAAGCCTTCCTACGGACTGAGCGACCAAGAGATGGAGAAAATGCTCAAGGATTCTGTTGTTTTTGCTCAAGAAGATATTCAATTAAGACAACTTCAAGAACAACGCGTTGACGCAAACAGAACCATCGAGGCCATTGATGCAGCACTAGAGGCTGATCAATCACTCTTAAGCAAGAAGATGCTTGAAGAAATTTTAGCTGCTAGAGAGGGTTTATCTTTAATTGTCGAGTCTGATGGTGCGGAACAAATTAAAGAAGCTACAAAAGAGCTTGAAAGGGTTAGCGCTAAGTTTGTGGAAATGAGAATGAATCAGTCTATCATGAGCGCTATGAAAGGACACCGTATTGATGAATTTAACGATCAACTATAGAATATTACTATGCCACAAATAATTATCCTTCCCCACGAAATTTATTGCCCTGATGGCACTGTTATTGAGGCAGATTCTGGAACCAGTGTATGCAGAGCGCTACTTGATAATGGCATAGAGATTGAGCACGCCTGCGAAATGTCAAACGCCTGCACCACCTGCCACGTTTATATTCGTGAAGGGTTTGACTCGATTGAGGAGTCGGATGAGATCGAGGACGATCTGCTTGATAAGGCGTGGGGCTTAGACCCAGACTCAAGGCTATCCTGTCAGGCGATTGTTGACGAAGAAGACATCGTAATTGAAATACCCAAGTACACGATTAATCAGGTCTCAGAGAACCACTAGGTCTAATTATTCGATTGTAATTTTTGGGAAGGCGCCGACTGACTCGTTCTTGAGCGAAAGCGTACCAGCAACGCGCCTAGCAATCTCTTGATACATCCCAGAAACCTGACTGTCGGGGTCTTTAGCAACGCTCGGAGTTCCCTCATCAACATCCGTTCTAATGTCTAACTGCAGCGGCAGAGCACCCAAGAAATTTGTGTTCGAGTTGTTAGCCATATTCTTGCCACCGCCATGGCCAAAGATCTCTTCAGCATGGTTGCATTTAGAGCAGATATGAATAGACATATTCTCAACGATACCTAGGATTGGAATGTTGACTTTTTCAAACATCGCCAGACCTTTTTGAGCATCGATTAGGGCAATATCTTGGGGAGTCGTGACAATGACCGCTCCGCTGACCGGAATCTTTTGAGACAGGGTGAGTTGAGTGTCACCCGTTCCGGGCGGCATATCAATAATCATGTAGTCTATATCGTCCCATTCTGTGTTCTTTAAAAGCTGCTCTAAAGCCTGAGTAACCATAGGGCCTCGCCACACCATGGGTGAGGCTTCATCGACCAAAAATCCGATTGACATGGATTGTAATCCATGAGCCATAACAGGCTTCATATTACCGCCTTCAGACTCTTGGGGCCTAAGATCTTTAGCGCCTAGCATGCGCGGCTGAGAGGGTCCATAAATGTCCGCATCCAATAGCGCAACGTTAGCCCCTTCTGATTTCAAGGCTAGAGCTAAATTGACCGCGGTTGTTGACTTACCTACGCCGCCTTTACCTGAGGCAACAGCAATAATATTCTTAACGCCTGGTAGGGCTTCTACTCCTTGCGTTTCGTATGAAGGAATTTTAGAGTTAATTGAAATGTTTGAGTAGTTGACACCTTCCTTAGAAAGCGCCTCTTCAACGGTGCCTTTTAACTCTTCATGAAAGTTTGCAGCAGGGTACTTGAGAAGCAGTTCAACGTTCACAATCTCATCGTCAATCGAGATATTCTTAACATTATCAGACGAAACCAAGTCTTTTCCAGTATTCTCATCAATGATACTGCTTAGAATCGTTTGAATTTTATCTTCGGTTATAGTTGACAATTTGTTGACCTCGGTCGGTAAAATAGCGATATTTTATCGTACAACTATCCCACAAATCCTTAATTATATTGGGATTATTGATGACTAATTATGAGCAAACGTAGAATACTTGTTACTTCAGCACTTCCCTATGCCAATGGCGATCTTCATTTAGGATATATGTTGGAAGTCATTCAGACAGATATCTGGGTTCGTTTTCAAAAGATGCAGGGTAATGAGTGCTATTATGTTTGCGCTGATGATGCGCATGGAACCCCAATTATGCTCAAAGCTGATGAGATGGGAATTACTCCTGAAGAGCTCATTGCCGGGGTTAGCGAGCGTCATCAGGCTGATTTAGACGATTTTCATATAAATTTTAGTCAATACCACTCTACACATTCTGAGGAGAATCGTTATTTTTCAGAGTTAATATACAATCGCTTGAATGATTCGGGCTATATCAAGAAGAGGGTAATTTCGCAATCATTTGACCCTGAGAAGGAAATGTTCTTGCCAGATCGTTATATTAAAGGGGAATGCCCTAAGTGCGGCGCTGAGGATCAGTACGGAGATAACTGTGAGGTATGCGGTGCAACCTATTCAACCACTGAAATAATAAATCCTAGATCTGTAATATCTGGAGCAAAGCCTATTGAAAAGGATTCAGAGCACTACTTCTTTGATTTGCCACAGTTTGAAGATCAGCTGAAAAATTGGACCAAAGCGGGACACCTCCAGGAACAGGTTAGCAATAAATTGGCAGAATGGTTCGATCAGGGCCTCGAGCAGTGGGATATTTCAAGAGATAAGCCTTATTTTGGCTTTAAGATACCGGGAACAGAGGACAAGTACTTTTATGTCTGGTTAGACGCACCAATAGGTTACATGGCAAGCTTTAAAAAGCTTTGCGATAACTCTGACCTGGAGTTTGACGACTTCTTTGAAAAAGGCTCAGATACCGAGCTTTATCACTTCATCGGAAAGGATATTGTCTATTTTCATGCGCTGTTTTGGCCGGCCACACTAATTGGCTCCAACTTTAGAACACCAAACGCTGTCTTTGCGCACGGATTTTTATCGGTTAACGGACAAAAGATGAGTAAGTCGCGTGGTACCTTTATTCTTGCAAGAACTTATCTGGAGGCTCTTAATCCTGAGTATCTTCGTTATTACTATGCCTATAAGCTTTCATCTAAGATTGATGACATTGATCTCAATCTTGAAGACTTTAAGCAGCGAGTGAACTCTGACCTTGTCGGTAAAGTGGTCAATATTGCCTCTAGGAGTGCTTCGTTTGTTGTTAAGAAGTTTGACAAAGAGCTCTCTAAAAATTGCATTGAGCAAGCTCTCTACGATGAGTTTGTTTCAACAAGCACCGAGATAGCAGGGCACTACGAGGATAGAAACTTTGCTCAAGCCATGCGCTCGATTATGAAGCTTGCGGACAAAGCAAACCAGTACATTGACGACAAGAAGCCTTGGCAGCTCGCAAAAGAAGAGGGCAAAATGCAAGAGGTTCACGAGATTACCTCTCTAGCGATTAACCTCTTTAGAGTGCTCATGACTTATTTGAAGCCTGTGCTTCCAGAGATGGCAGAGAAATCAGAAGCATTCCTAAATGTTGAATCTCTTAACTGGAACGACATTAAGGTTCCACTTCTTGGACATCAAATTAATAAATTTAAGCCGCTCATGACGCGCATCGAGGATGAACAGATAGAAGCAATGATAGAGTCCTCAAAGAGTTAAAAATCAGTTTTTGGAGAGATGGCAGAGTGGTCGATCGCGCACGCTTGGAAAGCGTGTAAACCTCACGGTTTCATGGGTTCGAATCCCATTCTCTCCACCATACATTAGTTATCAAAAAACGTCATAAATTATCATAAATCAAATTAAAATCCTTTTATATTGGGGTTTTATAGATATTTCAATTCTCATACCTTATCATAAACTTTCTTGACATTTCACACGATTGTGAGTAGACTTGTGAGTAGATTTAACATGCTCGAAAAAATACAAGGCTTCATCACACGGTGCTTACAGACACAAAAATACGAAATCTTAAGAAAAAAAAGAAACTTTATCGTATTGCCGATTCTCATGGCCTAACTTTAGAAATTAATCCTAACGGATCAAAATTATGGCGACATCGTTATCGTTTTAATAATCGGGCAACCATGATGTCTCTTGGAGCTTATCCATTGGTCTCTTTATTTGAGGCAAGACAGGCTCGTGATAAGAATAGACAAATGCTTCATAAGGGCATTAACCC
>CAZESR010000022.1:0-18433 GCA_964515065.1 uncultured Piscirickettsiaceae bacterium
CATAGGCTGCTCCAATGATTGCATCAGTGCTTTGATCAAGATCAGCATCGGGCATTACTATCATGTGGTTTTTAGCGCCGCATAATGCTTGAACTCTTTTGTTATTTTTTGATCCTTCTTGATAAATGTACTCACCCACACCTGTCGAGCCAACAAAGCTCACTGCCCTCACTTGAGGATTGGTTAGGATTTCATCGACTGCTTCTTTATCGCCAACGATTGTATTTAATACGCCATTGGGAAGACCAGCTTCATGCATGAGTTCAGTGAGTCTTAACCCGCATGAGGGTACTTTCTCTGAGAGCTTTAATACGAAGGTGTTGCCACAAGCAATCGCTACTGGATACATCCACATCGGCACCATCGCAGGGAAGTTAAACGGAACAATACCCGCACAGACGCCGAGCGCTTGACGCAAATTATGGCTATCAATGCCTCTGGAGACATCCGCACTAAAGTCAGATTTTAGATGATTGTTAATTGCCGTGCAGTACTCCACAATCTCAAGACCTCTTCCCACTTCACCTTGTGCATCTGCAAAGGTTTTTCCATGCTCCTTTGAGACAAGTTCAGCGAGTTCATCCGTGTGCTTAATAATAAGCTCACGATAGGTAAACATGATTTGAGCTCTTTTAGAGGGGGGAACTTGACTCCATTCTTCAAAGGCATCACTGGCTACTTGAATGGCTTTGGCAGTATCTTTTGCACTAGCAGCTTCAATGGTTTTTGTAACTTTGCCACTAGCAGGATTAAAAACACTTAGTGTTCGACCTGATGATCCAGAATGTTTCTTGCCATCAATAATATGTTGTAGGTTATTTGAAGACATGAGGGTTATTTAATATAATTTAATGAGTTAATATACCAAGAAGTCATTTCTAGTATTATTTTATTTATAATTCTTGCCAAATGAAGAGTTTAGAGAAATATCTATCTAAGACTAAATTATAACATATGTTCTATTTTTTAAAAAATAGAAAAAAATATAACAACCTAAATTATTTGATGTATACTAAATTTTCTTGTGGCAAGTTTTGTCTCAGGACTGATATCAATTTTGATATTTAATTTATATATAAATAGGAGAAAAACATTATGTTTAAAATCTACAAAAACACTGCAAAGGTATTTTTAGCAGTGTCTGTTCTTTTTGGAGCAACAATGTTTGGCAGTTCTGCCGCAGTTGCCTCTGGAGAGAAATTTGTATTAATCAGCCATGCGCCAGATTCTGATTCATGGTGGAATACAATTAAAAATGCAATTGGAATTGCAGGAGAGCAAATGGGAGTTGATGTTGATTATCGTAACCCAACTACAGGCGACCTTGCTGATATGGCTCGTATCGTAGAGCAAGCTGCAGCAAGTAATCCAGACGGTATTATTGTTACAATTGCTGACTATGATGTCTTGAAAGGACCAATTACTTCAGCTATTGCCAAAGGAATTCCAGTTGTAACAATTAACTCTGGTACACGTGACCAATCAGAAGCGCTTGGTGCATTAGCACACATTGGTCAACCAGAATATGATGCAGGTTATGGAGCAGGTAAGAGAGCTAAGGCTGCTGGCGTAACTGAATTCTTGTGCGTTAATCACTTCTTTACTAATCCAGTATCAGTTGATCGCTGCCAGGGTTATGCGGACGCGCTTGGTGTTGATCTAGGTCATCAAATGATTGATTCTGGACAAGATCCTACGGAAATCAAGAACAAGGTTATGGCTCACCTAAGATCTCACCCAAGTACAGATGCAATTCTAACTTTAGGACCAACATCTGCTCATCCAACGCTTTCAGCTTTGGATGATATGGGTAAAACTGGTGACATCTATTTTGGTACTTTTGACCTTTCAGGAGAGATTGCTGCAGCAGTTAAAGCTGATGTAATTTCATTTGCAATTGATCAACAGCCGTACCTACAAGGGTACCTTCCAGTTGTATTCTTGACTAACCTTTCACGTTATGGAGTTTGGCCTTCTGGCGCTATTAACTCTGGACCTGGATTTATCACTAAGAGTAATATCAGCTTAGTTGAGAAATATGCAGGTGTTTATCGTTAAAAGTTAATTGATCTAAAAGGTGCTACTCACTTCAAGTTTCAAAATGAGTGGGTAGCATTTTTTTTTTAATAAAAAAACTACAGTGGATTTAATCTCATGTCAGATGATGTAAAAAATAATTTAAACCTTAAAACTAATTTTAGAAGCGTCATGCTAAGGCCAGATTTAGGGGCAATAGTTGGCGTTGTTTTAGTTTTCCTTTTCTTTTTTTTAGTAGCACGAGATACCGGAATGTTCTCTTTGGAGGGTTCTATGAATTGGGGAATCGTTTCTTCCCAATTTATAATTATTGCTGTCGGTGCTTGCCTGCTAATGATTGCAGGAGAATTTGATCTTTCTGTAGGCTCTATGATTGGCTTTGCTGGCATAGTTATTGCTGTTACTTCAGTCGTTTGGGGGTGGCCTGTATGGCTTAGTATTATTACAGCCTTTGTTGTTTCAATGGCTATAGGGGCATTAATTGGCTACATTACAGTCAAAACAAATTTACCGTCTTTTATTGTAAGTCTTGCTTTTTTATATATCTTGCGAGGAATGACAATCTTTATTGCAATTTTAAGCACTAAAAAAACTATTATTGGCGGGGTTACAGAAGCAGCTGAAAATGATTGGTTAGCTCCAATTTTTGGTGGCGAGATATTTACGGGCGTATTTGATTGGCTTGGTGAGCAAGGTATGATTCAAACTTTTGTAGCTGGTACAAAGGCTGGTCAACCAGTTGTATCGGGTATACCAATGATGATGGTATGGGCAATAGGACTAGTTATCTTTGCACATTTTTTATTAACAAAGACTCGTTTTGGTAACTGGATTTATGCCTCTGGTGGAGATGCACAGGCAGCTCGTCATATTGGTGTTCCGGTAAATAGAGTTAAGATTTTGATGTTTGTCTTTACTGCTTTTTGTGCGACAGTTTTTGCGACGACTCAAGTTATTGAGTTTGGTTCTGCTTCTGCTGATAGAGGAATTCTTAAGGAGTTTGAGGCAATTATTTCAGTAGTAATTGGAGGAGCCTTGTTGACTGGGGGTTATGGCTCAGTTATCGGTGCAGCACTTGGTGCTGTAATATTTGGAGTTGTCCAGCAAGGTCTGTTCTTCATTGGTGTAGAAAGCTCATTATTTAGAGTTTTTCTGGGCGTCTTATTATTGCTGGCAGTAATCCTAAATACACATGTTCGTAAATTAATTACAGGAGCTAAATGATGAGTGATAAGTCAATAATGGAGCTTTCAAACATTCATAAAAGCTTTGGGAACGTAGATGCCCTTAAAGGTGTCTCCATTTCTATTAAGAAAGGTGAGTGCCACTGCCTACTTGGAGATAATGGTGCAGGAAAATCGACTTTAATAAAAATAATGTCTGGAGTACACCAGCCGACATCAGGTGAAATTAAGATTGAAGGAAGGCCAGTTGAAATGAGTGGGCCTCGGGATGCTATTAATTCTGGAATTGCTACTGTGTATCAAGATTTGGCTTTGATTCCATTAATGTCTGTTGCCCGTAATTTTTGGCTTGGTAGAGAGCTAACAAAAAAAATTGGTCCAATTACTGTAATGGACTTTGAAAAGTGCAATTCAATTTTGATGTCTGAAATGGATAAAATCGGAATTAAGTTAAGAGACCCAAGTCAATCAATTGGAACCCTTTCTGGAGGAGAGAGGCAAACTGTCGCAATTTCCAGGGCGGTATATTTTGGTGCAGGGATATTGATTCTTGATGAGCCTACATCTGCTCTTGGCGTTTACCAAACTTCAAATGTTTTAAAAACGATAGAAAGAGTTAGGGAGAAAGGAGTTGCAGTTGTATTCATATCGCATAATGTTTCTCACGCTCTAGCTGTTGGAGATAAATTTACAGTTCTATCAAGAGGTGAAACTCTTGGAACTGCAAAAGCTGGAGAAATTAATTATGAAGAATTACAATTTATGATGTCTGGCAATAAAGAACTATCAGAACTTAAGGATAGATAATATATAAGCAATACCTGTTAGAAAAATCAAATTAATTAATGCTATGAAAATATGTTTAATTGGAGCTGGAAGGATTGGAATTGTTCATGCAATTGCAATTTCTAGTGAAAAAAATACGACTCTTCACTCTGTGGTGGATTTAAACCAAGAGGCGGCTAAAAACCTTGCACAACAATATAGTGCTGAAGTTTTGAGTATGGAGGAAGCATTTGGTAATACAGATATTGATGCTTACATAATTGCAAGCAGTACAGCGACTCATGCTGATCTTATAGATAGATGTGCACAAATTGGCAAACCAGTTTTTTGTGAAAAACCAATCGACTTAAGTCTGGAGAGAGCAGAGTCTTGCGCAAAATCAGTAGAAGAGAGTGGTATTGTCTGCATGCTTGGATTTAATAGGCGATTTGATCCGCATATGGCAAGCTTGAAGAGCAAAGTAGATTCTAATTTAATTGGACATGTGCAAACATTAGTGATTACCTCCCATGATCCAGCACCACCTCCTATGGAGTATATTCAAAGTTCAGGTGGACTATTTCATGACATGATGATTCACGATTTTGATATGGCCTGTTGGATTTTAAATGATACGCCCAAAAGTATTTATGTATCTGCAAGAGCAAACAATGAAGATATCAAAAATGAGGGTGATGTAGACACTGCGAGTGTCATAATGAATATGAGTAAGGGTGCAATAGTCACTATTTTGAATGGTCGTCAAGCATCCTTTGGTTATGATCAAAGGATTGAAGCATTTGGTGAGAAAGGCATGCTCCAAGTCAAAAATGAGTTAGAAGATAAAGTCGTTCTCAGCAATGCTGATGGGATTAATCAGGCTAAAGCAGAGCACTTTTTTTTAGAGCGCTATGAAAAGGCATACCATAATGAGTTGCTCCATTTTATGGAGTCTTTTCATTTAGATGTTAAGCCAAGTGTTGATATTTCTGATGGAGTGCTTGCTTTAAGAATTGCTGAAGCTGCACAAAGGTCTCTTAAATCTGGCTTACCAGAAAATTTATAGTAAGTAATTAGAATGATTCCAGCTAATATCAATGAATTAAACAACTTGCTCCAAGAAAGCTATCCCTCATTGAGTAAGAAAATGAAGTTGATTGCTTTTTATATAATTGATCAACCTCAAAACTTGGCTATTAATACTCTTGCAGTAATTGCATCAGATATAGGAGTTTATCCATCAACATTAGTTCGTTTTGCTAAGCACTTTGGTTTCAGTGGATTTGCTGAACTTCAATCATTATTTAAGGTAAGGATTGCCCAAACAGCAATTAATTATCAGAAACGTATCACTGATGTAAAAAATATAACTGAAGGTGACTCAACTACAAACTCTTCAAATATCTTTTATGATATTACAAGGCGAAATGTTGCCGCAACTCAGTTACTTGCAGAAAACACTGACATAGATTTAATTGAAGAGTCAGTATTGGCATTATGCGGGGCTAAAGAGGTCATATTATGTGGTACAAATAGAGCACAACCTATCGCGAATTATTTTTACTATATGTTAAATAACCTTGGTATAAAGTGCCGTATTGCAAACGATGCAAATGAGGTTGAGAATTTATCAAATTGGTTGGATGAAAATACAGTATTCATTGCCATTACATATAACCCCTACAATGAAAATACTACTCAGGCTGTTAAGACAGCGAAACAAGCCAATTCAAAGGTAATTCTGTTGACTGATACTGAGTTGAACCCAATCGCACATTTGGCGGATTTTTTATTTAGTATTCATGAAGCTGAAATTCATACATTCAGATCTTTAGGGGCAACGATGTGTCTTGTTCAAGCAATATGTATTTCAATTGGATACCATCAACAAGGAAATTAAATGTCATTATTAAGTCGACCAATAAATAGCAATGGTAGTTGTTATCAGAAAATTACACCAAAATCAGCAAACTGGGATTTTGTTGGTTTTGAGGCCCATGAACTCAATGAAATGGAAATACTTGATTGGGAGAATGAATCCAATGAATGTTGTCTAGTGATTTTATCTGGAATTGCTAATGTAAGTGTTGATGAGGAAGAGTTTAAAAGTGTGGGAGAGAGAATGAGTGTTTTTGATGATATCAATCCTCATGCTGTATATGCTCCAAATAAAAGCAAAATAAAAATTACTGCTTTAACTAAATTGGAGTTAGCTATCGCAATTGCTCCCGGATTCGGTAACTTTCCAGCGAGACATATTAAGCCTGATGAAATGGATAGCGAGGTTCGTGGTGAGGGAAGCAACACTAGATTTATATGTAATATACTTCCTGAGAAGGAAAAGGCTGATAGTCTTCTAGTTGTTGAGGTAAAAACTCCATCAGGTAATTGGTCTAGCTATCCTCCTCATAAGCATGATTCGGATAATATTCCAGTTGAAACCTATTTAGAGGAAACCTATTATCATCGAATTAACCCGCCTCAAGGGTTTGCTTTCCAGAGAGTTTATACTGATGATCTATCAATTGATGAGACAATGGCAGTCGAAGATAAGTGTGTTGTACTTGTTCCAAAGGGATATCATCCAGTTGGAGTTCCTCATGGATATGATTCCTATTATTTAAATGTAATGGCTGGGCCCAAAAGGCAATGGATATTTAATAATGACCCTAAGCATGAGTGGATGCTTGAGAAATAATGAAATCAATTGATATTATTTGTTTAGGGAGAGCGGCTGTTGACTTTTATGGTCAACAGATTGGATCTACATTAGAAAATATGGGTAGCTTTGCCAAATATCTGGGCGGATCATCAGCAAATATCGCCTATGGCTGCTCTAAACTTGGCCTTAGTTCAGCAATGCTTACTAGAGTTGGTAATGAGCATATGGGGCGTTTTGTTCGCAATGAACTAGAAAGCGTTGGTGTAGACATATCTCATGTGATTACCGATAAGGAAAGATTAACTGGCTTAGTGGTTTTAGGGATTCAAGATAAAGAAACCTTTCCACTTATTTTTTATCGTAAAGATTGTGCAGATATGGCAATCAGTGAAAATGATTTCACTAAAGAATTTATTGCCAGTAGTAGGTCTTTACTTATAACTGGAACACATTTTTCATCAGATAGCACTTATCAAACGAGTATGAAGGCAATCGAGTATGCAAAAGCCTCTGATACTCAAGTCATTGTTGATATTGATTATCGTCCTGTACTATGGGGGCTAACAGAGTTGGGTGATGGAGAGTCTCGATTTGTTGCGAGTAATGATGTTAGCCAACACTTACAAACAATACTTCCACATTGTGATGTTATTGTTGGTACTGAAGAAGAAATTCACATTGCTGGAGGTAGTGAGGATACTATTGTTGCTTTGACTAAGATACGTCAGCTAAGCAATTCAATTATCGTTTTAAAGTTAGGTCCTTTAGGATGCACTGTTATAACTAGTGAAATTCCAGATAGCGCTAATGACTTTAATGTGATTAAGGGTAATCAAGTAGATATCTTAAATGTTTTGGGTGCTGGTGATGCGTTTATGTCGGGTTTTCTTCGAGGTTACCTTAGAGGTGAAAGTCTTGAAAAAAGTGCAAATTATGCAAATGCTTCGGGCGCATTGGTTGTGTCACGTCATGGATGCGCGCCTGCAATTCCTGGTGAAAAAGAGCTACTTTACTACATTGAAAATGCTGCTGATATACCAAATCCAAGTGTAGATTTAACTTTAAACCACCTTCATAGAGTTAGTTTTAGAAGCAAAGAAGAGCAAGAGATTTTTGGTTTTGCGTTTGATCATCGTAAACAGTTACTTGACCTTTCTGAGAAGTATGAAGTGGATTCTAAACAAATCAATAAATTAAAAAACCTATTCGTAAAGTCAACTCAAAAAGCTATTGATAAACTCAATATTCCTGAAAAAAATATTGGTGTATTAATTGACGATACTTATGGAGAGGACGCACTCAATTCAATTGCTGAAAAGCCATGGTGGATTGGAAGACCTGTAGAGCTTCCAGGTTCAAGGCCTCTTAAGTTTGAAGGTGAGCAATCTATTGGTTCAAAAATACAATCTTGGCCCCTAACACATACTGTTAAGTGCTTATTTTTCTACCATTTGGATGAAGCGCATGAACTTAAAATTAAGCAGGAACAAAAAATAAAAGAACTTTATCATGCATGTCTTCAAAGTGGTCATCAATTGTTGCTTGAAGTTATTCCACCTTCAGAATTTGAGGATGATGAAGATACTATCCCGAATATTATAAAAAGATTCTATGACATAGAAATTAAGCCCGACTGGTGGAAACTTCCATCCCTTAAAGACAACTCTTGGAAGCAAGTGAGTAGTATCATAAATACACATGATCCTTACTGCCAAGGTGTATTATTATTGGGCTTGTCTGCGCCAATTGACAATGTTATAGAGTCGTTTGGTGTAGCAGCAAAATACAACATTTGTAGGGGTTTTACAGTAGGTAGAACGATTTTTTATGAGCCAACTGAACTTTGGATGCAAAAGAAAATAAATGATGATGAGCTAGTGGATTCTGTATCAAAGAATTACATTGAATTGATTGAAGCTTGGAAAAAATATAGAGGGGAAATTCAATAATGAAGACTATTAGACTAACAATGACGCAAGCTATAGTTAAATACTTATCATCCCAATTGATTGAGACTGATGATGGAGTACAGCCAATATTTGCTGGTGTTTTTGCCATTTTTGGTCATGGGAATGTTGCTGGTATAGGGCAGGCATTGACTGAAATTCAAGATAAATTACCGACCTATCGAGGACATAGTGAGCAAGGCATGGTTCATTCAGCAATTGCATATGCAAAAGCTAATAATCGTCAAAGAATGATGGCATGTACAAGTTCAATAGGTCCTGGGGCAACTAATATGATAACTGCAGCTGCACTAGCGCATGTAAATCGGTTACCGGTTTTGCTATTACCTGGGGATTACTTTGCAAGTCGAACACCAGATCCAGTCCTTCAACAATTAGAGGATTTTTCTGATCCAACAGTGAGTGTGAATGACTGCTTTAGACCCGTTAGTAGATATTTTGATCGAATCATGAGACCTGAACAAATTATTAATAGTTTGCCTGTTGCAATGCAAACACTGTTGGATCCTGAAAATTGTGGCCCAGTAACTCTTTCTTTGCCCCAAGATGTTCAGGCAGAAGCATTCGATTATCCTGAAGAATTTTTCAAAAAAAGAGTGCACTCTATTCGTAAAATAATGGTTGATGATGAAGAGTTAGCTCGAGCTGTTGAAATCTTAAAAAATTCAAAAAAACCTTTGATTATTGCAGGTGGAGGTGTTCATTATGCTAATGCATGTGACTCCCTTCAGAAATTTTCAAAAAAATATAAAATTCCTGTTGCTGAAACTTCTGCTGGAAAAGGAGCGCTTGCATGGAACCATCCTGGTTATGTTGGCGCTATTGGAGTTACAGGATCTAATGCAGCCAATAACTTGGCAAGACATGCAGATGTAGTTTTGGCAATTGGGACAAGGTTAAATGACTTTATCTCGGGTTCAAGGGCTTTATTTTCTGAAAAAAAACTTGTGCAATTAAATGTAGCTCGATTTGATGCAATTAAACACAATGCCTTCTCTTTGTGGGGCGATGCAAGTCTTGGAATAAACAAACTTGATGAGCAGCTTACTGGTTGGAAAGCATCTGAAAAGTGGTTTCAGGAGTCGGAGAAAGAGGCTTCAAGCTGGAACGACTATTATGAAGAGATAACTTCCATAAATAGTTCTTCTGATGCAGAAGATAATTTACCTACGGACGCCCAGGTGCTTGGAGAAGTCAAGAAAAATGGATATCCTAGCGATATTGTAGTATGTGCAGCTGGAAGTTTGCCTGGTGAGCTCCATAAACTATGGCGAACAGAACAAACAGGCGGTTATCATTCTGAATATGGGTTTTCATGCATGGGTTATGAGATTGCAGGTGGACTTGGTGTCAAAATGGCTCAGCCAGAACGCGAAGTAATAGTCCTTGTTGGTGATGGCTCATACCTGATGCTCAATTCTGAGCTAGCTACAAGCGTAATGCTAGGCCAAAAAATTATTGCTGTTGTTCTCGACAATAGAGGCTTTTCATGTATCAACCGACTTCAAAATGCAACTGGCAATCGTTCATTTAATAATTTGTTAAAAGACTGCAAAAGTATAGATGATGGTCATCCAGAAATTAATTTTGCTTTACATGCAAAATCTCTTGGGGCCAACTCAGAACATATTGAGAATATAAATGAATTAGCTTCAGCACTTGGGCGGGCAAGATTGTCAACTAAATCTTATGTGATAAGTATAGTGACTGACTCTCACAAAATTAGTCCTGAAGGAGGCTGCTGGTGGGAAGTTGCTGTGCCTGAAGTATCTTTAAATGAAAAAAGTGATGAAATTCTGAGCGCTTACAGAAAATCTAAGTCTAATCAGCCTTACTAGCAATGCAAGAAGACTCTTCTTTATTAAATCAGCAAGTATATTTCAGTGATTCTGATATTGATTTTGACGATTTAGCTAACATCTGCTCCCAAAAGACTATTCAAGAGCATTATCCTTTGTCTGATTCAATTTCTAATAATGTTGTTATTTATGATGCAACAAACTTTAAATCATTTATAGGCAATATTGAACAAGAAAAAAAATTAAAAACAGAAATGCATCATGTTTTAGAAAGTGGGCCAGGTGTATTTGTTATTCGAAATCTATACAATGAGGATGTAATAGATCAGAGTAACACTATTTTCGAAAAAATTATTGAAAAAGAGAGTAATACTAGTAATGACCACTTCGCTTCAGGGACCAATACTAGAATCTGGAATAGCTTTCAAAAGGTTGCCTTGGAAAGCACAGATGCTTTTATCAATTACTATTCAAATGATTTAATAAAGATAATTGCTGAGTCATGGTGTGGACCCAATTCTCAGATGACAGCCCAGGTAAATATTGTTAGACCAGGTGGAGAAATGCAGAAGCCTCATCGGGATTATCATTTAGGTTTTCAAGAAAATGAAGTCGTTGAGAAATTTCCTATTTCAGTACATCGTCTTTCAAACTATTTGACCTTGCAAGGAGGTATTGCGCATACTGATATGCCTCTAGAGAGCGGGCCTACAATTGTATTACCCTATTCACAACAATACGATTTGGGTTATTTGACATGGAGAAACCCTATGTTTGGAGAATTTTTTAATCAATATTCTGTTCAGAATCCAATGAATAAAGGTGATGGTATTTTTTTTAATCCTGCTATATTTCATGCAGCAGGATCAAATACTACAAGTGATTTTCATAGAATAGCTAATCTTCTTCAGATTTCTTCAGCCTTTGGGAAGACAATGGAGCATATAGATTATATTAAAATTATTACCCATGTCTATCCTTTCCTGTTGAGTCATTTACATAATAAAACTCTTTCGGAAAGACAAATTGAAAATGTTCTTATTTGTGCTACTGATGGCTACGCCTTTCCTACAAACTTAGATTTGGATAAAAATTCTGACTCTAAACTTCAGGGTATGAGTATGTTTGAGCTTACAAAAAAATCAATTATGGATAAAGTGAGTCCAAAAAAGTTTAATTTAGGGCTCATGGAACATCAGCGTGCTAGGCTTGCTGGATAGCTATTACTATTAATTTGGAGAAAATAAATGAGTGTGAAAATTGGTGTTAGTCCGATATCATGGACTAATGATGATATGCCTGAGTTAGGCCGTGACACTACTATAGAGCAATGTCTGCAAGAAGGCAGGCAGGCTGGATATCGTGGGTTCGAGTTAGGCGGCAAATGGCCTAGGAAAGTTTCAGTGCTTGAGCCTTTATTTAGCAAACATGATATGGATGTTGTATCAAGTTGGTTTTGTGGTGGTCTGCTTAAAGATACCATTGAAGCTGAAATAGAAAGAATTACCCCACATATGCAACTTTTGAAAGACCTAGGAACTGACGTCATTGTTTATTGTGAAATGGACTCATGTGTTCATGGAGAGATTGACTCACCACTTTCAAAACGACCAATGCTTGATGAAGATCAATGGAAGGAATGGACGGAAAAACTTGACCAGTTAGCTAAATACACTTTGTCTCATGGAATGAAGCTTGCTTATCATCATCATATGGGCACAGTTGTGCAAATTGAAGAAGAGGTAGATAAATTAATGGCTATGACTAGTAGCGATCTAGGCTTGGTATTTGACACAGGCCATTTTATTTATGCAGGCGCTGATCCTTTGACTGTCTATAAAAAACATAGCGACAGAGTTCTTCATATTCATTGTAAAGATGTCAGAGAAGATATGTTAAATAATGCTCTGGAGTCTGATTCAAGTTTTTTAAATGCTGTACTTAGCGGAGTGTATACAGTCCCTGGAGATGGAATATTTGATTTTCCTGAGCTATTTAAAATGGTGAGTGAGAATGACTATAAAGGATGGATTGTTGTTGAAGCAGAGCAAGATCCTGCCAAAGCACACCCATTAACTTATGTAACTATGGGTTATAAAAATATTACAAGCTACTGTGAAAAATTTGGAATTGAAATAGAGGAAAAAAGATGAAAACAATTGGCGTAGGGGTTATAGGGACAGCTTTTATGGGGAAGGCACATTCAATTGCATATGCTGCTGCAGGTAGTGTTTTCGGTGATGGATTAAGGCCTAATCTTGAAATGATCTGTGACTATAACCCTGACAGAGCTGAGGTGATGAGAAAGGAAATGGGCTTCTCAAGATGTACAAGCTCTTGGATGGAGTTGGTTAATGATCCAAAAGTTGAACTCATTTCTGTTTGTGTACCAAATTCATTACACAAAGAAATTTCAGTAGCAGCTTTAAAACTTGGAAAGCATGTATGGTGTGAAAAGCCAATGTCTACCAATTTGTCTGACTCTGAGGCAATGCTTGCTGCTGCTCAACAAGCACAAAGTTCTCAAACAATATTGGGTTATAACTATACTCAAAATCCTGCAATTCAAAGCGCAAAAAAACTTATTGATGAAGGGGTGATTGGACGGGTTATAGGGTTTTATGGTGTTTATGATGTGGATAATGAAGCTGATCCAGATAGACCTCATTCTTGGCGCATGAGTCGTGAGGCATCTGGCACTGGATCGAACGCTGACGTCATGTGTCATCTAGTTAGTATGGCCCACTATATGACTGGAAGTGAAATAACCCGACTTGTAGGGGATTATGACACAGTTCATAAAGAGCGTACAGATCCAAAAAACCCAGGACAAACTCTTGTAGTTGATAATGATGATGTTTGCACAGCAATGGCACATTTTGAGAGTGGAATCAAGGGAACTCTAAGAGTGAGTCGAGTTGCTTGGGGAAGAAAGTGCGGATTGCGCTGGGAGATTCATGGGTCACAAGGAATGATATGTCATAATCAAGAGCGTTTAAATGAGATTAAGCTCTATACTCGAAGTAAAGATCCCAGACAGGAGGGCTTTAAAACTATTTTGAGCGGTCCAGCTCAACCACCGTATGATGCTTTTTTACCAAACGCTGGTCATAGTCTTGGTTATATTGATGTTAAGGTGTGCGAGCTCAAACATCTTTTAGATGCAATTGAAACTGGACAGTCAGTTTGGCCCAATTTTTCAGATGGATTAAAAATAGAAAGAGTGATGGATGCAATTGATCGATCTGCTCTTTCTGGACAATGGCTTGATGTCTAATCAGGTCCAAAATTTAATTTATCAAGAATCTAGACAATGGAGTGCCCTTGTTGTTGGTAGAGCAGGTCTTGATCTTTATCCTCAGCCACCAGGATCAAAAACGATGTCAGCTGAATTATTTGCAACTGATGTGGGAGGGTCTGGAGCCAATATAGCGATTGCAATGAAAAGGGCTGGAGGAAATATTGGCCTGATTTCTGCACTGTCTGATGATCCAGTTGGTTTATTTGTTAAGAATCGACTCGTTAAAGAAGGTGTAGATATAAATTTAATGCAGACAACCTATGGTAACGAAAGAACCAGTCTTGCAATTGCAGAAGAGCGCCCAATTGATTGTGAAGTTGTAATTTATCGTAATAATCCAGCAGACCTTCAGATTGTTTTTGATCAAAATGCCGAGTTGGCAATTTTGAATAGTAATAATCTTGTAGTAACAGGAACGAGCCTGATAGATGACCACTCAAGAAAACAAGTATTGAAAATGATGAAACATGCCAAAAAGAATGATTGTAAAGTTTGGCTAGATTTAGATTATAGGCACTGGAATTGGCTCGACGAGAAAACTACCCGGTCTGCATATCAGAAGGCTGAGAGGTTATCAGATGCTATTATTGGGAATGAAGAGGAGTTTAAGATTCTAAATAATGAACTAACGAGTCAAGTTAAGAAATGTATTTCCAGTAATCAGATAATGATTCTGAAGCAAGGAGAAAATGGATGCACCCTATTTTCAGGAGATCGCCATTTAGATGCCGGTATTTACAAACTAAAGGTTATGAAACCTTATGGCTCTGGTGATGCCTTTCTTGGAAATTTAATAATGAACTATATGTCTTTTGGAGACTGGGAAAAAGCAATTGAGGCTGGGAGTGCTGCTGCCGCTATTGTTGTTTCAAAGCAAGGCTGCGCAAGTGCAATGCCAACTGATAAAGAAATAAAGTCTTTGCAAGATAGTGTGTCGATTGAACCAAAAACAGAGTGGAGTTAAAAATGCATATCCCCCAACATGACAATAATAATGAGCCTATCGTAGATTGCAATAATGAAATAGTACCTCTATGCTATTTCAACATAATAAAGCTTTCTGCTGGTGAGGAATTTAGCTATCAACTAGGGGAATACGAAACTTGTATCGTTCCTGCTACTGGAACCATTGATGTTGAAGTTGAAGGTCAAAGCTTTAAGGAAGTTGGCAAAAGAAATCATATTTGGGAGAGCGATCCAGAAGGAGTTTATGTGCCTGTCAATCAAAAAGCTAGATTGATTTGCGGAAATGGAAAGGCTGAAGTGTTTATTTCTGGGGCTAAGCACAATGAGACTTATGAGGCATTTGTGATTAGGCAAAATGATATAGATAAGGTTCAGTATGGTTCTGATGATACGAAAACCCACAGAAAAATTAAGCATATCTTAGGTAAAAATCCAGCTGGCAAAGTTGGCAAGTTATTGGTAAGTGAATTGTTTACTGTTGGAGAGGGTGGGTGGTCTGGATTTCCGCCTCACAAGCATGAGGCTGATATGCTGCCAGAAGAGAGTAGACATAATGAAGTTTACAATTTTAGATTTAATCCTTCTAATGGTTTTGGCGCTCAATTTTTAACGCCAGATGGTGAAGATTTTGGTCCTGTCTATCACGTACGTGATGGATCAACATTTATTTTTGATAAAGGCTATCATCCTTGTGTTGCAGCCCCAGGATTTGAGATGTACTACTTCACTATTTTGGCAGGTGAGAGTCAAAGGCCACTCCACATGAACTATCAAAAGGAGTACGCATATCAACTCGATACGATTCCGGGTATGCAAGATATGCTTAACAAATTTAAATAATGATATCAAATCTTAAAGATATTCTATTACCAGCAAGAGAGCACGGATACGCTGTAGCGTGTTTTAATGTTTTTGGCTTTGAGGATTCAAGAGCTGTCATTGATGCTGCTGAGTCAAGAAATGCCTCTGTTATTCTTTCAATTAACCTTGATATGCGCCAGTTTATGACTATGGATCAAATTATTGGAATGTTGAAATCAATGGCTTTAAGTGCTAAAGTTCCAGTTTGTATCCATCTAGATCACACTTATGAAGTTGATGTAGTCAAGCAAGCAATTGATAGTGGGTTCACATCAGTCATGTTTGATGGGTCTCAATTGCCCATTTCTGAAAATATTGCTTCAATTCGTGATATTGTTTCTTATGCTAATCCTAAAGGCGTTTCAGTAGAAGCAGAAGTAGGTTCGGTGCCTTATGCTACTGGAAGAGATCATATTAAGTCTGAACTAACTATAGTTTCTGAGGCATTGGCAATGGAGAAGGAAGGTAGGCCTGATGCACTTGCAATTTCAATTGGAAACGTCCATCGCTTAGAAGCAGGATCTGTAGAAATTAATGTTGTGAGATTCAACGAACTTAAAACAGCATTAAGTATTCCATTGGTAATTCATGGTACAAGTGGCATAAAAGACAAAGATATTAAAATGTTGTCAGAAAGTCACGTGACAAAATTCAATGTTGGAACGGTATTAAGAAAAAGTTTTGGCAATTCATTAAGATCAACTCTAGATTCAAATCCTAGTCTATTTGATAGGATTCAAATCATGCAAAAAGTTATTCCAGATTTAAAGGAAACTGCTGTCAAAGTAATTAAGCTACTAGGACAATAAATCAATAAATAATTTTAAATTTATCTTGCCTTTGCAAGATTTTTTATAACTCTTTCTGTCTCTTTCCAGTCAATACAGCCATCTGTAACCGATACGCCGTATTGCATCTCATCCCTATTGTCTAGTATTTTTTGTTTACCTGAGAATAAATTGCTTTCTAGCATGACACCAAAAATTGATTTATTTCCTGACATTATTTGGCCTTTTATATTATCAATAACACTGCCTTGATTTCTGTAGTCTTGATATGAATTATCATGAGAACAATCAATCATGATCCTTTCAGCTAAACCATTTTCTTTAAGAAGTTTTTCGCATGCAAATACTGATTCTTCATCGTAGTTAGGTTTTATTCCACCTCTTAATATAATGTGAGAAGATTTATTTCCTCTAGCCTTGAATGTGGAGATTTGGCCTTTGTCATTGATGCCTAAAAAGCTTTGGGGAGAGGAGCATGCTTTAATTGCATTGACAGCCATAGTTAGGTTACCATCTGTGCCATTCTTAAAGCCAACGGGCATGGAGAGTCCACTTGACATTTCTCGATGTGTTTGAGATTCTGTAGTCCTTGCACCAATAGCACACCAGGAAATGAGATCGGCGAGATATTGAGGAGTGATCGGGTTAAGAGCTTCAGTTGCTGAGGGTATGCCCTGTTCTGCAAGCCAAACTAGGAGTTCACGACCTTGGTGAAGTCCTTTTTCTACATCTAGCGAGTTATCCATATCTGGATCACTAATTAAACCTTTCCAGCCAACTGTAGTTCTTGGTTTTTCAAAATACACTCTCATCATGATATAGATAGACTCTTCAACTTCTCTCTGAAGCGACTTTAATTTAAGAGCATATTCTTTAGCTGCCTTTATGTCGTGAATTGAGCATGGACCAACGATTACTATCAGTCTTTTGTCATTGCCTAAAAAAATCTCATCAACAGTTTTACGACTCGTTAAAATGTTATCTTTGCCATGATTGCTGACTTTGATTTGCTGCCTTAATTTAATGGGTGAGGTTATAACAGTTTCGCTTTCAATATTTGTATTATGGATTTGATTAATCATTTGAGCCACATTTTTAAAGTTTGATTGATGATTTAAACATAAATATGGAAATTAATTTAGTTACATGAGAAAATTTTTTATTTTAATTTTATAAAATTTAAAAGACCTCGATAATTCTTAACGCATATATGAAAAAAATATTATTATTTTCTTTGGTTTTCCTTGTTGGATGTAGCTCAACGACTTTTGTGTACAACCGAATTGATTTTTTATTGCCTTGGTATCTCGAGAGTTATGTGGACCTTAACCGAGAGCAAAAACAAGATTTAAAGGAGTTATTAATTCCATTTTATAAATGGCATAGGGAGGAAGAATTACCTAAATATGCAACAATTATTAGAGATTTAGAGTCAATCCTTGATGAAAAAATTGAGCTTGATTCTATTGAGGCTATTACCCATGAGGTTGAGCAATCTTGGTTTCGAATAGAAGATAAAATGATTTTGTGGGCGATTCCAATGACGCGGAATTTATCAAATAAACAAATTGCTGAGCTTCTTCAAACAATGCAAACTAAGACTTTACAAAGTGAAAAAAAATATTTAAGTCGTAATTTGCAAACTTATCAAAATGATAACTATAAACGCATAAGAAAGAACTTGAGACGCTTTATAGGAGGCATGAATAAAGATCAACTAGACCTCATTAATGCTGCAAGTAAAGAAATGATTAGAGTCGATGGGCAGTGGATAAATAATCGAAAAGCTCTAATTGAAAACCTCAAGGTGATTCTTAAGAGAGAGGATGGGTGGGAGTTGGCTCTTGAAAATATTACTCATAGAGATGATGTGGTAGCTAACAATTATCGGGAAACTTATTCCTATAATATTGAAATTAATCAGCACCTTCTTGTTGAAATTTTGAACTCCAGGACTGAAAAGCAAGACAAGAAACTTCGTGCACAGTTATCAAAGTATCAAAAAGACATTGAAACACTAACGCAAGATATTTGAACTATAAGGCATCAAGATATCTTAATTTAAAGCCATTCCTGAATATTTGGGCATAGAATCAAGAAGTG
>CAZESR010000023.1:0-18338 GCA_964515065.1 uncultured Piscirickettsiaceae bacterium
CTTGACGTAACAGGTCAGAAATCTCTGCTTGTCTAGCAGTTAAATCCATTCAAAACTCCAAATTGTTCATTTGAACTTTAATTCTAACATATAATAACTAAAATGAACAATAAATTTTAATCATTTGAATATTTTTCTATTTTTTATCTTCAAATTAGTTAGCATTATGATAAAATAAACATATATATGTTCATATGAAAATAATTATATTCGCTTTGATGATTTTTCAAAGTCTAATTATCAATTCTTAGGAGTTTTAATGAAAAATCTGTCAACAATGTCCTTATCTCAGTTGCAAGATATCAAGTTCATTCTTACAGATATTGATGACACTTTAACCTCAGATGGAAGATTAAAGACTAATGCCTACGAGGCTATGGAGAGATTATCAGATAATGGATATAGTGTTATTCCTGTGACTGGTCGATGTGCAGGTTGGTGTGATCACATTGCTAGGATGTGGCCAGTCGACGGAGTCATTGGTGAAAATGGTGCTTTCTTTTTTAGCTACGATCATGCCAATAAAAAAATGAATAATTTATATAGTCAAACTGAGGGTGAAAGAAGAGAAAATTTCACAGTTCTTAATCAAATTAAAAAAACAATTCTTAAATCTGTTCCAGGAGCTGCTGAGGCGTCTGATCAGGAGTATCGTATTACTGACTTAGCAATTGATTTTGCCGAAGATGTTCCTAAACTACCTCAAGATAAGATTGATGACATTGTTAAAATTGCAGAACAAAACGGTGCAGTAGCCAAGATAAGCTCAATACATGTTAATTGTTGGATTGGTAGTCATAATAAACTTTCTACAAGTTTAAAAGTTCTAAAAGAAAGCTTTGGTTTGAATGATGCTGAAATTCAGAATAATGTAATATTTATCGGAGACTCGCCCAATGATTCATTGATGTTTGGTTTCTTTAATAATTCTGTTGGAGTCGCTAACGTAAAAGAATTAATGAACAATATTGAAAACCCACCTAAATACATTACTTCAAATTTTTCAGGTGATGGGTTTGTTGAGCT
Source organism: uncultured Piscirickettsiaceae bacterium (assembly GCA_964515065.1). Taxonomy (GTDB): domain Bacteria; phylum Pseudomonadota; class Gammaproteobacteria; order PS1; family Pseudothioglobaceae; genus Pseudothioglobus. Next base: position 1,027 of record CAZESR010000023.1, read on the forward strand.
TGCCAATTTCATAATTGACAATAAATAAAGTCAGCAAGTATAAAAAAGCCTGAAGAGCCTCAGCAGCCCACGATTCAAATTATATTTCCAATTAGGTATGTTCTTTTGCTATAACAATCTCAATGTTATTTGAATTACATATATCGATTATTTCAGGGGAAGGTTTATTGTTTGTGACTAAGATATCAATCTCAGAAATATTACCAGTTATCATTGGAGCTGTTCGCTGAAATTTAATATCATCTGCGACAAGTATTAATTTTCGATTGTACTCAAATATAGCCTTTGAAACTGTAGACTCTCTTCTATCAAAGTCCATCAATGAGCCATCATTATCAATAGCTGAGATACCTACAATTGCATAATCCACCTTAAATTCCTTAAAATAATCAGCTGTATTTTCTCCAATAACAGCTGAATCAGACTTTCTTACCTTTCCACCCGCTAACCAAACTTGAGCGTCATTAGAGTGAGAAAATATATTTACGATGTTAATATTATTTGTAATTACTTTTAGTCCTTGATGATTGAGAAGTGATTCTGCTACCCTCTCTGTAGTTGTTCCAATATTTAATGTAATAGAAGAATGATTGGGAATTATTTCAGCAACAGCATTTGCAATTTCTCTTTTTTCATCACTAGCCAAATCTTTTCTCGATTTATAAGCAAAGTTTCTTACCCCGGAAGAGAAAAAGGCTCCACCATGAGTACGAACTAAAAACTCATGATCGCTCAAATAATTCATATCGCGGCGGATTGTTTGTTGAGTGACTGCAAATGTTTGAGCCAAATTTTCAACACTTACATAACCTTCTTTTTCTGCAAGAGAAAGTATGTCTTCTTGGCGTTTGTTCAATTGCTTCATAATTTAAATATAGCTTAATTAGTTTAATTATACATTTTCTAATTGGTTTGTGTTTTATACCATTTTCTAATTTGTTTGTTTTTTTTCGTTTGATGCAAAAATCTGTTCTTTTTTATTCATTTTATGTTGACTAATGAACAATTCCATAGTATATTTTCATTAAGTGTTAAAACGAAATAAATCGAACACTTGAATCTTACTAATCGTTAGTAGGAATAATCTAAAAGGAGATATAGAATGAAAATACAAAACTTTAGTTTAAAAAAGACTCTAAGTTTATTAATATCAATGTTTTTTGTATTCAATTCCGCCTCTGCAATTGCCAAGACTGAAATTCATTGGTGGCATGCTATGGGTGGGGCCAATGGAGAGCGCGTAGATCGAATTGCTGCTGGATTCAATGACTCTCAAAATGACTATGTTGTTGTGCCTACATACAAAGGAAACTATACTGAAACCATGACTGCTGCTGTTGCAGCTTTCCGTGCCAAAGAAAACCCACATATTGTTCAGGTTTTTGAGGTTGGTACTGCAAGTATGATGGCTGCTAAAGGAGCTGTTTATCCAATTTCAGACGTTATGAAGGACTCAGGCTTATTATTTGATAAGTCGCAATATCTTCCTGCTGTGGTAAGTTATTATGAAGATACTGATGGAAACTTACTCTCTATGCCTTTCAATAGCTCTACTCCGGTACTCTGGTATAACAAAGATGCTTTTGCTAAAGCAAACATTGAAGTGCCAAAAACTTGGGATGATGTCGAAAGTGCGTCTCGTGCTTTATTGGCCTCTGGAATGGACTGTGGTTTCTCATTCGGTTGGCAATCATGGGTAATGATTGAAAACTTTGGTGCTTGGCATGATATTGCAACAGGAACAAAAGAAAATGGATTTGCTGGAACTGATACTCGCTTTACCTTCAATAATGATGATGTTGTAAATCGTCTCAATGATGTTTACGAGATGTCTAAAGAGGGCATATTTAAATATGGAGGCCGTCGTGGAGACAGTCTTTCGATGTTTACAAGTGGTGAGTGCGGAATGTGGATGAATTCCTCTGCATACTATGGGTCAATGGTTAAACAGGCAGAGTTTGATTTTGGTCAAACAATGTTACCACTTGATACCAATGTTGCAGCTGAGCCACAAAACTCAATCATTGGTGGAGCAACACTTTGGGTACTTCGTGGAAAAGATAATGGTGACTACAAAGGTGTAGGTGAATTCATGAACTATCTTTCTTCTGCAGATGTGCAGGCTTGGTGGCATCAGGAAACGGGTTATGTGCCAATTACAACAGCGGCTTATGATCTTTCAAAGAAGCAAGGTTTCTATGAATCTAATCCGGGTACTGATACAGCTATTCTGCAGCTAAGTCTCAATGCGCCAACTTCTAATTCACGTGGCGTACGTTTTGGTAACTTTGTCCAGATTCGTGATATTATTAACGAAGAACTCGAAGCTCTTTGGGCTGGCACCAAAACTGCTCAAGAAGCTATGGATGATGCCGTTGAACGCGGAAATGCTCTTCTAGTTAAGTTTGAGAGAGCAAATAGATAGTCTTAATTAAGCAAAATGTTACCCTGACTCAGATATTATCTGTGTCAGGGTCAGCTATATAGATATACGATTTCAGTAATGTTAAAAAAAGTTCACTTCTCCCCATCGGCTTTACCTTTTTTATTAGTCGCTCCTCAAATTATCATAACGATAGTGTTTTTTATTTTGCCCGCTAGTCAGGCTTTTTATCAATCGTTTCTCTTGGAGGATGCTTGGGGAATAAGTACAGAGTTTGTCTGGTTTGAAAATTTTATTTACATATTTAGTGACGAGAATTATCTGAATACTTTTATACGGACTATCTTTTTCTCATTCACCGTAGCATTTCTGGCTATGAGCATTGCCCTGTTTCTTGCCTCGATGGTGGACCAAATAATAAAAGGCGTAACTGTTTATCAAACCCTTCTAATCTGGCCCTATGCCGTTGCCCCTGCAGTGGCGGGCGCATTATGGGTCTTTATGTTCGATCCGACCCTTGGTATCTTTACCTATGTACTAAATTTCTTCGGTTACGAATGGAATCACAAACTGAACGGCGGGGAAGCCATGACGTTGGTCGTGCTTGCCTCGACTTGGAAGCAAATTGCATATAACTTCCTATTTTTCGTTGCTGCAATACACTCTATTCCCAAATCCTTAATCGAAGCCTCTTCAATTGATGGAGCTGGTCCAGTTAAGCGTTTTTGGACAATTATTTTTCCACTCATAACACCTACTGCATTCTTTTTACTAGTTGTTAATATTGTTTACGCATTCTTTGAAACCTTTGGTGTTATTCATACTATGACTTCGGGAGGGCCATACAAAGCGACCGAAATCCTTGTCTACAAAGTGTTCTACGACGGATTTGTTGGCCTTGATCTTGGGGGTTCTGCTGCTCAGTCTGTTATCTTAATGGTAATCGTGATTGTATTGACGGTAATTCAATTTCGTTACATTGAAAGAAAAGTGGAGTACTAATGATAGAGAATCGTCCTATAACAACATTCATCTCACATCTGGCCCTTATATTAGGAGTATTGTTGGTGGCTTTTCCAATTTGGATAACATTTGTAGCGGCTTCTCATGATGCAGTTCGAATGACTCAAATTCCTTTGCCTCTTCTTCCAGGCGATCAATTCTTTATAAATCTAAAAATGACTCTTACTCAAAGTATAGGTGGAGCAGGGAGTATTCCTACTGGAATGATGATGATGAACAGTTTGATTATGGCAATGGTTATTGCAGTTGGAAAGATTTCTATTTCACTCCTGTCAGCATTTGCAATTGTATATTTTCGCTTTCCTTTTCGCATGTTTTTTTTCTGGATGATTTTCATCACTCTAATGCTTCCAGTCGAAGTAAGAATATTGCCTACTTTTGAGGTTGTAGCAAATCTTAATATGCTAAATTCATACTGGGGTCTAACGATCCCATTGATTGCGTCAGCAACGGCAACATTTATGTTTCGTCAAATTTTTCTGACTATTCCAGATGAAATGTTAGAAGCAGCAAGAATCGATGGCGCGGGACCGATGAGATTTTTTTGGGATATTTTAATCCCTCTGTCACGCACTAATATTGCCGCTCTATTCGTAATACTATTCATTTATGGCTGGAATCAATACTTGTGGCCACTACTGATTACCACCGAAAAAGAAATGTTTACTATTGTTATGGGTATTAAACAATTGCTTGAAACTGCGGAACAAACTCCCGAATGGCATTTGATAATGATGAGCTCACTATTGGCTATGATACCACCAATTATTGTTGTATTGAGTATGCAAAAACTCTTTGTAAAAGGTCTTACAGAAACTGAAAAATAAGGAAAAAAATGTCTGAAATTCTAATTAATAATGTGAAAAAGTCTTATGGTAAGACAGAGGTGATTCATGGTGCGAGCTTTAAGATTAATGATGGAGAACTTGTTGTAGTTGTCGGCCCCAGTGGTTGTGGTAAATCAACACTACTTAGAATGATAGCAGGACTTGAAAAGATTACTGAAGGAGATATTTCTATAAATGGAAAAATCGTAAATAATCTTGAGCCTTCTGAGCGCAATATTGCGATGGTCTTTCAAAACTACGCTCTCTATCCACATATGTCCGTATACAAGAATATGGAGTATGGCCTGAAAATTCAAAAAATCCCAAAAGATGAGATCAAAAGACGTGTAAACAAGGCTGCAAAAATACTTGAAATTGAAGAATACCTCGAGCGATCACCTAGAGAATTAAGTGGTGGCCAGCGTCAACGTGTTGCAATGGGCAGAGCTATTGTTCGTAAACCTGATGTATTTCTTTTTGATGAGCCTTTGTCTAATCTTGATGCAAAATTAAGAGTTCAAATGCGTCTACAAATTAAAACATTACAGGAAAGCTTAGGTGTAACAAGTATATACGTTACACATGATCAGGTTGAAGCAATGACTCTAGGTCATCGACTTGCTGTTATGAATGATGGTTATCTTGAGCAACTCGGTGACCCAATTGAAATTTACAATAAGCCAGCGTCCGTTTTTGTAGCAGGCTTTATCGGCTCTCCAGCCATGAATCTAATGAATGCCAAAATTGACCCTTCAGGCAAAAGTTTGATATTAGAAGATAGTAGTACGATTAAGTTAAAAGATGAATTTTTAAATCATGCTGGGCTCCCAGTTAAACTTGGGATTCGACCGGAACATATCGTTATGGTTACAGATAAAAAATCTCCCTTGAATTTAACTGTAAAGGTTGTTGAAAGACTTGGTGCAGATACGCTTATACATGGCACACTTAACGGGGGTGGAGAATTGGTATTAAGACTTGATGGTATTTGTGAAATTGAGTCAAATCAAATTTTGAATCTTTCTTTTCCAGGAGATGTAATACATTTGTTTGACGCGAAAACAGGCAAGCGGATTGAATCAGAATAAGTGTCAGCAAAAAAAGCATATTAAAAACATTTGAATTAGAAATTTGACAGTGAAAATTATTCAAATTACCGATACACATTTGATGCCGCGTGGCACAGATCTATACGGTCTTGATCCCTGCAAGCGGCTTGAAACTTGTATTAGAAGCATTAATGAATGCCATGCTGATGCCGAATTGTGCATCATCACCGGTGATCTTACCGACCAAGGAGACCAAGTAGCCTATCGTGATTTGCGCGGTATTCTTAAAGAGCTGTTAATACCTTATCACCTCCTAGTTGGTAACCATGATCATCGGCAAATATTCTTTGAGATTTTTCCAGAAACACCACGTGATGAGTATGGTTTCTTTCAACAGAAACTAGAAACCTCTGCAGGAATTTTTCTATTACTTGACACAATTGAGTATGGAATGCATTGGGGGTCTTATTGTGAAAAACGCGCTTTATGGCTAAAGTCTCAATTGGAACTCCACAAAAATCAACCAGTTTATCTCTTTATGCATCACCCTCCTTTTGATATCGGTATTCCAGCACTGGATAAAATTAGCCTTAGAGAAGATGCAATGCGAATCTATCAAATCGTGAAAGATTTTTCCAATATCAAGCACCTCTTTTTTGGTCATGTGCATCGCCCAGTAAGTGGCAGTTGGCATGGAATTCCATTCACTACCTTACGAGGAACCAACCATCAAGTCCAGCTTGATCTTAGAGCTAACGATGACTTATTTTTCACTCACGAACCACCTGCCTACTGTGTAGCATTACTTAAGCCTCAGCAGACAGTCGTTCACTTCCATGACTATCTGGACAACTCACTTTACGTGAAAGAGCCCTAGAGTATGACACTTGTAGCAATCTCCCTTACAATTTTGTCCGCTTGCATTCATGCACTGTGGAATTTTTTCACTAAAAAAAGCCATCCAAATGCCTCTTTTTTTCTGATTGCAACCCTTACTGGGGCGCTGATGCTTTCACCTATACTGATATTTCACATCGACACATTATTACACCACATTCCAGATCGGGTGTGGATGCTTCTAATAATCGCAGGTTTTTTTCTGGCACTTTATTTCATCAGCTTAGCGAGAGCCTATACTAATGGGGAGCTGTCAATTGCTTACCCTATTGCCAGAGCTATGCCAATTATCATTGTGTTGGCTGTAGTTGTGTGTTTAGGCCGAGCGGACCAAATTTCCTTACAAAGTGTTCTTGGAAGTACACTAGTTGTTTTTGGTTGCTTTATGATTCCTTTAAAAGGATTTAAAGTGCTTCGTTTTAGTGATTACCTGAATCTTACTTTTGTTATGGCGCTAATTGCCGCATTCTGTTCTGCGGGTTATGCGCTGGTAGATGATGAGGCTTTGCGATACTTTCGAAACAATAATCAGCTGGCTATCGATAATACTTCAATGACTATTTTATATGCATGCTTGGAAGCTTTAATTACTTCCTTGTGGTTAGCGTTATTTATTGTGATACGTAAGCAAGGCCGTATAGACTTTTATCAAGTAATTTGTGTCAATAAGTGGAATGCTATTGTTGCAGGTATTGGCATTAATTTAAGCTACACACTGCTTTTGATAGCACTTGCTTTTGTTGAAAATGTCAGTTACATAGTGGCTTTCCACCGTTTGAGTATTGTATTAGGAGCTGCATTGGGTATTCTCATATTAAAAGAAAAACTCTACCCTTTGAAGCTTCTGGGGATGCTAATTATGTTGATTGGGCTTTTAGGAGTAGCACTTGGTTAAGTCAAAATCAAAATTAGATGAGATAAAAATTATTATTAAAGATATAGACATTAGTGAAACTCAAGATCGGAGATTGACTGAAAAATTTTATTATTTTGTTAAAAGGATTAAAAATGATTGTTGCGCATAGAGGTTCTTCTGATGTTTCACCGGAAAACACTATTGAAGCATTTCAATTAGCTTGGTTGCAAAACGCTGATGCCATTGAGGCTGATTTTCATCTTACTAAAGATGAGCAGATTGTTTGTATTCATGATAGAGATACATATCGTACCTGTGGTGAAAAACTCATTGTTGCAGAGAGTACTTATGATGAATTAAGTCATCTCGATGCATCTTTATTCTTTAAAGGTGATTCTACTCCACAGCAGATACCATTACTTAGCGAAGTATTTAAAACAATACCAAACAATAAGGGTATTTATATTGAGATTAAATGCGGCCCTGAAATTATTCCTGTGCTTATCAAATCTATATTAAGTTCAAGTCTTCAAATGGAGCAAATAACAATCATAGCATTTGACCCTAAAGTAATCAAAGCTTTTAAATCAAGTGCTCCCAACATAAAAGCATTTTGGTTATATGACGTAACAATTAAAGAGCCACTCAGTGGTTACGATTTATTAGAAGCCTTAAGGGATAACAACGCAGACGGTCTGAGCTCAAATAATAAAAATTCCGAAGAGTTTGTTAGCAATATCATTAGTGCTGGTTTTGAATATCACTCGTGGACTATTAATGATATTAAAACTGCAGAAAAATTACTTAAATGGGGTGCGGCCTCAATTACAACCGACAAGCCAGAATATTTAAAAAACAGATTTTTGGAGATTGAGTGATGCCTATAAAATCAGAAAAAATTTATGATATCTTTGTTGCTGGTGGGGGAATCAATGGTATTGGTCTAGCTCGAGATGCTGCAGGAAGAGGTTATTCTGTCTGTTTGTGTGAGATGAATGACTTTGCCTCTGGCACATCATCTAATTCAACAAAACTAATTCATGGTGGTCTGAGATATCTTGAGCACTATAAATTCCGCTTGGTTCAAGAATCATTAAAGGAGCGAGAAGTACTTCTTAAAATGGCGCCCCATATCATTTGGCCGATGAGATTTATCCTGCCTCACTCTAAAGGTATGAGGCCGGCATGGTTACTCAGGTTAGGGCTAGCTCTTTATGACCATTTGGGCTTTAGGAAAATTCTGCCTGGAACTAGCCATGTAAAACTTAGTAGGAGTGAGTTTGGAGCCCCTCTTAAGAACAAATTTAAATTTGGCTATGAGTATTCAGATTGTTGGGTTGACGATTCAAGATTAGTAATACTGAATGCAGTTGATGCATCTAAGAAAGGTGCTAAATTACAAAACTATAGCAAAGTTACAAATGTTACTCAATCTGATGGTCTTTGGTCAGTGACAACAACCGACTCATTTAATGGTAAACAGGATGTAATCAAAGCAAAGTGCTTTGTAAATGCCTCTGGGCCTTGGGTTGATGAAGTATTGAATGAGTCTTTTAGTGAGAGAAATGCAAAAAATGTTCGTCTTGTAAGAGGAAGCCACATCGTTGTTAATAAACTTTATGAGCATGACAAATCTTACATATGTCAAAACAAAGATAGTCGAATCTTTTTTATAATCCCTTATGAAGATAAATTTACCTTAATTGGAACCACAGATATTGATCATGGTCAATCAGCAGGGCAGGTCGAGATCAGTGAAGAAGAAAAACAATACATTTGTGATTCGGCCAACACATACTTAAATGCCGAAATTACACTAAAAGATATTGTTTGGAGTTACTCAGGGGTTAGACCTCTCTATGATGATGGCGCAAGTAAAGCACAAGAAGCTACCAGAGACTATGTAGTTAAGGCAAAAGAATATGAATCATCACTTATGATAAATATATTTGGTGGAAAGATTACAACCTATCGTCGACTATCTGAGAAGATATTAAATCATATTGAAGCCTTTCTTGGGAAGCGAGGAGAGTCATGGACTAACAAATCATTTTTACCTGGTGGTGATATTGAAGTTGATGGACAATTAGCTCTTAAAAACAAACTGCATGATAACTATCCATTCTTCTCAGAAGACACCATTAAACGCCTAGTAAGATCTTATGGGACAATTACATTGGATATTTTTGGTGATGCTGATAGTTTAGAATCAATTGGAGAAGATTTTGGTTCGAGCCTATATGAGAAAGAGGTAATTTACTTAATTGAAAAGGAATGGGCTAGAACTGCAGATGATATTTTATTTAGGAGATCTAAACTTGGACTTAGTTTTTCTAAAAATGAAATCAAACGTTTAGATCAATATTTGGAAGGCTTTTTCAAGGCAAACAATCATTTAAAAAGTATTGAACTAAATGGCAATATGGTTGAAACAGTATGACACTCGTAGTAGAACTCCTAGGGTCAATAGCTCTCCTTTTATGGGGCCTGAGAATGGTTCGTACGGGCGTAATGCGGTCGTATGGAACAAATTTAAAAAGATTTGCTCGTCGATCTGAAGGCAGAATTTTTCCAGCTTTTTTATCTGGACTCATTGTCGCAGCCCTCCTGCAGAGTAGCACAGCAGCGGTATTAATTTCTGCATCCTTTGCAGGCCAAGGCCTTATTGGAGTAAGTACAGCATTTATCACCATGTTGGGCGCTGATATTGGCACCTCTGTCGCAGTTCTTATTGCCTCACAGAAATTTACAACTTTGGCTCCATTTTTACTTGCTGTAGGTGTTTTTGGATTTATTGCTTCTAAAGAAAACAAGCGTCAAAATGTTTTCAGAGCAATTAGTGGTCTAGGCTTGATTCTTTTTGCATTAATTTTAATTTCCTCAACAGCGGGAGAATTAGCAGAATTAAGAGAATTTAAATCTCTGCTTGAAGTATTTAGCAACCAGCCAGTATTCTTTGTATTATTGGCCCTAGTTTTGACCTATTTGTCCTATTCGAGTTTGGCCATTGTTTTGCTTTCAGTTAGTTTTTTAGCTACAGGTGTGATAGGTTTGAATGAAGGCTTATATCTTGTATTAGGGGCTAATCTTGGAAGTGGTATGTTGCCACTTATTTCAAGTTGGAATTCTTCTGATTTGGAGAAAAATCCTATAATAGCTAACTTAATAGTTAGGTCAGTTTGCATTATTCTCTTTTATCCTTTTGTTTCCGCATTTTCTAATTTCTCGATAACTTTTATATCAGCCGAGTTAATTCCAGCAATCTACCACCTATCATTAAACGTATTTGTGGCAATTGTTGGGTTGTTATTTTTTAAGCAATTTATTGCTTTTTCCAAGGGTTTATTTTCTGAAAATAGTATAGAAGCTCAGTTGAATAAGCACAATATACTCGAATCAGATGACTTTGCTATGCCAGCGGTTTCTCTTGCTAATGCTAAAAGAGAGGCTTTAAGAATGGCTGAAGTTTCTCAAAATATGGTTGTTTCCTCACTCGCAGTAATTAAGGATGACAATGAAATGTTACGACGTGAGATTATTAAAAATGAGGATATTGTTGATGACCTATATGACTCAATTAAGCTTTATATAGCGAGAATATTGCAAGAAGAGCTCACTCCAGTAGAGAGTCAACAAGCATTAAACATTCTAAACTTTACAACAAACATGGAACATATTGGAGATATTGTAAACAATAGTTTAATGGAGATTTCTGGAAGAAAAATTGCAAAGCATATTCATTTTTCAAAAGAGGGGTTTGGTGAGATTATTTCAATCCATGAGGAAGTCTGTGCTAACTATGATCTGGCTATAAATACATTCGTCTCAAATGATTGTGAATTAGCTAAAGTTCTATATGGGAAGAAGCAGGAACTTCACAAACTTGAAAAGCGATCTGTCTCAAAGCATCTTCAACGAATTGGTAAGGGAATAGCAGACAGTCTTGAGACAAGTTCTATGCATATTGATGTTGTTCGAGACTATAAAAGAGTTAATAGTCTATTATCATCTATAGCCTACCCGATATTATTTGCTTCAGGCGAAATACTTGAAACAAGGTTAAAGCAAAACACTCAATCCTAGAAGTTAGTTCTTAGAGAATATAAAAGCATATTAATTTTAAGGCTCTATAATGATTGCATTTAAAATAATTAATGTGAATTATGAATCATGAAATAGTTATCGTTGCCGCTACAAGAACTGCTCTTGGATCATTTGGTGGCTCTCTTTCTTCAACTCCCGCTCATAAATTAGGATCTGCAGTGATTTCATCATTACTTCAAAAAACTGGTTTAGAAGGCAATCAAATTGATGAGGTTATTCTTGGACAGGTATTGACTGCTGGAAGTGGGCAGAACCCTGCCAGACAGGCTGCGATGGATGCAGGTCTTCCGAATCAAACACCAGCCATGACAATCAACAAAGTTTGCGGTAGTGGTTTAAAAGCTGTAAACCTTGCATTTCAGGCAGTTGCATGCGGTGATGCCGAGATAGTTATTGCTGGCGGTCAAGAAAATATGAGTCTGTCTGGCCATGTTTTACCTCGATCTAGGGAGGGTAAAAAAATGGGTCCCTGGGAAATGGTTGATACTATGGTTGTTGATGGTTTGTGGTGCGCTTTTAATGACTATCATATGGGCGTTACAGCCGAGAATATTGCTTCTCAGTTTGACTATTCCAGAGAACATCAAGATCAATTTGCAGCATCATCTCAGAAGAAAGCTGAATCAGCGCAAATCTCTGATCTATTTCAAGATGAAATAACCCCAATCAGCATTCCACAAAGAAGGGGTGATGATCTTGTTTTTGATACCGATGAGTATCCTAGGCATGGAACAAATGAAGAGTCACTTTCTAAACTCAAGCCAGCATTTAAAAAAGATGGGACCGTTACGGCTGGAAATGCTTCGGGGATAAATGATGGTGCGGCCGCTGTCATGGTTATGACTCTTGCGAAAGCACAAGAACTTGGGCTTAAACCCATGGCTAGAATTATTTCCTATGCAAGTGCAGGTGTGGATCCTAAAATTATGGGTACTGGGCCAATTCCAGCGACCACAAAGTGCTTAGAGAAGGCTGGTTGGAAGGCTTCTGATTTAGATCGTATTGAGGCGAATGAGGCTTTCGCTGCTCAAGCTATGTCTGTCAATGATTCCCTAGGATTAGATAAGTCCATAGTTAATGTCACGGGAGGTGCTATCGCTCTAGGCCATCCGATAGGCGCTTCAGGTGCTAGAATATTGGTAACGCTTCTGCATGGAATGGAGAGAGACAAAGCAGACAAGGGTCTTGCAACCTTATGCATTGGTGGCGGGATGGGCGTTGCTATGGCAGTAGAAAGACTTTAAACGCAAAGATCTTCGATTGTTTTAACTAGTGCAGAGTTGACATCTCTGGGGCCCTTATTCAATCTGTTGTTATGTCTTCTTTCACCAGGCATACGAGCACCTTCAATGGAGTTGTACTTATTAAGAAAATCTTCAGTTTGCTCTGATGTGTCCTTTCCAGATAGAATTTTTGGTGACATAGCTAGGATAAATTGCCCACCTTGAACGGGACCACCGTCTCCATTATCACGCTCCTTAGATTCATACGAAAAAGTCTCGCCTACTAAAGGGCCAGACAGGAGCTCAATCATAAGAGCAATCACTGAACCTTTGTGGCCTCCGAATGGCAGTAAAACGCCTTTATCAATTTCCGCAGCATCAGTAGTCAACTCACCTGAAGCTGAGAGTCCAGTTCCAAGTGGGACAGAGTGCCCATCTCTTGCAGCAATTTGAATTTCGCCTTTCGCCATTGATGCTGTAGCCATATCAAAAACAATTGGGTTTTTGCCTGGTCGAGGCCAAGAAAATGCGATTGGGTTGGTTCCATATATAGCGGTGGTTCCTCCTGACGGTGCTACTGCAGGAGTATAGGAGACGGATGTTAAGCCAACAAGACCCTCATCACTGATTGCTTCAACCTCTGGCCAAAGCGCTGCAAAGTGATGACAACGCTGAATAGCAAGACCGGCAATACCGAAGGTGTTGGCAGCCTCTATAAGTTTTTCAATGCCATACTTGTGAGCAAGCGGAGCAAACCCATTTTGAGCATCACACCTGAAAATTGTAGGGGTAACCTCTTCAATTTCTGGCTTTGCAGATCCATCTACTTTTTTGCTTTGAAGGGCTTTAATGTATCCAGGAATCCGAAACAAACCATGAGAGACCGAACCATCTCTCTCAGCATTAGTCACAGTTGTTGCAACAGCGTCAGCATTCTCTTCATTTGTGCCATTATTGATTAGCGCTTTTTTGGCAAGACTAAAAATCTCATCAAGGCTTAGTTCAGTTGTCTTTGGGCTCATTAGATTAATCCTCTTATTGAATCTATTCTGGAAAGTAAATTGCCTAGTATAAGGAATTCAATAGCTAAGTTACAAAAAAATGATAACATGCCCTAAAAAATATAAATTAACTCAAATGAAAAGCAAAAGATCAATTGAAATCGTATCATGTCATGCTGAGGGAGAGGTGGGTAATGTTATTGTTGGAGGCGTTGAAACTCCACCCGGGAAGACAATTTGGGAGCAGTCGAGGTGGATTCATAAAGACCAGACGCTTCGTCAGTTCGTTCTAAACGAGCCAAGGGGAGGTGTTTTTAAGCACGTTAATCTTTTAGTTCCTGCTAAAAATCCTAGAGCAGTTCAGGGATTTATTGTAATGGAGCCAGAACACACTCCACCGATGTCGGGTTCAAACTCGATCTGCGTTTCAACGGTAATTCTGAACAAGGGAATTGTCCCTATGAAGGAGCCAATCACAGAATTTATTCTTGAGGCACCTGGCGGCCTTGTTCCAATTAAAGCCTATTGCGATAAAGGTAAAGCTAAGAGCATTGAGATTCATAATGTTGCATCATTCGCAGATAAACTTGATGCAACTATTGAAGTTGAAGGGGTTGGTACGCTGCAAGTTGATACTGCTTATGGTGGAGATAGTTTTGTTTTGGTTGATGCAAAAAAGCTTGGCTTTGAGATTACTCCCGATGAGGCTAAAGATTTATCAGAAATTGGTTCAAAAATAACAGCCGCTGCAAATCAACAATTAGGATTTAATCATCCAGAGAACAAGGAATGGAGTCATATTTCATTCTGTGAATTTGTACTCCCAATATTTGAGGAAGATGGGGTTAAAGTTAGCAAGAATACGGTTGTAATTGATCCTGGAAAGCTGGATCGTTCACCCTGTGGGACCGGTTGCTCAGCGCGAATGGCAGTTCTTCACTCAAAAGGCGAGCTGAGAAGGGGTGATCGAATGATCGGACGTTCGATTTTGAATTCTAGATTTGACTGCGAAATCGTTGAAGAGGTTGGAGTAGGTAATCGAAAAGCTATCATTTCATCAATTAGGGGAAGGGCCTGGATTACTGGTACTCATCAACTAGAGATTGACGATGAAGATCCTTTTCCACATGGGTACCGCTTGAGTGATACATGGCCAGTGAGGCAATAAAAGTTGGTATTGATTTTTTTAGATTTCTCTTTGAAATAGTGTAAAAAATAAATTTTGTAGAGTAATAAATCGTAGGAGTATTAATGGCAAATATTCATTGGCTAGGAACAGGCCTTTCAGCAATTCCAGGTTTAAAAATGTTGATTGAGAATGGCCACACTGTTGTTGTATATAACCGAACAGTTAACAAAGCAATTGAAGCCCTATCTGGTGTAAACGGCGATTACAAAGTTGTTCCATTTTCGCTTGAAACTGTCCAAGAAAATACTGCAGCTGGTGATGTTGTGGTTTCAATGCTACCAGGCAACTTTCATGTTCCAGTTGCGGAGCTTTGTCTTTCATTAAACGCTCACTTCGTATCAAGTTCCTATATTTCAGATGAGATGAGGGCTTTGGATAACGATGCCAAAGAGAAAAAATTGTGTTTTGTGAATGAGGTTGGGCTTGATCCTGGAATTGATCATAGCATGTCTCATGCTTTGGTTGATGATTACAAAAATTCAGATGTATTTTCAGCTCAAAATGAACACTCTTTTCTGAGTTACTGTGGCGGTCTGAGTGATGTTCCAAATGACTTTTGCTATAAGTTTAGTTGGTCTCCCCTGGGCGTACTCAAGGCATTGATGTCAACCTCTGTCAGTATTCGTGATAGTGAGATTTATACGGTTACTAAGCCATGGGAGTCTGTTGAGTTGTATCCACTTCCAATGCCATGGGGTAAAGATGAGTTTGAGGTTTATCCTAATCGTGACTCTCTTCCATTTATTAAACAATACCAAATGGATGATGAACTTAATATAAAGCAATTTGTAAGAGGCACTCTAAGATATAAGGGTTGGAAAAATGCATGGCAAGAAATTTTTTCAGAAGTTGATTCGCTTGATCCTGCCTCAGCAGAAGATCGCTTAAAAGAGATAAGTGATGATTTGTGGGATAAGTATTCCTACAAGGAGGGTGAGGTTGATCGAGTCATTTTAACGGTCGAGTTAAAAGTTGAAAATGGTACTGAGGTAGTTTGGCACAAGCAATTTCTTATGGATACGTTAGGAAATCAAAAAGGTAGCGCTATGGCTCAGTTGGTTTCATGTTCGGTTGCCCTTGCTGTTGAGGCAGTTCTAGGTAGTGAGATCTTACCTGGAGTGACCGCTGCTCCGCATCAGAGTGAACTGGTTGGTCGCTGGTTAATGCAGGCTGAAAAGATCAGTGATCACTTTATCTTAATTAATCACTTGAATTAATTTCTTTGTGAGCCAAAATCACCTTAACTTTGATCATGAAACGAAGGGTTGGGTTGACTTAATTCAGCCTAGAGAGCCGCGACCAAAGCTAACATCTCATATTGATACAAAGTGGCTCGTTATTGGTGCTGGTTTTACTGGCCTTTCTTGCGCCAGGCGACTGGCAGAGCTAAATCCTGGTGAAAAAATTGTTCTTCTTGAGGCAAGAGAGGTTGGTCAAAGTGCTTCTGGGAGAAACTCTGGGTATGCTGTGGCACATAGTCATTTCTCTGGCGGCTATCAAAAAAATCAGCTTAATCACTATGAAAGGATTGATCGTATTAATCAGACTGGCCTAAACTCTTTAAAATCCATCATCGATAATAATCACATTGATTGCGACTATAAAGAATCAGGAATTTATCATATGGCTGCAGATCAAAAATCATCCTTAGAGTGTGATTATTTTGTAGATTATCTCAAAAAGAGAAATATTGAGCATACAGAGCTATCAATAGATGAAATTAAAACAAAACTTGGAACCTCCTGGTATCAAAAGGGTGTGAAGGTGAAAAATGGCGCCCTTGTTCAGTCTGCTAAATTAGTTTTTGGTCTTGCTGATACTCTTCCAAATAACGTTGAGCTTTATGAAAATTCTCCGGTTACAGCGATTAATCTAGGCAAAGTCAATACAATAAAAACCCCAAATGCATCTGTAACGGCTCTAAACGTTATTATGGCATGCAACTATGAGCCTATTGATAATGGAAGACATAAACAAAGAGTAGTTGGAGTGACTCTATCTGGAAGTATTACTCGGGTGTTGACTGAGGACGAGATAAGCCTTCTAGGCACTGAATCATCTTGGGGGATTTTATCGCTTCATAGCGGCGGAGCAACTGTCAGGCTGACAGAGGACAAAAGAATTTCAATTAGAAATACTGCTGAATACAACAGCCAAAGTTTATTAAACAATGAACAGCTCATAGAAAGACAAGAAATTCATCGTCAAGCATTTGATAATAGATTTCCGGAGTTAAGTCATGTGCCATTTGAACATCTATATTCTGGCGTAGAAGGCGTTACCGGAAATAAAACGAATATCTTTAAAAGGTTATCAAGTAACCTTTATTTTGCTGGTTGCTACAATGGTTCCGGCATTACCAAGGGTACAGCTTTTGGTTTAGCTGCGGCTGATTATGCTTGCGGCAATGAAGAAGGATTGGTCGATGACTGCTTGTCAATTGAAAAGCCTCAATGGCTTCCACCGAAGCCTATTTTAGACATAGGAGCATGGTACGTTACCAAACAAAGATTTAAAGGGGTTGGCAAAGATAGATAAGCTCTGTACTTTAAATTAAGTGGTTTATTTTAGCTCCAAGCTCAATAAAGCTTCCTTTGACTCTTCCAAACTTTTGGTTATTTTTACTGCTCGGTCTTATTGGAAGCGAGTCTTCAGTTTCGTTTGCTAAAGCTTCAGCTATCGACTTACCAAAGAGAGTTCCTGGGCCTATTCCTCTTCCAGAGTAACCAAAGATTGAATAGGCGTTTTTTGCAATTCGAT
>CAZESR010000024.1:0-17388 GCA_964515065.1 uncultured Piscirickettsiaceae bacterium
TCATATTATCTTATTAAGGAATTACTATGCTAACTAAAACCAAAAGCAGAATGAAGGAGCACTATGGTTGCTTCTTGCCAGTTAAAAATGAACCATTAAAGATATTGTCTGATGAAAAGTATGGTGTTTATCCATACATGATTGAAAAGATAGTTGAACAGTTAGATATTTGTATAGCTATTCACAAAAGAGTCATGGTTGTAAGGTTTGATTTAAGCCTTGACGAATACTCTGGTGATAATCATATTATTTCTACCTTTATCAATCGACAGAAACAAAGGATACAAAGAACCTACAAGACTAAAGACATTGGACATGCTTGGGCAAGAGAGCAAGAAATATCTAAAGCACAACATTATCATGTTGCTTTGTTTATTGATGGAGATGTTATTCAGAGTCCAACAAAACTATTAAGACAAATCAAAGCTAAATGGTTTAAGCATGGGCGTTGTTGGATTCCTGATAATTGTTATTATTACATTGATAAAAATAACCTTGAAAAAGAGAGGGCGAAAGCAATTGAGAGGTTATCTTATCTAGCTAAAACTAGAGGTAAAGGTTACAAAGACATACAAGCTAAGAACTATTCAGTAAGTAGATTATCTAGGTAGTTACTCCAGTCCTTCATCATGATTTTTCGTTCATCAAGGTAGTTGGCTTGGTTGTAAATTCCACTCACCCCACTTATCGTATGATGTAACTGAGCATCTACAACTTCACTTCTAATGTGTGGCAAATGGTTACCAATGATTGTTGCTGCTGTATGTCTATTTCCATGAGCAGTAAATTGCTTTTTGCTAATGCCAACTGAACGCATAGACTTATTCAAACTCTCTGGAGCAATAGCTTTGTTTCTATTTGTTGGTGATGGGAAACAATAAGGAGAATCTAAACTCATACTCTTAAGATTTCTAAATATTAGAAAGGTTGTATTACTTAAAGGAACATGATGAATCTTCTTTTTTATTTTCATTGCTTCAGCAGGAATAATTATCATCTTCTCATCAAAATCAAAGTACTCCCATTTCAATTCAACTACTTCTTTTGGTCTTAATAAAAGATGAGGTAGTAAAGTTAAAGCAGTTCTAACTGATTGTTTACTTTTAACTTCTCTAAGTTTTAACAATATTTCTTTTAGTTCCTGCGGAGTTTTAGCATGAGCATAATGTTTATCTTTTTTCTTGATGAATAAGTCAGGTGATAAGGATAAGGCAACATTAATTTCAATTACTCCTCTACTAACAGCGTGTCCAAGAATCCTAGTAATAATGCCTTTAATCTTATCAACCGTATCAAGTTTTCCAGTATCTTGAATCTCCATTAATAAATCCCTAACCATGTGGATAGTGATTTCTTCTACAGGTAACTTACCAAGTCTAGGAAGAATATACATTTCAGTTCTTTGTAGAGTATCAGTAGCATAACCATCTGACCAACCTTTTATTTTCTTCATTGTGTGAAGCCAGTTGCCAAAAATGTCATTGAATGTAACTTGATCAGTTGAAACTTGTTTGAGTTTCTCGTATTTTTTTGTAGGAGTAATACCTTGAGAGATTAATTCCTTATTATTATCTCTCCATGCTCTAGCATCCTTAATAGACATTGAAGGATATTCACCACCTCTTCTAATAACTTCTTTTCTTTTTCCATTAGGATAAATGCTGAACCTATGTTGCCAAATCTTAGAACCAGTAGTCTTTATAACAATACTTAAATTGCCAAAATCACTGATAGGGTAATCCTTATCTTTTGGCTTAGCGTTCTTGATTTTAATGTCTGTAAGCATTACTGAGTATATAAATCGTTCAATTAAGTATTAATCAATGAATATATACTCAATTATATACTCATTTTGAGTAGATGTCTGTAGATGTTAGTAGATTTACCTAGATATTAGTAAAATACCAAAACCCTTACTATGAAAGGTTTATAATAAAGTAAAGGTTGATATGAAAGGCTTTAAAGATTAGATGTTTGGTGGAGATGGGGGGAATTGAACCCCCGTCCGAAAACCTTCAGTCAAGAAGTCTACATGCTTAGTAAAGGTCTATTGAGTTAACTTTTAACCACCCGACCCACAGGGATGTAAAAAGCGATTTTAGATTAGGTTTTAACCCTATTACCCTAAAATAATAATAGTGGCGAGTCTGTTAGCGACCGTTATCCTAAAAGTACAGACAACTTCTAAGTAACGGTTAGCATTATGCTGCTAAAGCGTAGTTGTCTTCGTTTGCAACTATTATTTAAAGAACGTTTTTACGAGCAATCTTTATCCTCGACATGCATCCTTGAAATCCAACTCCTCGTCGAAGCCATGTCATCCCCAGATGCTTACATTATACGCTTGATTAATTGAATTTAGCTAATTGTCACCCTAGCAAATTTTCTTTTACCTACTTGGTATACATTTGTCCCCTCATCAGGAGTAAAGTCTTTATCACTAAGCTTTTCGCCATCAATTTTAACAGCGCCCTGCTTAATCATCCGGAATGCCTCTGACGTTGAACTGACAAGATTAGCCTCTTTGAGAAGGTTGGCAACCTTGATTCCTTTAGGGAAGGTGAATTCATCCATTTCATCTGGAATTTGGTTTTTTGCAAATCTATCAATAAAGTTTTGTTGTGCTTTTTTTGCTTGTTTATTGTCATGATAGCGAGAAATAATCTCTTCCGCTAAGCGAAACTTAATGTTTCTTGGGTTTTCTCCATTCTCAACCTCTTGCTTCCATGAGGCAATAGTTTCAAGTGATTCAAAGCTTAAAAGTTCTAAGTATCTCCACATGAGGTCATCTGAAATGGACATGATTTTGCCAAACATACTGTCAGGGTCTTCATCAACACCAATATAGTTATCAAGGGATTTACTCATTTTTTGAACACCATCAAGACCCTCTAATATCGGCATAGTCAAGATAACTTGAGGCTCCATATTTGCCTGCTTCTGAAGTTCTCTCCCAACCAAAAGATTAAATTTCTGATCAGATCCACCCAGCTCCATATCGGCTCGAAGCGCTACTGAGTCATAACCTTGAACTAAGGGATACAAAAACTCATGTATGGAGATTGCTTGGCCACCTTTATAGCGCTTTGAAAAGTCATCACGCTCAAGCATTCTTGCAACGGTATGCTTTGAGGCCAAAGAAATCATCTCGGTTGAACTCATTTTGTTCATCCACTCAGAGTTAAAGGCAATCTTGGTTTTATCCTTATCCAATATTTTGAATACCTGATTAGTATAGGTCTTGGCATTTTCAAGAATGTCTTTTTTTGTGAGAGGCTTACGAGTCACATTTTTTCCTGTAGGGTCACCAATCATGCCAGTAAAGTCGCCTATCAAGAAAATGACTTCGTGACCGAGGTCTTGCAGCTGCTTCATTTTGTTCATCACTACTGTGTGACCCAAATGAAGGTCTGGAGCGGTAGGGTCCATCCCTAATTTGATTCTTAAAGGCTTATTTTTTTCAAGTTTTTTCTTAAGTTCATCAAGAGGCAGTATTTCATCGATCCCTCTTTGAATGACTTCTAATTGTTTATCTATTGTCATCATAAATGTTCTCTATGGCCTAATTTGTCCGTCACCAATGACGATATATTTTTGTGAAGTTAATCCCTCGAGTCCAACAGGACCCCTAACGTGAAACTTTCCTGTGCTGATTCCAATTTCAGCGCCTAACCCATATTCAAATCCATCAGCAAACCCGGTTGAAGCATTCACCATGACCGAAGATGAATCAACTTCGGATAAGAATCTCTTTGAATGCTCTTCATTTTCAGTCACAATGGCGTCCGTATGTGATGATCCATAAGTATTAATATGACTGATTGCCTCATCAACAGAATCAACAATCTTCATCGAGAGAATCGGAGCAAGATATTCCTCTCCCCAGTCTTCCTCAGATGCCTTAATAATTTTATTTGATAGTTGTTGTGATTTTTCACAGCCTCTAATCTCGACTCCCTTTTCAATCAAAAGATCGATAAGTTTTAATAATGAAGTTTTATCAAAATCCTCATGAACAAGAAGAGTTTCAGTCGCATTACAGACACCATATCTTCTGGTTTTTCCATTAAAGGCAATGTCAATTCCCTTTTGCGTTTCTGCATCAACATCTAAGTAGGTATGACAGACTCCATCAAGATGCTTTATGACGGGAACCTTGGCATTTTTGCTGATGTTTTCAATGAGTCCTTTGCCACCTCTCGGGATAATTGCATCCACATAATCACTCGCTCTTACGAGCTCTGTAACTGCCTCCCGATCAGTCAACTCAATGAGCTGAACAGAATTTGAATCTAGGTCTGCCTCCTCAAGTCCTTTTTTGATGCAAGAATAGAAAGCCTTATTCGAATTAATGGCCTCAGAGCCGCCCCTAAGAATGACGGCATTTCCAGATTTGATACAAAGCGCTGCGGCATCGACTGTCACATTTGGGCGAGACTCGTAAATCATCCCTATAACTCCTAGAGGAACCATCATTTTCCCAATCTTTATCCCACTCGGTCTTTCGATGAATTCAGATGTGTTTCCTATTGGATCATTCAATGTTGAGATCTGATTGAGGCTCTCTATCACGTCATCTAATCTCTCTTCATTAAGCGTCAGGCGATCGATGAGTGCTTCATCGATGTTATTTTTTTTAGCAGCTTCTATGTCAATACTGTTGGCATTAATTATTCGTTTTTTATTGTCTTGAATTTGACGAGCAATGCCAATTAAAGAATTATTTTTTTGTTTTGTGTTTGCAACTCTCAATGACTCAGAAGCTTGCTTAGCCTTTTGTCCCATTGTGTTAACTAGTTTAGCTATTGAGTTCATTGTTTTTCCCAGATAAAGAGATAACTACGTTTTGCAGTTCATCATAAACGTTAAGATTATCCATACCTTTGAGAGAACGGTCAATACGACCTAGCCTTAAAAGAAGCTTCTGAAGCTTTTGGTAACTATGTTTTTTGAGTGCATTGGATATGAGTGGTTTGCGTTTTTGCCATACTCGATGATTATTAAGAATCGATTCAATTGTTTGGTTTGTTTTCAGCTCAATAGACATTGTAACTAAATTTTTAATTTCTCTGTAAAGCGAGGATATTAATATGACTGGAGGTGTTGAGTCATCAACGAGCGAGCTAAATATTTTGTTTACCTTGTCAGTATCACCCTGAAGGGCGGAATCAATCATTCCAAAAACAGAATATTGTGATTGCTGATCAATCTGATTTAGATATTCTTGAAGATTAATTTTGCCATCAGGATAGGCAATCTTTAGCTTCTGAATTTCTTGCATTGTAGCCAGAAGGTTTCCTTCAGTACAGTAGGCTATGGCATTGGCAACTTCGATATTGGACTTCAGGCCGAGTTGAGACATGTTTCTTGTAATCCAGCCAACAAGCTGACTACTTTGAACTTCCCAATGCTGAATGATGATTCCATTTTTATCTAGTGCTTTAAACCACTTACTTTTTTGCTGGGCCATCTCCAGCTTTCCTGAGGAAATAATTAGTAGAATGTCTTCTGGTAGATTTTCTACAACTTCAGTTAGCGCCTTGGAGCCCTTGACTCCAATCTTTCCCGTGGTTAGTCGACACTCTATTATTCTTCTTTCTGTAAAGAGAGATGGGCTAGAAATCAGACTAATAATGCTGTCCCAAGAGAAATTTCCGTCAATATCAAACCTAAATCGTTCACTAAAGCCATTTTCTCGAGCAGCACCTTTAATCATTGATAAAGACTGCTCAACCAAGAGTATTTCTGCACCAAAAGCGAAATATGTAGAAGCTAATTGGCTCGAAAGTGAGTTCTGAAGTTGTTCAGGCTTAATGTTCATAAGTATACAAAATTGTTAGAGTATTGAATTGGAGGCAGATTTTTAATGTTGTATTTTTCATTATGACACAGTTAAAAAAAATAGTGATTAAACCTTGAAAAATGCCATCAAACCCTATATATATGAAACCAATAGGGTATATTTACCTTTCTAATTTAGGTTAAATTTAAATTTATGTATAAGAATATTTTACTATGGTTGGTCCTTGGAAGTGTCCTTGCCTCGCTTTTTGGGCAGTTCAATGTAACAAGTGAATCTAATGATATTAGCTACTCTCAATTCATTCAAAATGTTAAGCAGGGCAACGTTTCTAGCGTAACAATAGCTGGAAGCAACATTAGTGGTGTTACTGCACTCGGTGAAAAGTTTGAAACTTATAGTCCAGGTGACCTTGGATTAATGGGAGACCTTTTGAATAATGGAGTTTCAGTCCAAGCAACGCCTCCAGCCAAAGAGAGCTTTGTAAAACAATTAATCATATCGCTAGCACCAATACTGCTTCTTATTGGAGTCATCATGTATACGATGCGTGGTGCTGGAGGTGCAATGGGTGGTAAAAACCCAATGTCATTCGGTAAATCTAAAGCACGCTTAATTACTAAGGATGAATCGCACGTAACCTTTGAAGATGTTGCTGGTGTGGAAGAGGCAAAAGAAGAGGTTGGTGAGCTAGTAGACTTTCTCTCTGACCCAAGTAAGTTCACTAAGGTTGGTGGAAAGATACCTAAAGGCGTTTTGATGGTTGGGCCTCCAGGAACTGGTAAAACTCTTCTTGCTAAAGCAGTTGCTGGTGAAGCAGACGTTCCCTTCTTTTTCATTTCTGGTTCAGATTTTGTGGAGATGTTTGTTGGCGTAGGTGCCTCACGTGTCAGAGACATGTTCGAACAAGCTAAGAAAAATGCGCCTTGCATAATCTTTATAGATGAGATTGATGCTGTTGGACGTCAGCGTGGTGCAGGAATGGGTGGCGGTCATGATGAGCGTGAACAAACACTCAACCAGATGCTAGTTGAAATGGATGGATTTGAAGGTTCAGAAGGAATTATTGTAGTTGCGGCTACAAACCGTCCCGATGTTCTCGATCCAGCACTTCTCAGACCAGGAAGATTTGACAGGACAGTTACTGTTGGACTTCCTGATATTAATGGACGTGATGCAATCTTAAAAGTCCACATGAGAAAACTACCAATTGCAAAGAATGTCAAGTCAATGGATATTGCCAGAGGCACTCCTGGATTCTCCGGTGCAGATCTAGCTAATCTTGCGAATGAAGCGGCATTAATAGCTGCACGATTCAGTAGGAAGCTTGTTGGTATGAAGGAGTTTGAGAAGGCCAAGGATAAAATCATGATGGGCGCTGAGCGTAAGGGTATGGTGATGGATGCTGCTGAGAAGGAAATGACAGCATATCACGAAGCTGGACACGCAATAGTTGGGCGCTTAATGCCTGAGCATGATCCAGTTTACAAGGTTAGTATTATTCCAAGAGGCAGGGCCTTAGGAGTCACGATGTTCCTTCCTGAAAAAGACAGCTACAGTATTTCTAAACGCAAGCTGAATTCACAAGTTGCTTCATTGTTTGGTGGACGAATTGCTGAGGAGTTGGTTTATGGTGAGGATGCGGTGACGACTGGGGCAAGTAATGACATCGAGCGTGCTACTGAAATAGCTCACAAAATGGTCAAGCTTTGGGGCATGTCAAGTGTCATGGGACCTATGGCTTATGGAGAGGATGAGGGAGAAGTTTTCCTAGGCCGTCAGGTTACTAAGCATAAACACATTTCAGATGAAACGTTTACAAAAGTTGATAGTGAAATTCGAAAAATTATTGATACGAATTACTCTGCAGCGTACAAGATTATTGAAGATAACAGAGATATTCTCGATGCAATGGCTGCTGCGTTAGTAGAGTTTGAAACAATTGATACTAATCAGATCGATGACCTAATGGCTAGGGTTCCTATGAGGGAGGCAGCAGAGGTTATAGATTCTGATGAGGTCTCATCTGAACTGGGCACTGGAGGCAAGGATTCAAAGAGTTCAAAATCTTCATCAGACACGAACACTGATGCTGATGGTGGTACAGAGCAGTTTGCATAAATTGCTCTAGTCATGAATCTCAGCCAGCCAATCATTATGGGTGTTCTTAATGTAACACCCGATTCTTTTTCTGATGGCGGTAAATTTTTTGATTCAGCTTCAGCTATTGAGCAAGCTAAATCGATGGTTGAAAATGGCGCTGGCATTATCGATATTGGTGGCGAATCTACCCGTCCTGGGGCGTCAGCTGTCAGTGTAAATGATGAGCTTAACAGGGTCATGCCGGTTATTGAGGCACTCACAAATGAAATTGATGTGCCTATCTCAATTGATACTTCGAAACCTGAGGTAATGGAGCAAGCTGTTGCATCAGGAGCAAGAGTTATTAATGACGTCAATGCGCTCAGAGCAAAAGGGGCCATAGAGATGGCAGCAAAACTTAAGGTTGACATTTGTCTGATGCATATGCAGGGTAATCCTAGAACAATGCAAAATAACCCTAGTTATGATGATGTTGTTGAAGATATCAAGATTTTTTTTAAGGAAAGAATTGAGGCGTGTGAGAGAGCGGGAATAGAACTTAGTTCGATAACTCTGGATCCTGGATTTGGTTTTGGAAAGAATTTAGGTCATAATATAGCTTTGCTAAAGAATCTCTCAGAGTTTCATGAGTTTGGCGTATCCATTCTGGCTGGACTCTCAAGAAAATCAATGATAGGAACCTTGCTCGGTGATAGAGACGTTGATTCGCGAATGATTGGGAGCGTAACAGCGGCATTGATTGCTGTTGAGAACGGAGCTGATATCATTAGAGTTCATGATGTTGCAGAGACAAATGACGCTTTAAAAGTATGGCAACAAATTAAAAATTTTAGGGAGTAGCTTTGAGTAATTTTTTTGGAACTGATGGTATCCGCGGTGAGGTTGGCAAGTCTCCCATTACTGCAGATTTCTTATTGAAAGTTGGGTGGGCAGTTGGCTCTGTTTTGAAAGATCAAAACGAAAATGCGAGCGTCATTATTGGTAAAGACACAAGAGTGTCAGGTTATCTATTTGAGTCAGCACTTGAAGCTGGCTTTTTATCCGCCGGTGTAAATGTTGGGATGCTCGGCCCTATGCCATCTCCAGCTATTGCCTATCTGACTCAGGCGTTTGGGGCGACTGCAGGTGTTGTCATTAGTGCATCTCACAACCCTTTTCAAGACAATGGAGTTAAGTTTTTTTCTAGCAAGGGAGTGAAGTTAAGCGATGATACTCAAAAAGCAATTGAAAAAAAGATTTCAATGCCAATGACTAGTGTAGATTCTGCATCAATTGGAAAGGCAAGGCGCTATGAACAAGCTTTAGGTAGATACATTGAATTTTGCAAGTCTACATTTGATAAGTCTTGTGATTTATCAAATTTAAAAATTATTATTGATTGCGCTAATGGAGCTACATATCACATCGCTGAAGATGTATTTACTGAATTAGGTGCATCGGTCTCAATGATTAACAACACTCCGGATGGTTACAACATAAACCGTGACTGCGGAGCAACTGATACGAAACACCTTCAAAGGAAAGTTCAAGAGAATAATGCAGATCTTGGTATTGCCTTTGATGGTGATGGAGATCGACTCATTATGGTGGACCATGAGGGGCAAAAAGTCGATGGTGATGAATTGGTTTATATTATTGCGAATGCATGGAAAGAAAGTGGAAATTTAGAATCAAATACAGTCGTGGGCACGAAAATGACCAATCTAGGTATTCAGTCGGCTTTTTCTGATATCGATGTTAGCTTTATTGAGGCAGACGTGGGTGATAGACATGTCATGGACCAATTGATTAAACATAAAGCAGTCCTTGGTGGCGAGGGGTCTGGTCATATTATCTGTCTAAACAAATCAACCTCCGGTGATGGCATTATCGCTGCATTGCAAGTTCTAGAGGTTATGTTTAAGTCAGGAAAAACTCTCTTAGAGCTCAAAAGTAAAGTGACAAAATACCCCCAAGTGCTGATTAATGTTAAAACTAAAGCAAAGGTCAATCTCCAGGGTGAATCAAAATTAACTCAAGCGGTTGATTCAATTGAGTCAAAATTATCAAACACTGGTCGCATCTTAATAAGAGAGTCAGGTACAGAGCCTTTCATTAGAGTGATGGTCGAAAGTGCTAATTATGAGCTTGCCAAGGAGTCTGCAGAAGAAATAGCAGAGATTATTAAATCAATGTAATTACAAAGTAATTACACTTTATACCCCATAAGGCAACATTCGGAATTATGGTATTTACTTCATTTGAAATAGGAATTATTTCACTCATTTTTGTATGGATTGGCTTTGTTAGAACGGGTTTAGGGTTTGGTGGAGCTGTTTTAGGACTTCCTCTTCTTATGCTTGTTGGTGGATCTCCAATTGATTGGCTACCAATTATAGGTATACATTTACTCTTTTTCTCTGGAATTGCCCTAGCAAGATCTTTAAAAACTATTGATTGGGCGTATCTCAAACAGTCACTTCCGTGGATCTTACCTGCAAAAATAATTGGAGTAATTGGTCTGATTAGTCTTCCACCAACTGTTATGACATTAATAGTCTACTCCATTACTTCTTTTTACGCGTTGACATGGATTTTAAATGTTCAAATTGCCTCTCGAGAGGGATGGGTCAGTCGATTACTCCTAATTTTGGGTGGGTATATCTCTGGAACATCGCTAAACGGTGCGCCACTTTTAGTTGCAGTTTACATGCAAAATATCGATATCAAAAGGCTTCGCAATACCCTTTTTGTTTTATGGTTTTTGCTTGTTACTATTAAGATGAGCGCCTTTTTAATTGTCGATGTCTATATCAACTGGCAGTTTTCGTTATTGCTTATTCCTGTAGCAGCACTGGGTCATTTCGTAGGCCTAAAAGTGCACGATCGAATCATTGAAAATGACACCCAATTCAAAAGATGGATGGGTAGCGTGTTGATTCTAATCTGTCTTGCTGGGCTTTCAAAAGTCTTGATATATTCTTAGGGTTTAAAGTCGTGATTCCATTTGAGTCAGAGGAATTTCAGTTGTGCTTTTAATTTCTTCAATTGCAAAATTGGATGTCACCTTTAGAAATTGAACTTTTTCAATTAAGTTTTTATAAAAAATATCATAGCTTTCTATATCGCTGACAACGACTTTAAGAAGGTAATCCGTTTCTCCACTCATTCGATAGCACTCAATTACCTCAGGTATCTCTTTTATGATTTCTGCAAAAAGACTTATTCTCTCTTGATTATGATTGGTCACAGTGACTGCCACCATGGCAGTAACATTTGAATCAACTCTTTTTCTATCAACAATTGCCACTGTCTTACTAATATAGCCGTTGTCTTTCAATTGATTAATTCTTTTCCAGCAGGGCGTAGTCGATAAATGAACTTCAGAAGATAACTCCTGAATTGTAAGTTCAGCATTATGTTGAAGAAGTTTCAATAGTTTAATATCAATAGCATCCATAATCTTATTAAAAAAGGGTTAAAACGATAATATTTTTCTTCAATTGAAAAAATAAATAGAAAAAATTACTTTTTTGTAACTAGAATATAATATATTTAGAATATTTTACTATAATTTGCACCATATTTTAAAATATTTTGTGGAATGTACAAATATAGCGAAAAAGATACACAGTTTTTAGTAGAGCGAGTTGATCAATTTGAAAAGCAACTAAATCGACATTTATCTGGTGAGTTAGATGAGGACAAGTTTAGAAGTTTAAGGCTCAGAAATGGCCTTTACATGGAGCTTCATGCCCATATGCTTAGAATTGCTATACCTTATGGAATCTTAAGTTCGAACCAGCTTCGAGCTCTTGCTGATGTAGCTGAGAAATATGATAGGGGATTTGGACACTTTACAACGAGACAAAATATCCAGTTCAACTGGATACAGTTACCAGATATTGCTAATCTGCTTCGTGATTTGACTGATGTGGGGCTTCATGCGATTCAAACCAGTGGCAAGGCTACTCGGAATATTACTGCAGATCCATTATCTGGTTTGACAGAGAGTGAGATTGAAGATGCGAGGCCATACTGTGAAATGATTAGGCGCTGGTTTAACCTTCATCCAGAATTTTCATGGTTACCTGGTAAATTTAAAATCGCTATTAATGGAGCAAAGCTTGATGAGACAGCTTTGAGGATACATGATTTAGGCCTAAGGCTGGTTAAAAACAAAAAAGGAGAGTTAGGTTTTAGTGTTTATGTAGGCGGGGGATTAGGTGCTGCTGCAATGGTCGCTGCAGAAACTGCTTCTTTTGTTCCAATTGAAGATATTCTTAGTTACCTTGAATCAACAATGAGGATATATAACTTAAAGGGTCGTCGTGATCATCAAAAGAAGCTTCGAATCAAGTTCTTAGTTCGTGAGTTAGGTGCTAGTGAGTTTTCTCGATTAGTCGATGAGGATTGGCAAGAAACTAAGGATGACCCTGAGCTTAAGCTAAACCTCAAAGAGCTTCAAAGCCTAAAAGAAGTCTTTGCATTGCCAATCAAAGCAATAAATCTGGATGGTTTTAAGGATGTTGTTGACTTTAATTACGGTATTTGGAAGAAAAATAATGTTAGAAACCATAAAGTATCTGGATATAGCATTGTAAATATCTCTCTTACTAAGCCTGGAGCTGCTCCTGGAGATGCAACTTCAGAGCAAATGAGGATTCTTGCTGAATTAGCTGACCAGTATAGCTCAGGTGAACTTAGAACAACCAAAAGACAAACGATTGTATTTCCTTTTGTAAGAAAAGATCAAGTCTATGACTTATGGAAATCATTAGAAAAATATGATCTTGAAAGTCCTCATCAAGGTACTCTTGCTCAGATTGTTGCTTGCCCTGGAAGAGATTATTGTGACCTAGCAAAAGCTGTCTCAATTCCAATAGCAAACAGGGTGCAAGAGCGATTTAATGATATGAATAGACTGCTTGATATTGGAGATTTAAATATCAACATTTCGGGATGTGAAAACTCATGTGCACACCATCATATTGCCGATATTGGCTTATTAGGTATGCAGAAAAAAGGTGAAGAGTATTATCAAATTACGCTCGCTGGTGAGACTCTTCATGAGACCAATATAGGGAAAAAGTTAGGACCTTCAGTCAGCAGTGAGCAAATCGTCGATGCTGTTGAAAGTATTGTCAATGTCTATATTGATCATCGTAAAACAAATGAAAAATTTACAGATGTTTTTAAGAGAATTGGAATTGACGTATTTAAGGAGAAGGTTTATGGATGAGATCCAAAATCCTACAAGTCTAATTAATAAGGATTATGAAGCAATTAACCTTGTTACATTTGATGAGTGGCTTGAGAACTCTGACAAATACTCGAAATTAGGTGTTGGCATAATCATAGAGCCTTCGGATGATGTGTATATGATTCAAGATCAGCTTGAATTCATAGAGCTAATTGCTTTAGATTTTAATAATTTTGATGATGGAAGAGGATATACTCAAGCATACCTGTTGAGCAAAAGATGGAAATATGCTGGAGAAATGATTGGTATCAATGCACATCTTGACCAATTGCAATTTATGATTAGGTCTGGCATCACTAGCTATCAATTATTGGAATCTTATAAAGGTAGTAATGAGGAAGATTATACTAATGGATTCAGTATGTGCTATCAAGCCGCTGCAAATAATCATGGGCTCAACTTGCAATATTAATTTTTTAAATTACCGGAGTAATCAGATGAAAGAAAACAAGTCTAGATCTATCGGAAAGTCAATCTCCTGGAGGATTCTTGCGACTTGTGATACGATTTTAATTTCATTCATAATCACAGGAAGTTTTGCTATCGCCGCTACAATTGGCTCAATAGAAGTTTTGACCAAAATGTTTCTATATTATTTTCATGAAAGGGTTTGGAATAGATTGGAATATGGTAGAAATTGAAGTCCATTGAGGTCTATTTAAAGATAATCATTTAAGGGTATAATTACGTCGATTTTTTAAAATATGTTTATGAAATTAATAATTCAAGGTAGGTATCTATGTCATTAATGACTGAGCGCGTGACACATGTGCATCATTGGAATGAAAACTTATTTAGCTTTCGAACTACTCGAGATCCGGGTTATCGATTTAAGAATGGTCATTTCACAATGATTGGACTTCCATCTGATGAGCGCCCATTAATGCGGGCATATAGTATCACTAGTTCTAATCATGAGCCTGAGCTTGAATTCTTTAGTATTAAAGTTCAAGATGGTGCACTCACCTCAAAGTTGCAAAATCTTCAGGTG
Organism: uncultured Piscirickettsiaceae bacterium; assembly: GCA_964515065.1. GTDB lineage: Bacteria > Pseudomonadota > Gammaproteobacteria > PS1 > Pseudothioglobaceae > Pseudothioglobus. The sequence goes on from CAZESR010000024.1 coordinate 14,137, forward strand.
GGTGATGAAGTTCTAGTAGGTAAACGCTCTACTGGTACATTAGTTCCCGATAATATGTTTCCTGGAAAATACCTATATTTATTAGCAACTGGAACTGGGCTTGCGCCTTTTATGAGCATCATTAAGGATCCTGAAATTTATGACCAATTTGAAAAAATTATCTTGGCTCATGGTGTTCGAGAGGTTTCGGAGTTGGCTTATTCGGACTATATTGAAAACGTGCTTCCAAATGATGAATATTTGGGAGAGATGGTTAAGGAAAAGCTTGTTTACTACCCAACTGTAACCCGCGAGCCTTTTAAAAATAATGGTCGCCTAACAACGCTTATGGAATGTGGTAAATTATTTCTTGATTTGAATCAACCTCACCCTACCTTGGAAGATGATCGCTTTATGATGTGCGGAAGTCCCAGTATGCTCAAGGATTTTGTCGCTATTCTTGAGTCGAAAGGTTTTATAGAAGCTCGAAATATTAATCCAGGTCACTTTGTGATTGAGAGAGCGTTTGTAGAATCCTAAGATTTAACAAGAAATCTAAGTTTTAACGCAATTAAGCTTCAGTCAGTTTTAACATTTAACTTTCTAAGCATATTTCATAGCGTCTGTCTGTTTCCAGAAAATTCTCAAATATAATAAAACCACAAAAAGATTTAAGGGGCTTATAATTTCTATCGTATTTATAGTAGCGAGGAATAATCAATGCAAAGCAAACTGAATTCGGTTCGTGGTCGAATGAAAGAAAACAATGTTGACTTAATTGCTCTTGGTCCTGGAACACATATGAACTGGCTTTTAGGCTTCAACCCATACCCAGATGAAAGACCATGTATGCTTTTAATAGGAAAAGAAAAAGAAGCCTTCCTGATGCCTTCAGTAAATGCTGAAGGGGTCAAAAAGGAAACCAAAATATCAATGCAATGCTGGAATGATGAAACTGGACCAGAAAGAGCACTCACTGAAGCACTAGAATATACTGGCTCATCTAGTGCCAAACATATTGTAATTGATGAAGCGATGCGCTCTCACTTTGCATTAATTCTCCTTGAATCTCTATCAAATCCTTCATATGAATTTACTGAGTCTACTATTGGTGCTTTGAGAATGCGTAAAGATGCAAAGGAATATGCTAACCTTAAAGAAAATGCACTGATAGACGACAGGGCAATGCAGGCCGGTTTTTCTGCAATCAAAGAAGGAGTGACTGAACTAGAAATTGGTGAGGCAATCAACAAACACTTTATTTCAGAGGGAGCGAAGCCTCAGTTTTGTATTGTAGGGTCGGGCCCGAATGGTGCTTTTCCACATCATCACACAGGGAATCGAAAGGTAAAATATGGTGATGTAGTATTGATTGACATCGGTGGTCGAAAAGGCACCTTTCCAAGTGACATGACCCGTATGTCAGTCCTCGGTGAAGCGCCAGAAGGCTATCATGAGGTTCATGCTATAGTAGAGCGTGCTGTTCAAGCTGCTATGAGCGCTGCTAAGCCAGGCGTTATCGCTAAAGAGGTTGATGCTGCAGCAAGAAGAGTGATTACTGAGGCTGGCTATGGTGACTATTTTGTTCATCGAACAGGCCACGGACTTGGTATTGATATCCATGAACCACCATACATTACTGCAACTTCAGAGGTTGTATTAGATGAGGGAATGGTATTTTCAATTGAACCAGGAATTTATCTTCAAGGAAGATTTGGGGTCAGGCTAGAAGAGATCGTAATCTTAAGATCTAATGGACCTGAGATCCTATCAGAATTATCTCGCAAAACAAATTTCATAAGCTAGCATAACCTGAAGCTTTTTTTGTAAGACCTTTTAAAGAATAAAGTATAGCGCCAAGGGAAGAACAATTAAACTACCAACGTTACCAATCATCACTATAGAGGCGACAGTTTCAGGCTGTTGGTTATATTTTTCTGCCATCATGTGATTAAGAACTGCAGGAGGCAATACGGCAAATAAAATTAGCTGTTGATAATGAAGATGTTCTAACTCAACAAACTGAATGATGAGGAGCATAACTATTAAGCCAGAGAGAGGGCATAAAATAGATCCCAAAGCACCCAACTTCCAATCGCTATAGTTAATGCCAATTAAACGAGTCCCTAGAGTAAAAAGTAATAATGGGAGTGCAGCATCACCTAACAAGTCTAGCATTTGAGACATTGGATTCCAGAATTGGAAATCTATCAAATTAACAACTAAACCTAGCAGGGTTGCGATTAATATGGGTGATTTAAAGATGGAAATAAAGTTTGTGTTTTTTGATAGGATGTAGGCTCCAAAAGTAAAATGTAGTAACATTTCAATAGCAAAAAGAACCACGGCAGCGCCAAGAGCTATTTCACCAAACGCTAACACCGCTATAGGAAGCCCAATATTGCCGGTATTATTAAACATCATCGGGGGAACGAAGGTTTTAATATTGATATTAAGTGTCTTTGCTACTGTCCAGGCGATAACTCCTGACCCTAAAACCACCATCACACCAGACAATGCAAGCATTTGGTAATTTTGAATGTGAAATGATTCCTTTGAGAGAACAGAAAACATTAGAGCTGGCAAGAAAATATTCATATTGATACTATTCGCTGTGTCCATGTTGGGCTGATATTTACTGGCGTAAAAATAGCCAACAAGAACGATGGCAACGACAGGAAAGATAATGCTGAATATTTGATATATCATTTATTTAAAGAAATTATTCAATCACTCTATGAGGTTAGAATTAAAACTATTAGTTCTTTAGGTCCGTGAACACCATAAGCTAAAACTTGTTCAATGTCAGCAGTCTTTGATGGTCCTGAAATCAGCAAAGTATTTGATGGCATATTTATAGACCAGTTTTGATCTAGCATAATTTGGCCAAAAGTTTCATAGATAGATTCCTCATCTACTAGCACAATATGGGTGTTTGGAACCAAAGACATCAGTCGAGGTTCATCAGTTGTTGGCTGTAATACAACACTACCACTATAAGCAATAGCTCCTACACTCTTGGTAATACTTGCATCAATTTCATTAAATAGGCTTTCACTAAAAGACTCATATGAATTATCGTATCTCATTAGCTCTGTCTTGCTGGTTAAGCTTTGAGCAATTTCATTTGCAATTTGTTCGCCGCTAAGAATATTCTTAATTTTTCTTTTTGGCAGCTCTTCATTAAGCCAATTTATTAACTCCTTATTTGGCATACTAAAAACTTCGGCCTTAGATAATCGAAGTTTCTCAGAAAGCATCTGAACCATTTCT
>CAZESR010000025.1:0-16887 GCA_964515065.1 uncultured Piscirickettsiaceae bacterium
AATGAAATAATATAGATTCATTACTCAATTTAAATGAATAAATTTATTTTATATTATTTATCAAAGTGATATTTTCTAAGATTATAAATAAGATATTTAATCTAAGTTGATCAGATTAATAATTATATCTTGTAGACTATAAATATCAAAAAATGCTCTGAAACTTATCAAAATTTTTAGGTTTATTTAGGTATTATCATTAATCAAATTACAATTATTATTTAATCTTTATAAATGTTTAAATTTTTCACTCAAAAAAAATGGTTTTTGTGGGCTTATCTTGGCTCAACAATTATTCTAACTTCACTTTGGCTCTCCGTACAAATAGATGTCAAAATCAACGAATGGTTTGGTGGATTCTACGATATGATTCAAAAAGCATTAGCTACTCCAAATGCAGTAACTATGGAAGAATATTTTGGAGGCTTATATAGTTTTGCTCAGCTTGCAGCGCTTTGGATTGTTCTTGGATTGGCAACTTCATTTCTGACATCTCACTTTTTATTTAGGTGGAGAGCTTCAATGGTTGAGTTCTATCATAGCGTTTATGATAAAGCCAGAACTATCGAGGGTGCCTCGCAGCGTGTTCAAGAGGACACAATAAGATTTTCTAGAATTATGGAAGGTCTTGGCACAAGCCTCATTGAATCAATAATGGTTCTAGTTGAATATTTCCCGCTACTTATGGGATTAGCAGTTGGTATTCCAATTATGTGGTTTGGTGAGTGGGAATATGGACTGGTTGTGAGTGCTCTTATTTGGGCTGTTGGTGGAACATTATTAATGATTGGTTTGGCTTGGGTTTTAAGGCTTGTAGGTATTGAATATGACCTACAAAAAAGAGAGGCGGCCTACAGAAAGGTTTTGGTTATTGCTGAAGATGATGGAACTGTAAGACCGAAATCACTTAATGAGCTCTTTGAAGGTGTTCGACTCATCCACTATAAGAGTTATTTATATTACTTATACTTTAATATTGGCAGACTTGCTTACCTCCAAATAAACGTTTTAGTCGCCTACATTGTACTAGCTCCAGCTATTGTTGCAGGTGTAATGACTTTAGGTGTTATGCAACAAATAATCAGGGCCTTTGGAAGGGTTGAGGGATCATTACAGTACTTATTCAATTCATGGCCAACGATAATCGAACTCGCTAGTGTTTATAAAAGACTTAGAGAGTTTGAAAATCAAATTGAATCAATACCTACGCTAGAAACTGAATAATTAATTTGTAATTGATTGACCCATATTAAGAACTTGCCCTGCCTCTAGATTCAATTCTGGTGAACCTTGAGGTAGAATAAGAATAACAGTTGAACCCATATTGAATCGACCTAGCTCTTCTCCCTTTGATAAGTGAATTTGGCGATCCATATAATCATAACCTTTAACTAATTTGGTGTACGGAGGAGTTATTTGTCCCTCCCAAGAAGTCTGCATAGATCCAACAAAAATTGCTCCAACCATGACTAGAGCTATTTCACCAAATTCTGTATCAAAATGACATACAAGCCTTTCATTTCGGGCAAAAACTTGATCAATGTTATTGACTGTAGTTTGGTTTACTGAGAAAAGATTTCCAGGAATATATTTCATTGATTTCAAAATACCATTGCATGGCATGTGGATACGATGATAGTCCTTAGGTGATAAATAAATTGTTGTAAAACTATTGAAATAATCATTCTTCGAATTATCGGCAAGTAAAGCAGAGACAGAGTATTTTTTACCTTTTGCTTGAACAATCATAGACTCTTCTATGATCCCAAACTGAGATACTACGCCATCAACCGGAGAAATTACTTTTGAATCAGATATTGGCCTTGCACCGGCCTTAAGGGATCGCGTAAAAAAATCGTTGAAATGCTTGTAATCATCAACATCTTCAAGCTCTGCCTCATTTAAATTAACCTCATATTTTGAAACAAACCAAGAAGTAAAAGTGTTTTTAATCCATGGCACTTGTATTCTTGTAAATCGAAACATGAGCCTCGATAAAAAATGCTGAGGCAATAAAAACTGAAGAAATGTCATTAGTCAAACTGATCTAGAATAAAGCTGACTGCATCCTTAAAATCTATTTCAGCTTTATCTGAATGGGATCTTGATTTGTATTCAATTTTCCCATTGTCTGCATGTGTATCACTTATAACCAATCGATGAGGAATACCCAAAAGTTCAGAGTCTGCAAACATGATTCCAGGTCGCTCTTTTCGATCATCAAGCAACACATCGATATTCTTTTGCTGACAGTCATCATAAAGTTGATCTGCAAGCTCTCTAACGCGTGACGATTTATTGTAATTGATTGGAACTATGACAAGCTCAAAAGGTGCTATTGCTCTAGGGAAAATTATACCTCTATCGTCATGATTCTGCTCAATGCTTGCCGCAATAATTCTAGTCACTCCGATACCATAGCAGCCCATATTCATATTTACCGCTCTGCCGTCTTCACCAATGACATTCGCATTCATTGAGTCTGAGTATTTTGTGCCAAGCTGAAAAATATGCCCAACCTCAATCCCTCTTTTAATCTCAATCAAACCCTGACCGTCTGGTGAAGGGTCTCCAGCAACAATATTACGAAGGTCACATGTGGTAATTTGTTGAACATCTCTTTGCCAATTAACCCCGGTAAAATGTTTATCATTTTCATTAGCACCACAAACAAAATCTGACAAATAGGCTGCTGCATAATCAACCAAAATAGGAATATCTAAATTGACAACACCGATAGAGCCAAAATTACAACCAAGCTGCTTAACAACTTCTTCTTCATCTGCCATCTGGAGTGGCTGCTTAATGCCCTCAATTTTTGATGCTTTAACTTCATTCAGTTCATGATCACCTCTCAAAACAAGAGCAACTAGATTTTCATCGTCACCCATTACAACTAGAGTTTTAATTGAATTCTCTGACTTAACATTCAATAAACTGCAGACATCATTAATCGTCTTAACATCTGGAGTTTTAACAATTGTTAAGTTCTCATTTGGAGCAGCAGGCTCTCCCTGAGGCAGAGTTTTAGCTCTCTCAATATTTGCGGCATAGTCTGAAGTATCAGAAAAACAGATTGCGTCTTCACCCGATTCAGCAAGAACATGAAACTCATGAGAACTATCACCACCTATAGCTCCAGAATCGGCTAAAACCGGCCTGTAATCCAAGCCCAATCTGTCAAAAATATTACAATAGGTCTGATGCATGACTTGATAAGTCTGACCAAGTGATTCCTCATCCATATGGAACGAATATGCATCCTTCATAATGAATTCTCTCGAACGCATTACACCAAAGCGAGGTCGAATCTCATCTCTAAATTTTGTTTGAATTTGATAAAAATTAATAGGGAGCTGTTTATAGCTTTTGATGTATTGTTTAGCAATGTTGGTGATTACTTCCTCATGCGTTGGACCCATACAGAAGTCCCTCTCATGTCTATCTTGAAATCTAAGCAACTCTGGCCCATACTCCTCCCATCTTTTAGATTCTTGCCAAAGTTCTGCAGGCTGGGCAACCGGCATCAATAATTCTAATGCCATCGACTTATTCATTTCTTCTCTAATAATTTTTTCAACTTTCTGAATAATTTTTAGCCCTATTGGTAAATACGAATAAAGTCCTGACGCCAACTTAGATATAAGCCCAGCTCTAATCATTAATTGGTGCGAAATGATCTTGGCATCATTTGGCGCCTCTTTAACTGTAGAGATTAAAAAATCACTGCTTTTCATATAAAATGTATTTATACCAATAAATAATTAGATTTTACCTAATGCCTGATTTTCAAACTTTATTAATTTATATTATTCCACTGCTTTTCGCGATTACCCTTCATGAGGCTGCCCATGGCTGGGTAGCAAGCAAACTTGGTGATCATACTGCAAGAATGATGGGCAGAGTTACTTTAGACCCTACTAAGCACATTGACCCAATTGGAACCATAGCGATTCCATTAGTTTTATTGCTTTCCTCATCAGGATTTATATTTGGATGGGCTAAACCCGTTCCAATAAATTTCAACGCCCTTCGTAATGGGAAAAATGGCATGATATGGGTCGCTTTAGCAGGCCCTGGTGCCAATATCTTTATGGCAATTTGTTGGTTATTTGTAATGATTATTGCGATTAATATGAATATTGCTGTACTTATTGAAATGGGACGTATAGGCATACTTGTGAATTGTGTCCTTGCTGTTTTTAATTTATTACCTATTCCTCCCCTAGATGGCTCACGGGTCATTAGCGCACTTCTTCCAAATAGATTAGCCTATCAATACAACCAGTTAGAACAATATGGCCTTTATATACTTTTGGGTTTAATGTTTCTTGGAGGCTTTAATTACCTGGTAAGACCATGGGTTGAGTTTATTTTAGGTTGGTTTAACTATGCCCTTGTTGTTCTAGGATGAGCAACTAAGTTCGAGGTTTTTCGCCCACTCAGGTGGCTCACTGTCATATGAATCATAGCCATCATGCGACTCAAAAGGCTTTTCAAGAAGCCTAAAGAGAATATCAATTTCCTCATACTCATCTTGATCTTCAGCTTTTCTAATTGCCACTTCAGCCAAATAGTTTCGTAGAATATATTTTGGATTGCACTGTCTCATTAAGGCTAGACTTTGAGATTGACTCTCTTCTTTGTTGATTCTTTTTTTGTAATCTTTAAACCAGGATTCAAAGCAATCTCCCAATAAATTCTCTTTCTGACTCAAGAGTCTTCTCATTGAACGGTGATAGTCTTTTTTATTAGTATAGAGAAGCTCTAAAAAGTTATTAATCAGTGCATTGTCTCCATCATCTTGCAGCATTAAACCAAACTTACTTCTCATCAAATATGAATACTCTTTGACTAATATTTTTTCGTAGGATGAAAGCGCTTCCTTAAGCTGGTCTTCTGGAATGAGTGATTTTAAAGCGTCAGCTAGTCTCTGCAAGTTCCACAATGCAACTGATGGCTGCCTTTCAAATGAGTACCTGCCTTGAGTATCTGAATGATTACAAATAAAGCTTGGGTCATAAGTTTCCATAAAGCTAAAAGGACCATAGTCAATAGTTAAACCTAGAATGGACATATTGTCTGTATTCATAACGCCATGAGAAAATCCCTGAGCCTGCCACCTTGCGATCATTATTGCGGTTGATTCTATAGCCTTATTAAAGAGTCCCAAATAATCCCCCTTCTCAAGCTCAGACATGTAATATTTGAGAACAAAATCTGCTATTTTTTTTACGTTATCATTTTGACCCTGAGATGCGAAATATTCAAAGTGACCGAACCGGATATAGCTCTCTGCCACTCGAGTAACAATTGCTGCATTTTCAATATGTTCTCTATAAACTTGTGATTTACTGCTCACTATTGCAAGCGCTCTGGTTGTTGGAATGCTCAGTCCCTGCATAGCTATTGAGCATAGATACTCGCGTATGCTTGATCGAAGGACAGCACGTCCATCAGCGCCTCGAGAAAAGGGTGAGGTTCCAGCGCCCTTTAAAGAGAGTTCTAATCCATCTACTTCGCCAATCAGGCAAGAACGGCCATCACCTAACTGAGGAACAAAGTATCCAAATTGATGACCAGCATAGACTGTAGATATTGGACTTTGCTCAGCAAAGAGCTTTTCACCTGAACAAATACTTAGAAGATCTTTATTGGTCGTTTTGAGGCTCATCTCTTTCTTGAGATTCTCATTGACATGAATTAGAGAGGTATTTTCTAGCTTTTGAGTTTTAACATGAGTAAAAAAATCACCGCCTAAATCCTTGAACTTAAGAGAGTTTTTCATTTAATATCTCGTTAACCTGTTTTGGATTAGCTTTTCCATGAGAAGCTTTCATAACTTGACCAACAAAAAAACCTAGCAGTTTCGAATTGCCATCTTTAAATTGCTGAACTTGTCCTGGATTATGCGCAATGACATCATCAATGATTGACTCAATAGCACTTGAATCTGTCAACTGCTTTAAACCTTGCTTCTCAATGATTTCATCAACACTTCCATTGCTATCCCACATTAATTTGAAAACATCCTTAGCAATTTTTCCAGAGATTGTATTATCAGTTATTCTTGAAATCAATTGAAACAAGTCTTCAGAAGAAATCGGCGAATTTTCAATTTCAAGTTGACTTTTATTTAGCGCTGCTGATAAATCACCCATAACCCAATTAGCAGAAAGCTTTGCATCTGCACCTTGATTAATCATTTTTTCAAAGTACTCAGCCACTTTTTTTTGCGATGTTAAAACTTCTGCATCGTAAGGACTTAATCCGAGAGCATCAATAAACCTCAATTTTTTTTCAGTTGGCAATTCTGGAAGCTCTTTCTTTATAGCCAAAAGTAACGCATCACTAATTACAACAGGGAGCAGATCAGGGTCAGGGAAATATCTATAATCATTGGCCTCTTCCTTTGATCTCATTGACCTAGTCTCATTTTTAATTGAATCATAGAGTCTAGTTTCCTGGACTACGGAGCCACCCTCCTCCAAAATATCAATCTGCCTTTCAACTTCAATATTAATAGCCTTCTCTAAGAACTTAAATGAGTTGATATTCTTTAGTTCAGCTCTTGTTCCTAGTCCTTCACCTTGCTTTCTAACTGAAACATTGGCATCACATCGAAAAGAGCCCTCTTGCATATTTCCATCACAGATATCGATGTACTGAACTAAGGCATGAATTTTTTTAGCATAGGCTACTGCTTCTTTTGCACTACTCATGTCAGGTTCAGAGACAATCTCAAGCAAAGGAGTTCCAGCACGGTTAAGGTCTATTGCCGTGTAGTCATCGTACAAGTCATGGATAGATTTCCCTGCGTCCTCCTCAAGGTGAGCCCGGGTAATACCCACTGTTTTATTTTCTCCACTATCTAGAGTAATATCAATTGTTCCGTTTCCAACAATAGGGATTTCAAACTGTGAGATTTGATAACCTTTGGGTAGGTCAGGGTAAAAGTAGTTCTTTCTCGCAAAAATCGAGTTTTTGTTTATATCTGCATTCACTGACAAACCAAAACGGAGCGCCATTTTCACAGCTTCCTCATTTAAAACAGGCAATACTCCAGGAAAACCAAGGTCTACAGCACAAGCCTGAGTATTTGCTTTAGAACCAAATGCAGTAGAGGCACCTGAAAAGATCTTGGATTTAGTTCTTAATTGTGAGTGAATTTCTAGCCCAATTACTGTTTCCCAAGTCATAAAAGAGCCCCCTTAAAGATCTGCTGGCGAAAAATTATGCCAGTCAGTCCTCATTTGAAATTGATGCGCTGCATTTAAAAGTAGCTGTTCTGACCAGTGGTTTCCAATCAACTGCAGCCCTACAGGCAAGTTGCCTGAAAACCCTGCTGGAATACTCATACCTGGAAGCCCTGCTAAGTTAACAGAGAGCGTATATATATCAGCCAAATACATTGAAACAGGGTCTTTAACTGAACCTAAGTCAAAAGCTGCACTCGGAGATACAGGCCCCATGATGACGTCAACCTTTTTAAATACCTTTTTAAAGTCCTCACTGATAAGCTGCCTAACTTTTTGTGCTTTTAAGTAGTAGGCGTCATAGTAACCCGCTGATAATGCATAAGCCCCAATCATTATCCTTCTTTTGACCTCGTTACCAAAACCCTCTGAGCGTGATCTTAGATATAAATCATTTAAATCCTTTGGATGTTCGCAACGATAGCCATACCTGACTCCATCAAATCTAGAGAGGTTGGAGGAGCATTCACATGGAGCAACAATATAATAAGCTGGAATTGCGTGGACTGAGTTAGGTAGAGAGACTTCTTTGATCTGGGCTCCCATCGACTCATACTCTTTGATGGATTGCATCACTACCTTTTGAACACCTGAGTCCAAGCCTTCAGAAAAGTACTCTTTTGGCAGACCAATCTTTAGGCCATTGACAGAATTTTTGAGGCACTTTGTATAGTCAGGGACCGATTTATTGACACTGGTTGAATCATATGTATCAAAACCAGCCATTGCGTTTAGAACAATGGCAGCATCTTCAGCAGTTCGAGTCATTGGCCCCGCCTGATCAAGGCTTGATGCATATGCAATCATTCCGTAACGAGAAATCCTTCCATAGGTTGGTTTTAGCCCTGTGATGCCACAAAGACTTGCTGGTTGTCGAATACTACCACCTGTATCTGTCCCGGTAGCAAAAGGCGAAATGCGAGCTGCTACTGCTGCTGCAGAGCCACCTGAAGATCCGCCCGGAACTTTGCTAGCATCCCAAGGGTTATGAACTGGACCAAAGTATGAATTCTCATTCGATGATCCCATCGCAAATTCATCCATATTGGTCTTTCCAAGCATCACCATATTTTCGTCATTCAGTTTTCTTGTGACAGTTGCATCATAGGGCGAAATAAACGAATTCAACATTTTTGAGCCAGCTGAAGTCTTTATGCCCTGAGTGCAAAAAATATCTTTATGTGCATAAGGTATCCCAGTAAGAATTGAACTCTCATCATTTGCTATTTTTTTATCAGCTTCTTTTGCCTGAGATAGTGCTTGATCCTCTGTTATAGAGATGAAAGCGTTAAGCTTTGAGTCATTTATTCTATTTAAATAATGCTGCGTGAGCTCTTGCGAGGAAAAATCCTTATTTTTTAGGCCTTTTATCTGTTCAGCAACGGTTAGATTATGCATGACTACTCAATTACTGTTGGTACAAGAAAATGCCCTTTCCCTGTCTTTGGGGCAATCGCTTGAAATTCTTTAGACATATCTTCTTCTGAGACCTTGTCTTCCCTTAAGCGTTGAGACATTTCTAAGGGATGTGCCATTGGCTCAGCATCACCAGTATCTATTTCACCGAGCTTATCCATCAAACTCAGAATATTATTAAGCTCAGTAGTAGTTTGCTCAATGTCTGAATCTTCAAGATTGAGCCTAGCTAGGTAAGCAATTTCTTTAACTTTTTTATTATCTAATGACATATTTAAAATAATTTAGTGGCAAAAGCTTTCCACCACTTTATTGAAATTTTCTTTTGAATATGAGTCCGCCAAATAAGAGTCACCTAGGCTTTTTAAAAGAACTAGGCGTATCATTCCATCAATAGACTTCTTATCCAGTGACATTGCTCCAACCAACGCTTCACTCTCAATACCCTTTTCGATAGATATCGGTAAATCAGCTTTTGAAAGAATGCTTTCAACTCTCAGCACATCTTCATGGGTTAAATAACCTTCATCTTTAGAAAGTTTAGCTGCCATGACCATTCCTATTGAGACCGCCTCCCCGTGAAGATAAGTGCCATATCCAAATGCATTTTCTATTCCATGACCAAATGTATGGCCCAAATTCAATAGAGCCCTCTTTCCTCTTTCAAATTCATCGAGTGCTACAATTCTAGCTTTATCTTGACAAGAGTTAAAAATAACCTCAATTATTAAATCTTTTTTGCGAGCCATGATTGATTCAATGTTCATCTCTAACATTGATAGAAAGTCGGCATTACCAAGAAGACCATACTTAATGACCTCTGCCATTCCAGCAGAAAATTCTTGGTTGCTTAATGTATCTAAGGTATCAACATCAATGATGACTGCTTTTGGCTGATAGAAAGCACCGATCATATTTTTTCCCAACTTATGATTGACGCCAGTTTTTCCACCAACGCTCGAATCAACTTGTGAAAGCAGGGTTGTAGGTACTTGAATAAAATCAATCCCTCTTTGGTAGGACGCTGCTGCAAAGCCAGTAATATCGCCAACTACACCGCCACCTAAGGCAATTAGGGTCGAACTTCTATCAAACTTAGCCTTTAAAAGTGCATCAAAAACTTTATTTAAAGTCACAAGCGTTTTATACTCCTCTCCGTCAGGCAAAATAACTGATTCAACATTGAAGCCGTCTAGAATAGCTGTAAGCTTTTCTAGATACAATGGTGCAATGGTTGTATTTGTTACAATCATTACTTGCCTGCCTTGAATATGGTCAGTCAATAAAGACTTCGAAGATAACAAATCAGTGCCTATATAGATTGGATAGGATTTATCACCAAGCTCTACATTTAGAATTTTGGTATTAAATGACATTAAGCAAATATCCTATGTTCACCGTCTCCAGATACATTTTCTATACATCTTCCACATAAATCAACATAAGTCTTATTTTGACCGATTTCAGGGCGGTGATGCCAACAACGAACGCACTTTTGATGAACACTTTTTCTTACCCTTATTGCAAGTGAATTATTAATTTCTTTAGCATCAGTTGGTTTATCAATCAGATCACAGATATTTGCTTCTGAAGTTATAAACACAAATCTTAATTCATCCTTAAGCTCTAACAAGGATTGATAATTTTCTTTATCACAGTAGATGTCAACTTCTGCATCGAGTGATGAACCGATGACCTTATTGCGCCGCATTTCTTCAAGCTCTTTTCTTAAGTGAGTGTTAATATCTCTGGCTGTTTCAATCGCCTTATTAGCAAAATTACCTTTTAAGTCATCATACCAAGTTTGTAAAAAGACACTCTCTTTACTTGCGCCAGGGAGAAACTGCCAAATCTCCTCAGCAGTAAAAGAAAGAACTGGTGTAAGCCATCTTACCATAGCATGAGAGATATGGAATAAAGCACTTTGTGCTGAGCGCCTTGCCAGTGAATCAACCTGAGTAGTGTACTGTCTATCTTTAATAATGTCGAGGTAAAACCCTCCAAGATCATTTGTACAAAAATTTAAGATTGCTTTCATGACAAAATGAAAATTGTAATTTTCATACTCAGCAATAATATGCTGCTGAAGATTGATTGTTTTAGAGACAATCCATCGATCCAATACAATCATTTGTTCATTATTAACTAAATCTTTGTCAGGATCAAATCCTTGCATATTGGCCAACATGAAGCGCATCGTATTTCTTATTCTTCTGTAGCTATCTGCACTTCTGTTGAGTATTTCATCTGAGACTGTCATCTCTCCTGAATAGTCAGTACTTCCTATCCAAAGCCTCAAAATATCAGCACCTAGAGAGTTGACAACTTTTTGAGGTGGTATGACATTTCCAAGAGACTTACTCATCTTATGGCCATTTTGATCGACCGTAAAGCCATGAGTTAAAACCTGCTTGTATGGCGCTCTCTCATTGATTGCGCATGAGGTTAAAAGAGAAGATTGAAACCAGCCACGATGCTGATCTGAGCCCTCTAAATACATATCAGCTACATCAGGCAGATAGTCACTTGCATTCAAAACGGCATAATGACTCACACCAGAGTCAAACCAAACATCAAGAGTGTCAGTTGTCTTCTCATAATTTTTTGCGTCAGAACCTAAGACTTCTTCAGCCTCAAGTTTAAACCATGCCTCAATACCCTCAACCTCAATTTTTTTAGCAATCACTTCAAATAAGGATTCAGTATCAGGATGAAGTTCGCCTGTATTTTTATTTACAAATAAAGTTATAGGTGAACCCCAATATCTCTGGCGAGAAATACACCAGTCTGGCCTATTACCAACCATGAGTTCAATACGCTTTTGACCCCAATTAGGAATCCATTTAACCTTGGGTATCTCTTCGTTAACCCTATCCCTTAAGTTATTTTGCGTCATGGAGACAAACCATTGAGGGGTAGCACGAAATATCACAGGGGTTTTATGCCTCCAGCAGTGCGGATATGAATGTGTTATTGGCTCATGCTTTACGAGAGTTCCTCTGTTATGGAGCATATCAATAATGGTAGAGTTGGCTCTAAAAATATACTCCCCAGCTACGCCCTCAGTCGAATCGATAAATACCCCCCTGCCATCAACTGGACAGTCTACTGGAAGTTTATATTTGAGACCCACTATATAATCATCCTGACCATGAGCTGGAGCTGTGTGAACTGCTCCTGTTCCAGTTTCAGTAGTGACATGCTCTCCAAGAATAACTGGGACCTCTTTATCATAAAAAGGGTGTTCAAGCATAATGCCTTCAAGTTCAGAACCCTTATAGACCTTATTTAATTTTTTAAAATCCTGAATTCCGTATCTCTCGAGAGAAGGCTCTAGCAAGTCTTCTGATAAAAGAAATAGATTCTCACCTATATCAACAAGAACATAATTCAGATCAGGATGCAAAGATACCGCTTCATTTGCAGGAAGTGTCCAGGGCGTTGTTGTCCAAATGATTAGGGATACTGACTTATCTTCAGCAAAAAAATCACCTTTAACTTTAAACGCAACATCAACCGTATCAGAACCCTTATCTTTGTAATCGACCTCGGCCTCTGCTAATGCAGAAGAGCACTCAGTGCACCAATGAACCGGTTTAAAGCCTTTTGTAAGATGACCATTTTTTACAATCTTGCCTAATGAGCGAACTATGTCAGCTTCATATTTGAAATTTTTTGTTAAGTATGGATTATCCCAATCACCAATAATTCCTAATCTCTTAAAATCAACCTTTTGCTTTTCGATTTGCTTATCAGCGTAATCCCTACACGCTGCTCTGAATTCATCAGCAGTGATTTTATGCCCAACTTTGCCTTTCTTTTTTTCAACCATGTGCTCAATTGGAAGGCCGTGACAGTCCCAGCCTGGTACATAAGGGGCATCAAAACCAGAGAGCGTTTTACTTTTAACAATTACGTCCTTAAGAACCTTATTGACTGCATGGCCAATATGAATATCGCCATTAGCATAAGGCGGCCCATCATGCAAAACAAATAATGGATTCCCTTTAAATTTTTTCCGAATCTGTTGGTTTAAATCTTGATCTTGCCACTCTTTGAGAAAACCGCCCTCTCGGTTGGCTAAATTGGCCTTCATTGGAAAATCTGTCGCAGGCAAGTTTAAGGTATTTTTATAGTCAGACATTCTGGCTTATGTTAATTTAAATCTAAAGACGCCATTATACTTGACACATAGGCTATATCAAGATTGATAATCCTCTCAAAATTTAAATTTTAGTCTAAAAAAAATACTGATTTTAGTCTACAAATCGACTGACTTTAGGAGCGCCTGAACCTGTTTAGGTTTTAGATATTCTGACTGATTGGCCCTTAATTTTTCAGGCAAACGGATATCACTAAATCTCGTTCTGATTAGCCTAGAAACTTTAAAGTCTAGTGCCTCCCAGAGCCTTCTTACTTCTCTCTTTCTTCCTTCTCTCACGACAACGTGATACCAGCGATTAGCGCCCTCACCACCGCCAATGGTCACTTTATGAAATTTAGCAAAACCATCATCCAAATCTATGCCATCTGTGAGCTTCTTGATATGCTGAGCTTCAACCTTACCTAAAACGCGGACTGCGTATTCTCTATCTATTTCAGAGCTAGGATGCATTAATTTATTGGCTAAATCACCATTGTTTGTAAAGAGTAATAATCCTGATGTGTTTAGATCTAAGCGGCCCACCATGACCCATCGAGTATTATCGGGTAAAAATTCAAATACGCTTTGTCGACCCTCTTCATCTTTGTTAGAACAGATAACGCCAGCCTGTTTGTTAAGAATCAGTACTTTTGTTTCTTCTTCCGAGTATCTACCAAGATCAATCAACCTGCCATCTATGGTCACTTTATCAGTAATGATTGCTTTATCACCTAGCTTGGCTTCCTGATTATTAATTGATATTCTACCCTGCTCAATTAACCTTTCAGCCCAGCGCCTTGAACCATAGCCAGCATTCGCAATGAGTTTTTGTATTCTGTCAGACATTATTTACCTGACTTAGTAGGTTATCCCCATTGCATCTCGAACCTCTTCCATTGTGCTTTTAGCTACAAGTCTAGCCCTCTCTGAACCCTCAAAGATTATTTCTTGAATGAGGTTTGGGTTAGACTCATACTTACTTATTTCTTCTTGGATTGGCTCTAACTCAGAAATAATAGAGTCCACAACGGGTTTTTTACACTCTATGCAGCCAATTTTTGCTTTTGTACAACCTTCATTAATCCAGTTTCGGGTTTCTTTAGAAGAATAGATTTGATGCATTTGCCAAACTGGGCACTTGTTAGGATCACCTGGGTCTGTTAACTTGATGCGAGCTGGGTCAGTCGGCATCTTATTCACTTTTTTCTTAACTATCTCTGGGTCTTCCCTTAATGAAATCGTATTATTGTAGGACTTAGACATTTTTTGACCATCAAGTCCAGGCATTTTTGATGCCTCAGTTAAGAGCGATTCTGGTTCAGTAAGAATAATCTTGCCTAAACCTTCGATAAAGCCTAAAAGCCTCTCACGATCGCCAAGAGTAATGTTTTGCTGCTCCCCAAGTAAAGCTTTAGCTTTAACGAGTGACTCTTCATCACCAGTCTCTTGGTAGTTTTTCCTTAATTCTCTATAAAGTTTTGCCTGCTTTTTTCCCATCTTAGTGATCGCAGACTCAGCCTTCTCTTCAAAATCAGATTCCCTTCCATAAACGAAATTAAATCTTCTGGCTACTTCTCTTGTAAATTCAACATGTGCAACCTGATCCTCGCCGACAGGAACTAGTCCAGCCTTGTACATCAAAATATCTGCACTTTGAAGAAGCGGATACCCTAAAAATCCATAGGTTGAAAGGTCCTTGGATTTAAGTTTTTCTTGTTGATCTTTAAATGATGGGACTCTCTCGAGCCAACTAAGTGGGGTTGTCATCGATAGCAGTAGATGCAGCTCTGCATGTTCAGGTACCTTTGATTGCACAAATAAAGTTGCTGTATTGGGGTTGAGGCCTGTGGCAAGCCAATCTACAATCATATCTGAAACATTTTTATCAAGATTAATTCTGTCTGAGTAATGAGTCGTGAATGCATGCCAGTCAGCTACAAAATAATATGAGTCATACTCGTTTTGAAGTCTGGCCCAGTTCTTTAGGACCCCATGATAATGGCCTAAGTGGAGTTGGCCGGTTGGGCGCATTCCTGACAGCACGCGATGATCTTTCATTGAATTTTATTAGTATTATATTGTTAAATTTATTATCCCACAGTTTGGCTATAACATTCCAAACCATCAAGAACAAGATTATCAAAGATTTGTATAGATTTAGGAAGCTGATTTTTTATCTCATTAACAAAGCCTCCACAAATTATCACCATTCCATCTGAGAAAATATCATTAAATTTTTCAACTTGAACATTGATTGATGATATGAGCATTACTTGAGTTCCATTTTTCCATGCGTCTAATGTATTACTTGCCAAACCATCAGCATTAGTCGACATATCAGTCGTGGCAAACTTTGGAAAACTTTTTCTAAGTACTCCAAGACCAGGCATGATTAAACCGCCTTGATGTATACCATTGTCATCAATAACATCAAAAGTCATTGCACTTCCTATATCAATTACAAGTAGAGGTTTTTTGGGAAAGTGAGCCATCGATCCAAGCATGGCAAAAAACCTATCTGACCCAAGACTAGACGCATCATCATAGGAGATTATTAGATTGTTAAATTTTTTTTGAGTATGAATAAGATGTACTTTATCAAAATGAGCCTCTAAATCCTCAACAATGTGTAAATTAGCAACAGCACTGACCCAAGCTGTATCAGCATTGGGTAGTGTGTTTGATAAAAATTTATCTACGCTCTTGGAATAGACATTTGATTCTATTGTCCGCCACTTAACAGTGGAGTTACCTATGTCGACAAAAATATTAGATTGGGACATCAAAAAGAGCTGCATTAATCCAGAGATGCATCAAAATACTTGCGCCATATCCTAGAGCAATAGCCCAAATCCATTTAAGGTGAGATACAAAGGTATAGTAGCCTTTAGATTGACCCATTAAAGCGACTCCTGCAGCAGAACCGATAGAAAGAAGGCTGCCACCAACTCCAGCTGTCAGGGTAACAAGAAGCCACTGACCTAAAGACATGTCAGGAGTCATTGTTAGAACTGCAAACATCACTGGAATGTTGTCAACAATTGCAGACAATATTCCAACAAGTACATTAGCATAGGTTGCTCCTAACTCTACATACATTGCCTCAGACACTAAGGCTAAATAACCCATAAATCCTAACCCACCAACACTTACAATGACACCAAAGAAGAAGAGTAGTGTGTCCCACTCTGCTCTTGAAACCATCTTAAAGATATCAAATCTTTCCGATTTTTCTTCATTTGGATTATGACGCTTAACAAAGTAACTGATAATCATTAAATATCCAAGACCAGTCATCATTCCCATTGCTGGAGGCAAGTGAAGGAAGTTATGGAAGCTTACCGCAGTTGCAATCGTTACAAGGAACATAAATGTAATTAGAATACCGCCAGTTTTAATATCGACCTTTTCCTCAATTGCATTAGGTTTTTCATTTTTAATTGCAAAATGCATAATAGCTGCCGGTATGAGATAGTTAACCGCTGATGGAACAAATAGAACAAAAAACTGCTGAAAATCAACCAGTCCTTTCTGCCATACCATCAGTGTAGTAATATCGCCAAACGGGCTGAATGCGCCGCCCGCATTAGCTGCTACAACAATATTTACAAAGCCTATAGAAATAAAGCGGGCATTACCAGCGCCTACTGCCAATACAACCGCACCCATTACAAGAGCAGTGGTTAGGTTATCAGCTATAGGAGACATAAAGAAGGCCAAGATTCCAGTTAACCAAAAAAGCTGCCTGTAAGAGAACCCTCTTGAAATAAGCCAAACTTTCAACTTGTCAAAAACAAGGCGCTCTCGCATAGATTCGATGTAAGTCATCGCAACCAGAAGGAATAAGAAAAGCTCAGCAAATTCTAAAAAATTATGCCTAACTGCTACCTCTGCAGCATGAGGTATACCATTGGAAGCATACACCCATCCGATAATTGCCCAAATAGCTCCAGCCGCCAAAATGACTGGTTTTGACTTTCGAAAATGTGTGAACTCCTCAATCATCACAAAGAAATATGCAATTATAAATAGAGTCAATGCAATATAACCCGCTACATGACTAGTTAAATC
>CAZESR010000026.1:0-16566 GCA_964515065.1 uncultured Piscirickettsiaceae bacterium
GGAGTGGAGGGATTTGAACCCCCGACCACCTGGTCCCAAACCAGATACGCTACCAGACTGCGCTACACTCCGAAGGTGAGTAATTATACTGTCATACCCTTCTTAGTCAATGCTTAATTAAATCAAATTTGAGTTAAATATTTGAGACAGATTGGATTAATTTTTGAAATAGTTATTATGAAGTTCTGTTTCTTCTTTATTGGCAAAAACTACCTTAATTTTTTCTTTATTTGATTTATTTTTTTTAATAATTGAAGAGTTAGCAATCTGAGGTTTATTATTTTGAGTTTCTTGAAAAAGACTTGATTGACCTCCAGTCATTGCTAAATATACTTGCGCAAGTATTTGGGCATCTAGAAGCGCCCCGTGTCTTGTTCTAGCACTTGTATCAATTCCAAATCTTCTACAAAGAGCATCTAAGTTATGCATAGTCCCAGGTCTTTGTTCTTTTGATAGCTCAAGAGTATCAATAACTGGGCATAAATCTTCGACTTTAGTTTTAACTCCATTTAGTTTAAGTTCATGATTAAGAAATCCTAGATCGAATGGAGCATTATGAATAATTAAAGTTGCTCCATCAATAAATGAGATAAGATCATCTGATATTTGATTGAATTGAGGTTTATTTATCAAAAATTTATCAGTGATTCCATGAACTTTTACTGAATCACCGACAGTTCGATTAGGTTGTACATATTTGTGAAATTCAATATTGGTAATCTCTCTATTCTCGATTTGTACTGCACCCACTTCGATAATACGATGTCCTTCTTTTGGATCGATACCAGTTGTCTCTGTATCAAGCACAATAAGTCTTTCCATGGCCATTGTAATAAAGTAAAATAGCTTATTTTAGCATTCACCCTCAAAGGTATATCAAGATTATGGCAAGAGTAACAGTTGAAGATTGTTTAGATAAGGTACAGAATAGATTTGAATTAGTTTTAGTTGCTGCAAAGCGTGCTCACCAATTGAACTCTGGTGGCTTTAGGTCAACTCTAGATGTTGCTAAGGACAAACCAACTGTTCTGGCTTTAAGAGAGATCGAAGCAGGTTTGATTGATGCATCAATCCTAACTGAGGAGTATGCAATGGAAGAAGAGCTGAATGCTCAGGAAAAATTAGTAGATGAGGCTAAGATGAGTGAAGTTACTGAAGAGTTGTCTCAAGCAGCACTAGATTCAGAAACAGAGTCTGACGACCTGGAAATTAAGGAAGACGAAGAATAACACTTTTTTACTCCCCATAAAAATGACGCATTAGCGTCATTTTTTTTTGCTTAAACAAAAATATTTTTAAGGCTACCTAGACATTGAGTTTGGTAACATGGATTTTTTATGAATTGATTAATCGGAGTGTTAAATGAGATATCCAATTATGCAAAGCAATAGAAAGCCTTTGATTGATGCTGAAAAGTATCTTTCTATGTATCAACAATCAATCAACCATCCAGATAATTTTTGGGCTGAACAGGCTGATAAATTCATTAGTTGGGATAGCAAATGGGATAGAGTTTCTAATGTTGATTTTTCTAAAGGAAAAATTGCTTGGTTCGAAGGGGCAACTCTGAACGTGTCCTACAACTGCCTCGATCGCCATCTTCCAGAGCGTGCAGATCAAGTTGCAATTATTTGGGAAGGAGACGACCCTGATTCTAGCGAATCATATACTTATCAAGAGCTATATGAGATGGTTTGCAAATTTGCAAATGGCATGAAGAGTTTAGGTGTTGAGAAGGGCGATCGAATTTGCCTTTACATGCCAATGATTGTTGAAGCTACTGTCGCAATGCTTTCATGCGCAAGACTCGGAGCAATTCACTCAGTCGTCTTTGGTGGTTTTTCTCCAGATGCATTAAGAGATAGAATTCTTGATAGCGAATGCAAGCTAGTTATTACTGCTGATGAGGGAGTACGTGGTGGTAAATCTATACCTTTAAAAGCCAATGTTGATATAGCGGTAAAAGGGTGTGAATGCGTTGAAAATATAGTAGTTGTTGAAAGGACTGGAAATGACATTGGATGGTCGGATAGAGATGTTTGGTATCACGAGTTAGTTAAGAATGCTTCACCCAGTTTTCCTTGCGAGATGTTTGATGCTGAGACGCCGCTATTTATCCTTTACACTTCTGGGTCGACTGGAAAACCTAAAGGCGTTCTCCATACTTCAGGTGGCTACTTGTTATATGCTGCAATGACGCACAAATATACCTTTGACTATCAAGAAGGGGATATATATTGGTGCACTGCAGATGTGGGCTGGGTTACTGGCCACTCCTATATTGTATATGGGCCACTTGCTAATGGCGCAACCTCTCTTATGTTTGAAGGGGTCCCTAATTATCCCGATGCTTCAAGATTTTGGCAGGTAGTTGACAAACACCAGGTAAATATTTTTTATACAGCGCCAACTGCTATCAGAGCTTTGATGGGGGCTGGAAATGAGCTTGTTCAAAAAACATCTAGGTCTAGTTTGAAGATTTTGGGAACTGTTGGAGAGCCTATCAATCCAGAGGCTTGGGAATGGTACTATAGTATTGTTGGTGAAGAGAGGTGCCCAGTAGTTGATACCTGGTGGCAAACAGAAACGGGAGGTCATATGATTACTCCTATGCCATTTGCTACAGCTCTTAAACCTGGGTCAGCAACTCAACCCTTTTTTGGTGTTGAGCCGCAAGTTTTAACTGAGAGTGGAGAGGTGCTTGAAGGTGAAGCCTCAGGTGTTCTCGTTCTGGCACGCTCTTGGCCTGGCCAAATGAGAACTCTTTATAACAATCATGAGCGTTTTATGGAGGCTTACTTTTCAACATTCCCTGGAAAGTATTTTGCCGGTGATGGCGTTAAACGAGATGCTGATGGTTATTATTGGATTACTGGAAGAGTGGACGATGTCCTCAACATTTCTGGTCACAGACTCGGAACGGCTGAAATAGAATCAGCACTCGTACTTCATAGCGATGTAAGCGAGGCTGCAGTCGTTGGAATGCCTCATGAAATTAAAGGTCAAGGCATCTACGCATATGTTTCTCTAATGAATGGTGTTGAGGGAACTGAGGAGCTGAAAAGAGATCTTGTAGCATTAGTCAGAAAAGAAATTGGCCCAATTGCAACAGTCGATAAAATTCAATTTGCTCAAGGCTTACCGAAAACAAGATCAGGAAAAATCATGAGACGCATTTTAAGGAAAATTGCAGAAGATGATTATGCAGATTTAGGAGACACATCGACTCTAGCAGAGCCTGGCGTTGTGGATGATTTGATTTCTAATAGAATCCAATAGAAGTTATATTTTAAATAGGCAGGCAAATGAACGCTCTCCTCTACTTTGTAGTCCTTTTGGCATGGGGTTCATCTTGGTTTGCGATTAGTTTTCAGTTAGGAGAGGTTGCGCCACAAGTTTCAATAGTGTGGCGTTTTTTAATGGCTTCTCTCCTGCTATTTGTTTGGTGTTATATTAGAAGATTGAGGCTCACTTTTCCATGGCGAGACCACGCAAGTTGGGTCTTGTTAGGTATTTTCCTGTTTTGTGTTAACTATATATGTGCTTATTTTGGTACTCTTTATCTTGCCTCGGGCTTAGTTTGTCTTATTTTTTCAACTCTCACTTTATTTACGGTCTTTAACGGTTTTATTTTTTTTAAAATACCGATTAGATTTCCGATATTGGTGGGTGCAATAGTCGGCATCACAGGCCTTTCAATTATTTTTTCAAACGAAATTAGTAATACAGAGTGGTCATTAAACTCTGGAGTAGTTAAAGGTTTTATGTGGATGTTAATGGCAACCTTTTTTGCATCAATAGGAATGCTCTTATCTGGCCAATTCCAGGCCAGAAAAATGCCTTTAGTTCAGAGCAATGCCTTCAGTATGCTCTATGGCTCAATTATTCTTATTTTGTATATTAGTTTTAGCGATGTTAGTTTCAGCTTTGATACGAGCCAGAGTTATGTCTTGTCGCTGATTTATCTGGCAGTCGTAGCATCAGTCATTGGTTTTGGGGTTTACCTCAAGCTTGTTGGAAATATTGGTGCAGACAAAGCCTCCTATGTCAATATTTTTACGCCTACTATCGCTCTACTTTTATCAACTTTATTTGAAAACTATCAGTGGAGCTGGATTGGTTTAATAGGGGTATTATTAATCATAGTAGGGAATGTAATTGTTCTCTATGCAAAGCCAATCAATTAGTTTATTTGAAATTAAATGGAGCAAATGATGGATGTAAAAACTGCTTTATCAAAACGAAAATCTACTAGAGCTTTCTTAAATAAAGAGGTCTCAATTGACATTATCAATAAAATTATTGAGCAATCAAAAACAGCACCTTCAGGAGTAAACACTCAGCCATGGCAGGTTGCTGTTTTAACTGGCGAGAGTAAAAACAATCTCTGTATTAAGTTTGAGAAGGCTTTTCGTGATGGACAAAAAGGCTTAATGGATTACAAATATTATCCTGTTGAGTGGAAGGGTGATTATAAAGAAAGGAGGAAGGAGTGCGGTTTATTGCTCTATTCAACATTAGAGATAAAACGAGAAGATAAGGAAAGACAAATCAATCAATGGGCCTTAAATTATCAGGCTTTTAATGCGCCTGTTATTCTTCTTTTTTTCATCGATAAAACGATGGAAAAAGGCTCATTTATGGATTATGGTATGTTTCTTCAATCCATCATGCTCTCAGCAGTCGAATATGGTTTGGCAACATGCCCACAGGCGGCTTTAGGAGAGTACCCCGATATTGTGCGTCAAGAACTTCCTGAATACAAAGATAAGCTAGTGCTATGCGGTCTGGCGATAGGGTACGAAGATAAAGATCATATCGTTAATTCTTATAGAACAACGAGAGAGAGTCTAAATAAATTTGTAAATTATTATTCCTGAAGAAATATTTAAAGCTGCTCTTCAAGAAGTTCGATTTCAAATTGACTTAACTCTAGTTCAATTAGAGTGCTTGCTAAAAGATCTCTTAAAGAATTAATCTCTTTCTCATTTACTGAAATTGTTGAATCACGTTGAATTAGTTTAGATTCAAGTTCATCATGCTTTTGCTGAATTGAATTTATTTCGTCTTCAAGAACCCTTACTTTACTGGAAGAGAGAATGAGTTTTTTACTGGTTGATTTAAGCCCATCAAGTGTGCTTATTAATTGACTATCAAGCTCATCAAGCTGCAATTGAAGGTTAGAAATATCAGCTTTATATCTCTCAATTTCATCTGAATTATCAACAGAAATGATCACAGGCGCAGGCGTCTCAGCGTTGTATTGAGAATAAGAATAACCAATAAAGAATACAAGAACAATTGAAATTAAATAGAAGGCAATTTTTTGATTCATTTTTATCTATTTTTCAATAATTTATAACTATTCCTTAATCCATTTTGCTGCATCTTTTGCATAGTAAGTGAGTATAGCATCAGCACCAGCTCTTTTGAAGCACAAAAGGGTTTCAAGAACGGTGGATTTCTCATCAATCCATTTATTCTGGCTTGCAGCTTTCAGCATAGCATACTCACCACTGACGTGATAAGCAAAAGTTGGAACACCAAAAGCTTGCTTAACATTTGAGACAATATCAAGGTAGGGTAATCCAGGTTTTATCATAACCATATCTGCACCTTCATTAATATCAAGCTCTACTTCTCGAAGCGCCTCATTTGAATTTCCTGGATCCATTTGATACGTTTTTTTATCTGACTTTCCAAGATTACCAGAGGAACCTACTGCCTCCCTAAATGGGCCATAGAACGAAGAGGCATATTTTGCAGAGTAAGACAGTATATTTGTATGAATAAATCCCGATTCTTCCAAGGCATTCCTGATTGCACCAATTCTTCCATCCATCATGTCAGATGGAGCAACAATATCTGCACCTGCCTCAGCGTGAGACAGAGATTGTTCAATAAGAACATCGACAGTTTCATCATTTAATACATATCCATTAGAATCAATTAAACCGTCCTGACCATGACTAGTATATGGGTCAAGTGCCACATCGGTAATCACTGCAAGCTCAGGAAAACTTCTTTTTAGAGATCTAACTGCCCTTTGTACAAGACCATCTGGATTATAAGATTCCTCAGCTTCCTCAGTTTTTTTATCCGAGCTGATAACCGGAAAAAGTGCTATTGCTTGTATTTTTAAATCAATAATTTCTTTTGCTTCAATTAGAAGTTGATCAATGCTGACTCTCTCTATTCCAGGCATAGATTCAATGTTCTCTCTTATATTTTCACCCTCAATAATAAATAAAGGGTAAATTAAATCACTTGCACTTAATGAGCTTTCTCGAACTAAAGAACGATTAAATTTTTGTTTTCTCAATCTTCTTGGTCGATGAGTTAAAATGGACATTTTGATTCCTACAGTAACATTAACCAAATTATACAATAATGAAGCAATCATCCGAAACACTTACGAGTTTATCAAGCGTTAACAAGGCATTTGTAGAGCCTTTTCCGAATTCAAAAAAAGTTTATGCTAAAGGTTCGAGGGACGATATTTTAGTTCCAATGAGGCGAATAGAGCTCACTGATACGATAGGCGATCTTGCTGAAAAGAATGACCCAGTTCATGTTTATGATACTTCAGGACCTTATACAGATCCCAGTAAAACAATAAGCTATAGAAAGGGAATTGACTCGATTCGAAGTAATTGGATTGGAGAAAGAGGGGATACTGAAGTATTGGACGGTGTGAGCTCAAAATTTTCAAATGAAAGACTAAACAATAAAGAGCTTGATGAGCTAAGGTTTGAGCATTTGAGAGCACCAAGAAAAGCGAAAAAAGGAAAAAATGTGACTCAGATGTATTATGCAAAAAGAGGCATCATTACTCCTGAAATGGAATATATCGCTATTAGAGAGAATTGTCTTTGGCAGGAATACCAAGACCAAATCGGACAACATCAAGGTGAAAGTTTTGGGGCTGCAACTCCAAAAATTATCACGCCAGAGTTTGTAAGAGATGAGGTGGCTCGTGGTCGTGCAGTCATTCCAAATAATATTAACCATCCTGAGACTGAGCCAATGATTATTGGAAGGAACTTCTTGGTCAAGATTAATGGAAATATTGGCAATTCAGCTCTCGGCTCTTCGATAGATGAAGAGGTTGGAAAAATGGTTTGGGGTGTTCGCTGGGGCGCTGATACAATTATGGATCTCTCAACAGGTAAAAACATTCATGAGACAAGGGAGTGGATTATTCGTAACTCTCCTGTCCCAGTTGGAACTGTTCCTATCTATCAAGCACTTGAAAAGGTTAAAGGTATAGCTGAAGATTTGACTTGGGAGATTTTTAGAGACACTCTAATCGAGCAAGCTGAGCAGGGTGTTGACTACTTTACAATTCATGCTGGTGTTCGACTCAAGTACGTCCCACTGACGATGAACAGGGTAACTGGAATAGTGTCTAGGGGTGGATCAATAATGGCTAAGTGGTGTCTTGCGCATCACACTGAGAGCTTTCTTTATACTCATTTTGAAGACATTTGTGAGATTATGAAGTCTTATGATGTTACCTTTTCGCTTGGAGATGGCCTTAGACCAGGCTCAATTGCTGATGCAAATGATGCAGCTCAGTATGGAGAACTTGAGACCTTAGGCGAGCTTACAAAAATAGCGTGGAAGCATGATGTCCAAACCTTTATTGAAGGACCTGGGCATGTACCAATGCATATGATCAAAGACAATATGGAAAAGCAGCTTAAAGAGTGTGGTGAAGCGCCTTTCTATACTCTAGGACCTCTCACAACAGATATCGCACCAGGATATGATCATATAACCTCTGCAATAGGTGCAGCTCAAATAGGTTGGTACGGATGCGCTATGCTTTGTTATGTGACTCCTAAAGAGCATCTAGGACTTCCTAACCAGGATGATGTTAAAACTGGAATTATCACTTACAAAGTTGCAGCTCATGCAGCTGACCTAGCAAAAGGACACCCTGGGGCTCAAATCAGAGATAACGCATTATCAAAAGCAAGATTTGAGTTCAGATGGGAGGATCAATTTAACCTTGCACTGGACCCTGATACTGCAAGAAGTTTTCATGATGAAACTTTGCCGAAGCAAGCAGCCAAAACAGCTCATTTTTGTTCGATGTGCGGCCCTAAGTTCTGTTCAATGAAAATTTCTCAAGATATTAAAGGTTTGGATAATGACGCCGTTGAAAAGATTCAAGAAATTCAAATAGAGATGGACAAAAAGTCTGAAGAATTTCTTAAAAATGATAGCGAGATTTATCTTAAGGAGGGAGCTTAAATTACTCTTACTTAAGCTTTAATGTAAGGTGTTATTGCTTCCTTAACATTACTAACTGCGCCTTGATTATCTTCAAAGGTTTTTCTTGCGTTAGCACCAAGCATTTCTCTTCTAGAATTATTCATTAGTAGTTCAGAAATAGTCTGCATCAGCTCATCAGCATGCGCAACTTGAATCGAAGCATCATTATCTAAGAGCTGTTTTGAAATCTCCTCAAAGTTATAGATACTTGGACCAAAAATAACTGGCTTTGATAACGAGGCAGCCTCAAGCATATTTTGGCATCCGTTGTCAGTAAGGCTACCGCCAATAAAAGCAATATCACTGATGGAGTAATACGCCATCATCTCTCCCATGCTATCTCCAATAAGAACATCAGTCTCTTCAGTGCAATTCTCGCCTTTCGATTTTCTTTTGACGTTAAGTCCAGCGCTACTAGCAATTTTGGTAGCCTCATCAAACCTTTCTGGGTGCCTCGGAACAATAAGAAAAAGGGAATTCAAGCAATCTTTAAACTTAAGATAACTCTCAATGATTAATTTTTCTTCACCATCCCTAGTGCTTGCAAAAACGACTACGCTCCTTTCGCCTATCATCTGTTTCAAGGAATTAATTAAATTGGCATCAATTGAACCATTGATATCAAATTTAAGACTCCCCGTTGTCAATAACTTTTCTTCATTAGCACCTAGCGCAATCAAGCGATCTGATGAAAATGTATTTTGAGAACAGACGACACTGAGCTTGTTGAGAGATTCATTGACTAATTTTGGAAAAAACCTTTGATATTTATGAAACGATTTTTCTGACAATCGTGCGTTGATAAGGGCAACAGGTATATTTTTATTGTTTAATAGATGTATTAAGTTTGGCCAAATCTCGGTCTCCATCAGAATGCAAATTTCTGGTTTGATTTTGTTAAGAAAAGATCTCAATATTAGCTCAGAATCAAAAGGAAAAAAACAATGAGCCACCTTATTTTTGTAGTGATTTTTTACTGCCAACGAGCCGGTCATTGTTGTTGTAGTGATAATAATTTTATGCTTTGGGTATTGATCGAGAAGAGAATCAACCAAGGGCTTGGAGGCGTTAAACTCTCCCACAGAAACGCTATGAATCCATATCAACTTGCCTGATATTTTTTGGACGAATCCTAACTGATTTTTTAGCTTGACTTTCCATGATGAGTCATGAGAATCTTTAACAAGTATCTTTAAGATGGCAAATGGAATACTAAGCCAAATGATGAAAGAGTATAGGAATCTATTCATTAAGTGATGCGATTAGATAATATTTTGAATGTTCATATAGTTAAATCCTTCAATTATCTTCTAAAGGGCTTATGAAAGGCAAAAAAGGTATAATAGTTCGCTGATATTATAGCTTTATCGTATAACTTTCATCACATCTATTTTTCTTGGAATGTTTCGTTAATATGATCTTGTCTAGAATTTTTTTATTATTTTTTAAAAAATATGAAATTTGTTGATTCTGCGAGCGTTGTTGTTGAGGCTGGAAAAGGTGGTGCAGGATGCCTTAGTTTTCGTCGAGAAAAATATATACCTGATGGTGGCCCTGACGGTGGAGATGGTGGTGACGGTGGCAGCGTGTACTTTCGCGGCCAGGAGGGGCTTAATACCCTCAGTGAGTTTCGATACAATCGACTCTACAGGGCCAAGAATGGTCAGCCCGGAATGGGAAGAGATCGAAGGGGAAAGTCTGCTGATGACCTTTACGTTGAGGTCCCTTTAGGCACTAAAATTATTGATCTTGCAACTGATGAGGTGATTGGAGAGATAACTCTTCATGAACAAAGTTTACTTGTTGCTAAGGGCGGCTTTCATGGTCTCGGGAATGCTAGATTTAAATCATCAGTTAATCGTGCACCAAGACAAACCTCACCAGGAACTCCTGGAGAGTCAAGGGAAGTTGCATTAGAACTAAGTATTATGGCTGATGTAGGCCTTTTGGGAATGCCTAATGCTGGAAAATCAAGCCTCATCAGGCAAATCTCAGGTGCACGCCCCAAAGTTGCTGATTATCCTTTCACAACTCTTCATCCAAGTCTGGGTGTTGTAAAGGCAGGAAGCAACCATTTTGTGATGGCAGATATTCCAGGCTTACTAGAAAAAGCAAGTGAAGGGGTAGGGTTAGGATTTGAGTTCCTTAAACATCTTTCAAGAGCTAGAGCCCTGTTGCATGTGGTTGATATTCTTCCTTCAGATGGCTCTGACCCTGTTATTAATTATTTCACTATTGAGTCTGAATTAAAAAAGTTTGATGACGAGCTATACAAAAAACCTAGATATGTTGCTATCAACAAAATCGACTTAATTGAAGATAAAAAAAGAGATAAAACCATTAAAGATTTTCTTAAAAAGATCAAATATAAAGGAAATGCGTTTAACATATCTGCATTAAATGGAATGGGCTGTAAATCGTTGATTTTCGGCTTGTATGAATTAATAGAGCAAAAAAATGAAGAATAAGTGTTGGGTTGTTAAAATTGGGTCAGCCCTTTTAACGAATAACGGTATGGGAATCGACAAGGGCTTGATATCGCAGTGGGTTGAACAGATTGTTGAGTTGCAATCCCATCAGATTGATGTCGTTCTGGTTTCAAGTGGATCGATTGTTGAAGGTATGAAGCGTTTGGGGTGGAAAGATAAACCGAGCGATATTCATAAACTTCAAGCAGCTGCAGCTGTCGGACAAATGGGGCTAGTGCAGGCTTATGAATATTTATTTGCAAAGTATCAAGTTCAAACTGCCCAAGTACTATTGACTCGAGATAATCTTTTGAATTCAAAGCACTTTGATAATATTTCGGCAACCCTAACCAATCTACTAGAATTTGGAATTGTTCCAGTAATCAATGAGAATGATACAGTTGCAACTGAGGAGATTAAGTTTGGTGACAATGATACTTTGGCAGCTTTAGTTGCAAACTTTTTGGGCGCTGATAAACTCATCATTTTGACGGATCAGCATGGCGTTTTTGATGATGATCCTAGAAAAAATATTGATGCAAATCTGATTAAAAAAATACATTTTAATGAAGAGAAACTGGAAAGAGTTGCTGGAAAAACTGGAGGCGCTCTTGGTTCAGGTGGAATGTACTCAAAAGTGATGGCGGCAAAACAAGCTGCAAAGTCAAAAACGATCTCTCATATTGCTTGGGGTAGAGAAAAACAGGTTTTAACTAGAATTTATCAGGGTGAATATATAGGGACATTAATTCATTGCTAGCATATATTGGTTTAGGCTCAAATTTGCAGAATCCTAGGGTACAAATTGAGAATGCCCTTAGTGCTCTTAATCGTGCTGATGGAATAATACTAATAGGTGTTTCAAGTCTTTACGAATCAAAACCGCTTCTTGATATGCCAGGCCCAAATTATATTAATGCAGTTTGTAAAATTGATACTACACTCAGTGCAAATGACTTGTTAGATATTTGTCAGACTATAGAGGACAATCAGAAAAGAATTAGAGAGGTAAAATGGGGTTCAAGAACCATTGATTTAGATATACTGCTCTATGAGCAACAGGTTATTTCTAGTGATCGATTATCTATCCCTCATCCTGAAATGATTGATAGAGCCTTTGTAATGGTTCCTTTGTATGAAATTGACAAAGAAATTAATGTACCCTTATTAGGACCAGTTAAAAAATTAATAGATAGAATTAACAAACTTGATGTAAAAAAATTATGAAGCATTCGGAGTTAAGTTTATTTAAAGAAAAGGGTCAAAAAATCACCTGCCTAACAGCCTATGATTCATCAATGGCTAAACTCCTTGATCGGGCAGGGATTGATGCTATTTTAATTGGTGATTCTCTGGGTATGGTTATTCAAGGAGGAGAGAATACTCGATCAGTTTCTATGAATGATATGATCTACCACACTTCTATTGTTTCTGGTGCTTGCAGTGATTCGCTCATAATTGCTGACATGCCTTTCAATAGCTACGACAACCCTAAAGATGCTCTCACTAATGCTAAAGCATTGATAGGTGCTGGAGCAAGAATGGTTAAAATTGAGGGCGGTAGTGAACACTCAGAAGTGATTAAAACATTAATTTCAAATAACATCAATATTTGTGGTCATTTAGGACTTCAGCCTCAGTTAGTGATCAGCTCGGGTGATTATAGGGTTCAAGGTAGAGATGAAAATTCTGCTAAGGAAATTATTAATAATGCTGTCCTGCTTGAGTCTTTAGGAGTGAGCGCTTTGGTTCTTGAATGTATTCCGAGCGATTTAGCAAAAACAGTGAGTGAAACATTAAAGATACCGACAATTGGAATAGGAGCTGGAAGTGATTGCGATGGACAAGTCCTGGTTAGTTTCGATATGCTAGGGATTACCTCTGGCAAGCAACCGAGATTTGTTCGTAATTTTCTAGACAATCAAAACACAATTTCTGATGCAGTAGAGTCATTCGTTGCGGAGGTCAAAGAAGGAACTTTTCCTTCTCAAAGTGAGAGTTATTAATGCAAATTTTTAAACAGCAGAAAGACCTTGAGCTCTTTTTAGATAGTGTGCGAGAAAAAGATAACGATATTGCTCTGGTTCCAACTATGGGAGGGCTTCATGATGGACATCTTTCATTAGTAGACAAGGCAAAAGATGTTGCTCAAATAGTTGTAGTAAGTATCTTTGTTAATCCTACTCAGTTTGCAAGAGGAGAGGATTTTGAAGACTATCCAAATACCTTTGAATCAGATAGATTGCTTTTAGAGTCAAAAAATGTTGACGCTTTATTTCTCCCTTCTAAAGAAGAAATATACCCTTATGGGACAGAATCTGATTACAAAGTTGGTTCCATAGGTCAAATACTCTGTGGTGCGTTTCGACCCACTCATTTTGATGGTGTTGCTCAAGTAGTTAAACGTTTTTTTGAAATTGTTAAACCCAATTATGCAGTCTTTGGTGAAAAAGATTTTCAGCAACTCCTAATAATTAAATCATTAGTCAAGAACCTGAATTTAAATATAAAAATTCATTCAATGCCTACTCAAAGGGAGGAAGATGGATTAGCAATGAGCACCAGAAATCAATATTTAAGTGATAATGATCGTGAGATGGCGCCGCTCTTTTATTCGGTACTGAGTGATACTAGGAATTCGATACTCAAAGGAAAATCTATATCTAATGCCAGAGAAGCTGCGATTGATTTATTGGGTAAAAGCTTCGAAGTTGAGTATCTAGAAGTATTAGATGCGAATACCCTTACACAAATCGAGACTAAAACCTCAGAAATTATTATAATATCTGCAATAAGGTTTGGTGGAACTCGCCTTATCGATAACCTTGTATTTCGGAGAAAGAATGTTTAGTATTACTGAAGAAGCAGAAATCTATGTTGCAGATTTATTTGAACAGCAGGATGAAAAAGATCTTGGTTTAAAGGTAGATGTTGAAAAGGCTGGCACTCCAGTTGCAACAGTAACCTTTAATTTTTGTATCAAAAGTGACCTCTCTGAGGGCTATCAAGAATTTCCATATGTGGGATTTAGTGCTTTTATTGATGAATCCAATAACCAGTATCTTAGCGATTCTCATGTGGCATTAAAAATTGATGGAACCAATAAAAAATTAACGATTACAGCTCCCAATGCTAAAGGAGAAGCTCCAAAAGATGATGCACCTTTAGAAGAAAAAGTCCTTTTTACTATTGTTACTGAAGTCAACCCTAGTCTTGCTTCTCATGGTGGATTTGTTGATCTTGTTGAAATTACAAAGAAGAATGAAGTTGTTCTCAATTTTGGAGGAGGATGTCAAGGTTGCAGCTCTGTCAACTTGACTCTTAAAGATGGCGTTGAAAAGCAACTTAAAGCTTTGTATCCAGAAATAACTTCTGTTCTTGATGCAACTGATCACTCATACAAAGAAAACGCATACATGTAGCTCCCTAGCATTCTAATGTTAGAATTAATTTAAGGGGAAGAGTGGAAAATATAAGAGTTTATTCTCATTCTGCGTGCCTTTCAAAAGATAATGGCGAAGGGCATCCTGAAAGAAAAGAGCGCCTAGAATCAATACTTGAATCAATTCAAAGTATTGATGAGATTTCAATTGATTTAAAAGAAGCTCCAATCGCTGAATACTCAGATATTTATTTGGTTCATCCTCAGTCCTATCTTGAAGAAATATTTTCTATGATTCCTAGTCATGGACTTGTTGGGGTTGAGAAGGAGCCCTATGCTGACACTCTTTTGTGCCCTAACTCGAAGGAGGCAATCTTAAGAGCATGTGGTTCCGGAATAAGCGCATCAAAAGACTTGATGGATGGCAACTCTAAGAGAGTATTTTGTGCAGTAAGGCCGCCCGGACATCATGCTGAGACTAACAGAGTCAATGGTTTTTGTTTTATAAATAATGCGGCAGTTGCAGCTCGTTTTTTACAGTTTCACTATGACATAAAAAAAGTTGCTATTATTGATTTTGATGTCCACCATGGGAATGGTACTCAAGAGATTTTTTATAATGATAATTCGGTTCTTTACGGTTCAATTCATCAACACCCATTATTTCCTGGAACGGGTTTAGAGTCTGAGATAGGTGTTGGAAACATTTTTAATGCGCCCATTGATGCTGGAACTTCTAGTGAAGAATTTTTAAGAACCTTTAATGAAAAGATTTTAGCCAATGTAGATCTTTTTAAGCCCGAAGTAATCATTATATCAGCAGGCTTTGATGCACACAAAAGAGACCCTCTGGCTACTATTAATTTAAACTCTGAAGACTACTTTACAATGACCCATGACATTGTTGAAATTGCTAATCGTCATAGCAAAGGAAGAGTCATTTCCTTTTTAGAGGGTGGTTATGACCTTTTAGCTTTATCAGAGTCAATTCAATCTCACTTCAAAGGGCTCAGTGTTTAATCATGATGAATGAGTTTGACCTAATCCAAAGATACTTTTACTGGAAGTTAAATGACCCAAATATTGAGCTAGGAGTGGGTGACGATGCAGCCCTTTTTAATCTCATCCCTGGTCACCAGCTAGTAACCTCGACCGACACTCTAGTTGAAGGCATTCATTTCTTTAAAGATGCCTTAGCTAGTGATATTGCCTATAAATCATTAGCAGTGAATTTAAGTGATATAGCTGCAATGGGCGCTATTGCCAAATGCTTTACGCTTTCGCTGACTATTCCTAGGCTAGACATGCAATGGTTAGAGCAGTTTTCTTCTTCTCTCAAAGAGTCATCTAAACTATTTAATGTTAATTTAATTGGAGGTGATACGACTAAAGGGCCCTTAAACATAACTATAACAATGATGGGTTCAATAGAAATTGGAAGATCTATTAAAAGGTCAGGCGCAAGAGATGAGGATGATATTTATGTGACTGGAGATCTTGGTACTGCAGCATTATGTCTTAGTAAAATTAATGAAGGAGTGAGACCAAATCAAAATGAACTGACAAGGCTTAATAGGCCTGTCCCGCGATTAGAATTTGGTTCAGCACTGAAAAATGTTGCAAGTTCTTGTATTGATGTTTCTGATGGACTTGAGCAGGACTTGTCTCATATTTTAAAAGCTTCAGGAGTGGGTGCAATCATTGATACTCAAGAGTTACCACTGGGTGATTCAGTTAAGCATTATGTGAAAGATACAAACGACTGGTCTTTGCCGTTATGTGGCGGGGATGACTACGAACTTTGTTTTACAGCAAATAAATCAAAGAGAGATAAAATTAGAGCACTCTCAGAAAATCTTAAAATTAAAGTCACAAAGATTGGAGTGATCAATAACTCAAAGGAGTTAAAGATAAATGGCTATGATGGACAAAGCTCCTCTTATCAGCATTTCTAAGAAGAATTAATTTAGAGTACTAAATCAGTAGGCTTAGATTTCTTTTCTTTCTTCTACAGTCTTACAGTCGATACATTGATCTGCAGTTGGACGAGCTTCCAAACGATTAAGGGCAATCTCAATACCACAGGTTTTACAGTAGCCGTAATCACCCGTATCAATTAAGTGAAGCGTCTTGTCTATCTTGTTGATAAGCTTTCTTTCGCGATCTCTTGTTCTGAGTTCAAGAGCAAACTCTTCTTCAATTGTCGCTCTGTCATTGATATCAGCAACCGGTGCAGAGTCTTCCTGGATATGATTAATGGTTGATTCTGCTTCAGAAACTAATTGCTCTCTCCAAACACTCAGCTTGTGTATAAAGTGTTTTAGTTGACCAGCCGACATGAACTCCTCACCTTTTTTTGCAATGTAGGCAGGAATTTCATCAAAGTTTGGATCTGTCATTAGTATTAGATTGTTAAAAAAATGTAGTTTTTACCAA
>CAZESR010000027.1:0-15843 GCA_964515065.1 uncultured Piscirickettsiaceae bacterium
TTCTGACATATTTCCCTTAAAATATTAAACCTCTCATGTATAGGACAAGAGAGGTTTTTTAAATCAGCAAATAAAGCTACTTACTTTTCTTCTTTTACCTCTTCGAAGTCAGCATCAACAACGTCTTCACCTGTATCTGCACTACCTGCTTCAGCTGAACCTTCAGCACCGGCTTTTTCCTGGGCTTTCTGTGCAAGGACTTGTGCTTTCTCACTTAGATTTTGTACTTTAGCATCTATGGCCTCTTTGTCGTCACCCTTGATGCTTTCCTCTAGCTCGCTGAGCGCACCTTCAATAGCAGTTTTTTCATCTTCAGAGATTTCATCTTTAAGCTCTTCAAGTGATTGCTTTGTAGAGTGAACAAGAGAGTCAGCCATATTTCTAGAGGAAACAAGTTCTTGGAACTTTTTATCTTCATCAGCATGCGCTTCTGCATCTTTAATCATTTTGTCAACCTCTTCATCCGATAGGCCGCTAGAAGACTTAATAGTTATCGATTGCTCTTTGCCTGTGTTCTTATCCTTAGCAGAGACATTCAAGATACCATCTGAATCCAGGTCAAGTGTGACTTCAATTTGCGGCTGGCCTTTAGGGGCAGGGGCAATTCCCTCTAGGTTAAATTGACCAAGAGACTTGTTCGCACTTGCAACATCACGCTCCCCCTGGAGGACATGAACCGTAACCGCAGACTGGTTGTCAGCAGCTGTTGAGAAGATTTGTGACTGATTCGTTGGAATAGTTGTATTTTTCTCAATTAACTTTGTCATCACACCACCCATAGTCTCTATACCAAGAGACAAAGGCGTTACATCAAGAAGCAATACATCTTTCACATCTCCACCTAAAACGCCCGCTTGAATTGCAGCACCCATAGAAACAGCTTCATCAGGGTTTAAATCTTTCTTAGGTTCTTTTCCAAAGAAATCTTTAACCATCTGCTGCACTTTTGGCATTCTAGTTTGACCACCAACAAGAATAATTTCGTCAACGTCACCACTTGATAGCCCAGCATCTTTAAGAGCTGTTTTACATGGATCGATAGAACGCTTAAGTAGATCTGCTACTAGAGACTCTAATTTAGATCTTGTCATTTTAATGTTAAGGTGCTTTGGACCCGAGGCATCAGCAGTAATATATGGCAGGCTGATTTCAGTCTGTTCTGAAGATGAAAGCTCTATTTTGGCCTTTTCAGCAGCCTCCTTTAACCTTTGAAGGGCCATAGCATCATTTGCTAAGTCAAGACCTTGTTCTTTTTTGAACTCATCAACTAGAAAGTTAATTATTCTCTGATCAAAATCTTCACCACCTAAAAATGTATCACCATTAGTAGATAGAACCTCAAAGTGCTTTTCTCCATCAATATCCTCCATCTCGATGATAGAGACGTCGAATGTACCTCCACCTAAGTCATAAACAGCAACTTTTTTATCACCAGTTGTTTTGTCTACTCCGTAGGCCAAAGCAGCAGCAGTTGGCTCATTAATAATTCTTTTAACATCCAAGCCAGCAATCTTTCCAGCATCTTTTGTTGCTTGACGCTGAGAATCGTTAAAGTATGCAGGTACTGTGATTACAGCCTCGGTAACTTCACTACCTAAGTAATCTTCTGCAGTTTGTTTCATTTTTTGAATCACTCGTGCAGAGATTTCAGGTGCAGCCATTTTTTTACCTTTAACTTCAACCCAGGCATCACCATTTTTCGCTTTGATGATTTTGTATGGA
Source organism: uncultured Piscirickettsiaceae bacterium (assembly GCA_964515065.1). Lineage (GTDB taxonomy): Bacteria > Pseudomonadota > Gammaproteobacteria > PS1 > Pseudothioglobaceae > Pseudothioglobus. The sequence goes on from CAZESR010000027.1 coordinate 1,723, forward strand.
ACTAAGTCGATATCTTTTTGGACAGCATCTTCTTCGAAGCGTCTACCAATAAGGCGCTTAATAGCATACAGTGTATTTTCAGGATTAGTTACCGCCTGTCTTTTAGCTGGCTGGCCAACCAATATTTCGTCAGAATCTTTTGGGTATGCAATAATTGACGGGGTAGTTCTGTTTCCTTCAGAATTTTCAATGATTTTAGCAACACCACCATCCATGACAGATACGCATGAATTTGTTGTTCCTAAATCAATTCCAATCATTTTAGACATTTCATTTACTCCTTGTATTTTTTGTATAAACCCTATTTAGGGATACAAAATCTTATTTCAAGGTATTTATGAAATTATTTTTTAGCTATATCGAGAAGAATTTTCTTGACTTCATTTGGAACAAAAGGGCTGATATCACCTCCAAGCAAGAGAATTTCACGAACTAAAGATGAAGAGATATTGGCAAATTCTTCTGAGGGAGTCATAAATAAGGTTTCAATTTCAGAGTTAAGGCGTTTATTCATTCCACTCAATTGAAATTCATACTCAAAATCAGATACAGCTCTTAATCCTCTGATAATAATTTGTGCTTTGTGATCTCTTGCAAAGTCTACTAAAAGTGAGTTAAAGCTTAAAACCTTAGTATTTTTAAGTAAGTTAATTGAGTTTTCAGTAGCGCTTACTCTCTGATCAATTGAGAGAAAACTTGACTTGTTGGCATTTTGGGTTATTGCAACAATAACCTCATCAAAGAGTTTGGAGGCTCTCTTTATTAAGTCTATATGACCATTAGTAATAGGATCAAAAGACCCGGGGTAAATTGCAATTTTTTTCATAATTTCTCTAAGCTTATCAGACAATAATGAACATTACCTGATTTTTTCTGTTTATCAATTTTACATTTATACACAATGTTTGACATTAAGAATTCAAGGCCTATTTCATACTCTGATTCAATATATATTTTACTTTTAGAATTAATAAGATTTTCTCTAGAGAGTATAGATAGAATTGATGGAAGTAATTCTTGATTAAAAGGAGGATCCAAGAAAATTAAATCAAAGGGCAATAAGTCTTCTTTTGCAAGATATTTAACTGAGTCTTGATTAATCAGTTCATATTGATCAGAGTCTAGGAGTTTAAGATTAGACTCAAGTGTTTTAAAGGTTTTAGAGTTTTTTTCTATAAAACAGACTTTCCCAGATCCTCTAGATATAGCCTCGATGCCTAAAGCACCAGTGCCAGCAAATGGATCTAAAATAGTTTTGTTATTAATCTCAAACTGAAGCCAATTAAATAGAGTTTCTCTTGCTTTGCCTGAGGTAGGACGAAGACCACTAGAGTCTTTAAAAGGGAATTTTCTGCCTTTCAAGCTCCCTGAAATAATTTTGAAGGTATTAGTTTTAATAATTTTCTAAATTCTAAAATATCATTTGATATTACATTTTAAATATTTTCGATCTCCAGCCCCTATTAATTGAGACTAAATCATCACCTCTGATGAAATTAACAAGATTTTTGGAGGTACAGATAAGTTCAGAGGGTAGGTTATATTTCGCTGCTAGAGAGCTAATTTGATTTTTCAGCTCATTTTTTCTAATGATTTCATTTTCTGAGAGTGGTTTTTGAATTTTTATTAATTCTTCAAAGTCAAATTTTTGCTTATCTTTTTCTATGAAACTCTCAAATTCATCTAATGCATTAGGGGACAGTTTATTATCTCCATTAGCATAACTGATAAGTTTTTCATCAGACATAAGCCATTTGCGAGGCTTATTTTGTTTTTGAGCTATTGATTCTCGCCATAAAATTAGATTGATTGCCTTGTTTCTGTATTTTGATGAAATTTTTGAAATACCTTTGGTTTTTTTTATAATTTGCTTAAAGTTTGGATTATAAGTCTCTATATCTAATAAGTATTTAGTTTCTTCTTCAGTCCATTCATACTTTTCATCTTTAATTAATTTATCAGAGAGTTTATTGCAGATAGGTAGTAAATATTTGACATCATCAAGTGCATACTGCAATACTTCATTTGGAAGTGGACGTTTTCTCCAATCAAATCGGGTAAATTTTTTTTCCAATTGAACATTTTGAAGAGATTCAGTTAGGCTTTGATAGGAAACTTGTAGAGGATAATTCAGGAAAGATGCAGCAATTTGAGTGTCAAAGATTGCGCTTGGAATTCTTTTAGATAAATAATAAAGAGCCTCGACATCTTGTCTAGCAGAGTGAACAATCCATTTCGTTTTCTTATCATAAAGCTTGTCAAACAGAGGTTCCAGGTTATTAAAGGATAGAGCATCAATACATTCTAATTGATCTTTGGTTGCAATTTGGATTAAGCATAGTTCAGGAAAATAGGAATCAACTCTTCTGAATTCTGTATCTAAAGCAAGAAGAGTTTCATCTTTAATATCATCTAGATAATGACTGAGCTGTGTATCGGTTTTAATCAAAAGATTTGAAAAATGTTGTGTTGTTGTATTTTATCAACAACTTGTGTTAGAAATGTTGCATTTATGAGATAATCAAATGACTTTACTAAATGGCAAACAAAATTTATGTTACTTAATCAGGCTTTTTCTTTGAGAGAAGCGCCTCGTGCCTTATTTTGGATAGGAGTCTTCTTAATTTCGTTTTTTGGAATGTTTTATCTTGGTCTTAATCCAGAATTAATTGATAAATGGTATTTAGTATTAGTTTTATTTAATGTGTTGATGAGCATTGTAGCAATCTACTTCATCACTCTTTCAATGAAAAAATTGAAACAAAATACTCAAGAGGGGGTTATAGGTTCAAGATTTACATGGTCTTTTATTAGAATTGTTCCAGTCTTAGTTTTGCTGCCTGTGTTATCTTTTTATCTTTTTTCATTTGGCTCTATTAGAGATAACCTGCAGATAGCAGAGAATCAATTTGATGAATTTAATTTTAAGGTGAGAGGTGAAGTAGAGGAGTTGTATCGCAATTCAAATGCTGTTGCTATCAAGTACTATGAAGATAGAACGAGAAATTTAGGAAAAATCATCAATTATTTTGATGCCCCAGCATCAAATAAGCAAATGCAGTTGGTCATTAATTTATTAGTGCAGGATAACTGGGCATGTGAGATAAAATTATATGATTCAAGTAAAAACCTCATAGCGCAGGGCAAAAAAGACTCCCCTTGTCTTGCAGAATACGGCTATACAGCTACTTCAGATGCATTTGAGCTTACTGCTTACTATGAAAAAGATGAAAGTATCAGTAATCTTACAAATAAAATGACACGTTTTCGTGATGCAGCAATAGATGCTGAGTTTTCATTGAGTACCTCGATTATTAAAACTCGATTTATGATTGATTTCTCTTCTACAATTTTATTGGCAGTTTTGAGTGCTTTATTAATCGTTCTGAGAATGATTGATCAGCTTATGAGACCAATGCATAACTTATCAATCGCCACTAGGGAGATTTCCTCTGGTAACTATGATGTAGAAATTGAGCGTGACCCTAGGTACAAAGATATGCATGATCTCATTGGACACTTTAACGAAATGAGTAGGCGAATTAAACTCTCTAGAGAAGGTCTTGATACACACAACCTTTACTTAGAAACTATTCTGCAATATTCTTTTGGTGTTATAGCCCTTAACCAAGAAAAGAAAATACAGATTATTAACCCTGTAATTGGGAAAATGCTTCAAATTGACGATGTATTAAAATACAATTCTAAATCCTATGATGCTATTGTTAAGGATTATCCAAATCTTAGTCCTCTTTTTGACTTTATACAAGATAAGATTGAGACTGATTCTATGGAGTGGAACAATGAGATCGAATTAACTCTGAATGATAGAAGTCGTCTTCTTTATTGCCAAGGAGCTGTCCTTGATGTTGAAAACAAATCTCTAGGTTATGTCATTATTATTAATGACATTTCAAAGCTAAATAGAGCACAAAAGAAGGCTGCATGGGGTGAAGTTGCTGTTCGAATGGCTCATGAGATTAAAAATCCACTGACACCTATTTTATTATCGGCACAGAGACTTAGAAATTTGTTTTTAGATAAGCTAGAGGATAAAGATTCTCAAGTCATCAATAAAACAACCCAAACTATCATTGATCAGGTTGCATCAATGGATTCAATGGTAAGTGCTTTTGCAGATTATGCAAATACACCAGAAATCAAAAAGACTTTTTCATCTTTGAATACTTTAATAAATAAATCTGCCTCCCTTTATGATAATCATAATGATGTCAGGGTGGATCTTGATTTAAGTGGTGATTTGCCAAAGATACAATTGGATCAAGATGCAATCTCGAGAGTACTCATTAATCTTATTAAAAATGCAATAGAGGCTAAGAGGGATTCATCAACCTTAAATATCAAAATTAAAACACTTCTTAAAGCTAAAGAGGGGTTGATTCAATTAACGATCATAGATGATGGCAAGGGGTTTCCTGATGAAATCATTGATCACGTTTTTGAACCCTATATTACAACCAAAGAGAAAAGTGGTGGCCTGGGCCTTGCTATTGTTCAAAATATCATTGAGCAGCATGATGGTCAAATATTTGCAAGCAATATAAAGCCTCATGGTGCAAGAATTACTATTGAATTGAGTATAATCGAATCTGTTAAGGGGGGGTAAATGACTGAAGAGCCTACATTTGGAAATATTTTGATCATCGATGATGAGAAAGATAACACTGAGATTATTAAGGATATTCTAGAAGACGTTAACTACTCAACAATGCTTGCTAGAAGCGCAGCAGAAGCAAAAGTTATTCTAGCAGCTAATCATTTTGATCTAATTCTTATGGACGTTTGGATGCCGGGACAAGATGGGATTTCCCTGTTATCAGAGTGGCATTCTGAGGGTATTGATACGCCAGTTGTTATGATGTCAGGTCACGCTGAACCAAGTGATATTGTTAAAGCTATGAAGTTAGGTGCAGTTGACTTCCTAAAAAAACCTCTTCACGATTTCCTGCCCATACTAAGAAATATAATGACTTCTGATGAGCCTGATCAAGAAATTCAACATGTCAGTGGTATAGACTATTCTCTCAAACTAAAAGAGGCTAGAAACATTTTTGAAAGCCAGTATCTGCTTCATCACCTTGCAGCTAATGATAATAATATAGCTGTGGTTGCTGAGATTGCAGGTCTTGAGAGAACCACGCTCTACAGAAAGCTAAAAGATTTAGGAATTGATAAAAAATGAAAATACTCATTTTAGGTGCTGGTCAAGTTGGTTCCACTCTGGCAAAGTACCTTTGCTTAGATGATGATAATGATATAACTATTGTTGACCAGAAAGAAGAGATGCTTACACCTCTTCAAAGGCACTTAGACATCAAAACAGTTTTAGGTTATGGCGCATATCCAAGTGTGTTAGAAAAGGCAGGAATTAAGTCTATGGATATGGTTATTGCTGTTATGAATTCAGATGAGAGAAATATGGTGGCTTGCCGAATGGCGCATACTTTGTATCATGTTGAGAAAAAAATTGCCCGAATTAGAACTACGGAGTACCTCTTAAGGCCCGAAATTTTCACAAATGATGCCTTGCCAATTGATTTTTTAATCACTCCAGAGAACCTAATTACAGAATATATCCAAGGCATTGTCGAAGAGCCAGGAGCCTCCCAGGTATTTGATTTCGAAAATGGGTTAGTTCAATTAGTTGAGACTAGGGCTTTTATTGGGACTCCTATCGTCAATAGGCCAATCAAAGAACTTCATGAGCATATGCCCGATGTAAAAATTCGTATCGTCAGTCTTTACAGAAATGAGAGAGCAATACCTGCAAAAAGCGATACAGTAATTAGGGAGGGTGACCAAGTCTATTTCCTTGCAAAGAAGAATGATATTTCAAGAGCACTAAAAGAGTTTAGAAGGGCTGAAAATACGTACCAAAAAATCCTCATTGCAGGCGGAGGTAGTGTTGGCCTTAATGTAGCAAAACTGCTTGAAGAGACTCATAATCTTAGGATTATTGAGTTGGATGAGCCAAGAGCCAAATACCTGAGTGAGAAACTAAACCACACTCTTGTACTTCAAGGAAACGCCTCTGATGAGGACTTATTAAAAGAAGAGGGTATTGAAAATACCGATTTGTTTTTGGCTTTGACTGACTCCGATGAAGTGAATGTCATCGTTTCAATTCTTGCAAAGCGTCTTGGGGCTCACAAAACAATTGCCCTAGTCAAAAGGGATGTGTATGCAAACCTTGCGGAGCAGAGTGGTGATGTTGACATTATCGTCTCACCAGATCAAATTACTGTGAGTGGTATCTTGTCACACTTGAGAAAAGGCGATTTTATGCAAGTTCATTCTTTGCAGCATGGTAAATCTGAGGCTATAGAAATTGTTGTTCATGGTAACAAAAATACATCTAAAGTTGTTGGTTTATGCGTTAAGGATCTTCCTTTGCCTGAAGGCGTTGTAGTTGGTGCAATAGTAAGAGATGAAGAGTTATTGATGGGATCAAAAAAATTAGTCATTCAGACAGGTGATCATGTCTTAATGGTTCTTATTGATGTTGGCAAAATTCATGAAGTCGAGGCTTTATTTTTAGAGAATGAATCATAATTTACATAGCTCCACATTAAGGGCAGAAGTCTAAATGCAGTTAAGTATTGTTGCAAAAACCATTGGCCTTCTACTCATGGTTTTTAGCTTTGCACAAGCCCCACCCCTTGTTGTCGATTTAATTTATGGAGAAGGTGAATACCTATCCTTTCTGTATTCATTTGTATTAACTGTTCTAGGCGGCTTAGTTCTTTGGTGGCCTTTTAGAGAGACTAAAAAAAATTTTAGACTTAGAGAAGGAGTCTTAATCGTAGTTTGTTTTTGGATAGTTTTATCTCTGTTTGGAACGCTTCCATTCTTAATTACTGACTCAATTAGTAAGCTTTCTTTTTCAGATGCTTTCTTCGAGTCAATGTCTGGCCTGACTACTACAGGTGCAACTGTCTTGAGTCAGCTGGATGATTTGCCAAAAAGCATCCTTTTTTACAGACAGCAGCTTCAGTGGCTTGGGGGAATGGGAATCATTGTTCTTGCCGTTGCGGTTCTTCCTCTTTTGGGAGTTGGTGGGATGGAGCTGTATCATGCCGAGTCAAGCGGTATTGCGAAAGATAGGCTGACGCCTAAGTTAAGAAACACCGCAATAGCACTCTGGAAAATTTATGTTTCGTTGACAGTGTTATGTGCAGTTGGGTATTTTTTATCTGGAATGTCAATTTTTGATGCGCTCAGTCATAGTTTTTCAACCGTTGCAATAGGTGGTTTTTCTACTCATGACAGCTCTATAGGCTACTTTAATTCGGCTACAATTGAGACGATTGCTATGTTTTTTATGTTTCTAGCTGGAATTAATTTCTCACTTCACTTTGTAGCATGGAATAACCGCTCAATAGTTGATTACATTAAAGACTCAGAATTTAAAACATACTCTATGGTTTTGATTTGTGCTTCAATTATAGTTATAGCTGCACTTTCTTTGAATGGTCAGTATGAGTCTGCAAATGAGACAGTTAGGCATAGTCTATTTCAAACAATTTCTATTGCTACAACGACTGGTTTTACCTCTCAAAACTACAGCAGTTGGCCTGCTGCTATTCCAGTTTTTCTTATTATGATGAGCTTTATTGGGGCCTGCGTAGGCTCAACAGGAGGTGGCATTAAAGTTGTTCGTATCTTGGTAATGTTCAGGCTCGGCATGAAAGAAATACATAAATTTATTCGTCCTAATGCTCAGGTCAGTGTCAAACTAAACAAATCTAGTATTAATGAGAAGGCTTTAGTCTCTGTTCTTGGATTCTTTTCACTTTACGCAATTTCTTTTTTCCTTATCTTGATGCTTTTAATGTTTGCTGGGCTTGATCAAGTTACTGCATATTCAGCTACTGCGGCTACAATGAATAATTTAGGTCCAGGTTTAGGAGATGTCGCTCAGAATTATGGATCAGTCGGCGAGATAGCGAAATGGATTTTGAGTTTTTCGATGCTTATTGGAAGGTTAGAAGTTTTGACAATTATTGCCATTTTCCATAGAGCTTTCTGGAGACAATAAGAGGAAGCTAACAGCCCCACAATAATGCGGGGCTGGAGTAGAGTAAATTCTTTCTTATAGAAGAGGGGCAATCACTAGACTTACGATTGCCATTACATTAATAAGAATGTTCATTGATGGACCCGAAGTATCTTTGAATGGGTCACCAACAGTGTCACCAACAACGGTTGCAGCATGAACGTCAGTACCTTTTCCGCCAAAGTTACCTTTTTCAACGTGCTTCTTAGCGTTATCCCAAGCGCCACCGGCGTTAGCCATCATAAGTGCCATAAGGACACATCCTAAAAGGGCGCCTCCAAGCATGCCTCCAAGGGCCTCTGGACTGATTAAAAAGCCAACCAAAACTGGAGCTGCAACTGCAATTACTCCTGGAAGGATCATTTTTTTAAGTGCAGCAGTAGTAGCGATATCAACGCACTTCGCTGTATCAGGCTCTGCTTTACCTTCTAGAAGACCTTTGATTTCTTTAAACTGTCTTCTTACCTCTTCAATCATTTCAAAAGCAGCATCACCAACTGCTGTCATCGTTAGAGAGGCAATTAAAAATGGAATTGTTCCACCAATGAATAGACCAATCAAAACTTCAGCACTATTAAGTTGAAGCAAGAAGTCTGAAGAGTTAGCTGCGACAGTTTCAGTGTATGCAGTAATAATTGCTAAAGCAGCAAGTGCTGCTGCACCAATTGCAAATCCTTTACCAATTGCTGCAGTTGTGTTTCCAAGTTCATCAAGAGAGTCAGTAATGTTTCTTGTGTCTTCACCTAGACCAGCCATTTCGGCAATTCCGCCAGCATTATCAGCAATTGGTCCATAAGCATCAATCGCCATTGTCATGCCCACTGTTGCTAGCATCCCAATTGCGGCAATACCAACACCATATAAACCGACAAAAAGGTTTGAAACATATATGATTAAGCAAATCATCAAGATTGGTATCACAACGGATTGCATGCCAACTGATAGACCCTTAATCATGACTGTAGCAGAACCCGTTTGTCCTGCTTCTGCAATATCTCTAATTGGCTTTCCAGCTGTATAGTATTCAGTTACAAGGCCGATAATGATTCCGCCTACACTTCCCATAAGAACAGCAGCCCAAATATTGTTTGAAACCTCTAGAGAGCTAATCAGAAAATATGAAGTGATAATAAATAATACCGCTGAACCAATCGTACCCATTCTTAATGCTGATTCAGGAGATTTGTTTGAAGAAAGCTTAACAAATATAATTCCGATGATAGAACAAACAAGACCAAGCGATGCAAGTGCTAGTGGAAGAAACATAAGCTCACTTCTATTTCCACCTAGCATATCAAGTGCCATTGCTGAGAGTGTAGAGGCAATCGCAATAGTTGCAATCATTGAACCACAGTAAGACTCAAAAATGTCTGAACCCATACCAGCGATATCACCAACATTATCACCAACATTATCAGCAATAACAGCAGGGTTTCGTGGATCATCTTCAGGGATGCCAGCTTCAACTTTTCCAACTAAGTCAGCACCAACATCAGCACTCTTTGTAAAGATACCTCCTCCTACACGAGAGAAAAGAGCTACTACTGAACCACCCATTGCAAATCCATGAAGAGCTTCCGAATGTTCAGCACCAAAAAAGTAATACAGACCACCAAGGCCAAGGAGACCAAGAGCAGCAACTGAAAGGCCCATGACTGAACCACCAAAGAATGCGACAGTCAAAGCTGAAGCGCTTCCATTGTCATGAGCAGCCTGAGCTGTCCTTGAATTTGCAATAGTTGCTGTATTCATACCTATGTAGCCTGCAGTCGCTGAGGTTACAGCACCCACTAGAAAGCAAAGAGCACTAGCAGCACCAAGGAAAATATATAGAAGTACCAGTAAAACTGCTGCAAACATACTTAGCATTTTGTATTCACGCTTCATAAATACTATCGCGCCAATATGAATTTGTTCGCCAATTTTTTTAACAGCGCCACTACCACCGTCTTGTTTGGTTATCCATTGATAAATAATTACTACAATCAATAAGCCTAAAACACCTAGTGCAGGGGCAATCAAATTTTGATCGAAATTCATTTTTTCTCCTTTAAATAAAATGAAGCGGCAATGATATCCTAAAGTGCCTAAAAAGTGGAAAAAAAATCCTTAATTTGAAGTGAAATGAACTAAATTTACTAAAAAAATTATCATATACAATAAAATCCTAAAGTAACTTCCATTTCATTCAAAAATGTTTGTAATTCGATTTGCACTTTTATCATCGCTTTGTTATGCGCTAAACGTAAGTATGATTCCATTAATCTACACTTATGAGGTGAGTGTTTTTCTATTTTTATTTATCCGTTTTGGAACAACTTTTTGTACATCAATAGTTGTGACTAAAAGTTTATTTTCATTTAAAAAAATTAAACACCAAAGATTAGGTGTTTGGATACTTACACTCTCTTTGTTGTTTGGAGTCCAATCGTGGCTGTATGTTGAAGCAGTTAAATACATGTCGGTTGGATTAGCGAGCGTTGTTTTATTTACATACCCTTTGTTAACTTATTTAATCATATCACTAACAAAAAATAGATCTCTTGATGTGACAACAATACTGATGTTTTGTATAGCAATAACAGGGATTGCAGCGATATCACAAAGTGAGGATGGTTTCTATACTATGGCCATTGGTATAGTTTTGGCATTACTCTCTGCCTTATCCTATTCTTTAATCCTGATTATTACTCCTAAAATGAGCAGCCTTAGAAATTGGGAAATTGTTAAATTTACGACCCTTATTCCTGCGCTTGGTTTTTTATATTTATTTTTGAAAGAAACAGGTTTTCACTGGCCACAAAAGGAAGCATTGTTGCTATCATTAATCTCCGGTGTTTTTTTTGCAATAGGAATGATGTTCTATCATATCTCCGTAAAAAAATATGGACCAGTTAGAACAGCCAATATTGGTTATACCGAGCCTTTACTTGTTTTAATTTTTGGTTTTATTGCATATTTTGACTCAATCACTATAATTCAAGCTATAGGTGTCATATTGGTAGCACTAGCTTCTATTTCAATTGAAAAGAGACAACTGATACAAAATAACATTTCAAGGGTATAAGGTCTTTTTTATAGCTTAATTAAATTACAGGAATAATTATGGTAAATAGTTACAGTGACTTTTCTTTATCAGCTTCTCATTTTGTTAACCCAAATGTCAAGTCAGGTTCTGATTACGAGTATCAGGACATATTAAGTTTAGATGGATTCAGGTTAGCAAATAAAGAAATTACCTCTTGGGATAATTATAAGCCTACACCACTTCACTCATTTGATGATATGGCACAGGAGACTGGTGTTTCCTCAATCTTTTATAAAGATGAATACTCGCGCTTCTCTTTGAAAAGTTTCAAAGCCCTTGGCGGTGCTTATGCAGTTGCGAATCTATTAATCAAGAAACTGAAAGAAGAGGGCATCAATGCTAATTCATCAGACTTAATTTCTGGAAAATATAAAGACCACACTTCAAAGCTCACTGTGTGCTGTGCAACCGATGGTAATCATGGTAGATCAGTGGCATGGGGAGCTGAGCAATTTGGGTGTAAGTGTGAGATATATATTCACCGAAATGTTAGTCCAGGAAGAGAGAAAGCGATTGCAAAGTATGGTGCATTAGTTAATAGAATTAAGGGTAACTATGATGATTCAGTCAGAATTGCTGCTGAGGTTGCTGAATCAAATGGTTACACCGTTGTCTCAGATACCTCTTACGAGGGTTATACAGATATACCAAAAGATGTAATGCAGGGCTACACCGTAATGGTGGATGAAGCGATAAAACAGATGAATGATACGCCAACTCATGTCTTTTTACAGGGCGGCGTTGGAGGGTTTCCGGCTGCGGCAGTGTCTTTTTTACAGGAGAGCCTTGATTGCCCTCCCATATTCGTTGTTGTCGAACCTGTAAACGCTGACTGTTTGTTTCAAAGTGCGGTTAATGGAGAGCCAACAGCAGTTCATGGAGACTTAGATACAATTATGGCTGGTCTAGCTTGCGGTGAGGTTTCGGTACTAGCATGGTCAATTCTTGAGAGTCATGCTCATCACTTTATGTCGATTACTGACGAATCAATTCCAAAAGCAATGCAGCTTCTTGCCAATAGAGACACTCCAATTGTTGCTGGAGAGTCTGCAGTTGCTGGATTGGCAGGATTTCTTATTGCATGTAATGATGACAATCTTAAAAGTAAGCTAATGCTTAATGAGAATTCCAGAATTCTATTTTTTGGAACTGAAGGCGATACTGATGAGACAATGTATGAACAATTAGTTGGTCGAACATCTGAACAGGTTTTAAATAAGCTTTGATGAGCTAGGAGGAGGTATGAATATCCCGAAGAGAGGCTTTGAAGTTAGTGAATATGAGAATAGGCTTGAGAGTATTCAAAAGCTGATGTTTGAGGCAAAGATGGACGCCATTTTATTAACCACTCAGGTTGATATCGAATATTATTCGGGCTTTAAATCTCAATTTTTTCAGAGTCCAACGAGGCCATGGTATGTTCTGATACCAAGCTCAGGAAAGCCCAAAGCGATTATTCCAACAATTGGAGAGTCTGGAATGAGAGGGACCTGGATAGAGGATATTCAGACATGGACATCCCCAAATCCTGAAGATGATGGAATAAGTATATTGCTCTCAACTATCAAATCTCTGATGGTGAATCATAAATCGCTTGGTGTACCAAAAACCCTTGAAAGCACTTTGAGAATGCCTCTTGAGGATTACGAGTTTTTAATTAGCAATCTTAAAGGTATTGAAATCAAAGATGCTAACACAATAATGCGAAAAGTTCGTTTTGTTAAATCAGAGGCAGAGATTGCCAAAATTAGGCATATTTGCCAGATTACTTCCCAAGGCTTTATTGATTTAGAAGATTTTCTTCGAGTAGGTGATAGTGAACAAGAAAATTGCAGGCGTTTTAAACAGCATCTACTGACATTGGGCGTAGATGATTCGCCCTATATAGTCTCTGGCTCAGGACAAGAAGGCTATGGTTCTATTATTATGGGGCCAACTGATAAGATTATTGAGGAGGGCGATCTTTTCATTATTGATACAGGCTCGGTGTTCGATAGCTATTACTGTGATTTTGATAGAAACTACGCTTTTGGTTCGATAGGTGAGGAGGCAAAAAAAGCCTATAGGGTGGCTTATGAGGCAACGGAGGCAGGTTTTAATGCTGCTCAGATTGGGAACACTACATCAGATATCTTTAATGCCATGAACAATGTTCTTCAAAAGGGCGGGGCCCTTGGAAATACCGTTGGAAGACTTGGACATGGTTTAGGCATGCAGTTAACAGAGTGGCCTTCAAATACCGCGAACGACAATACTGTTCTTGAGCCAGGAGTCGTTTTGACTTTGGAGCCTGGAATGGCTTTTCTTCCTGGAAAAGAAATGGTTCACGAGGAAAATATAGTAATCACGGAAAACGGTCCTGAGTGGCTAAGCATCAGAGCAGCTGACGAATTGCCGATAATTCAATAAGAATTTACATTTAAAGCATTAATCTTATATAATAATGAGAATCATTATTATTTGTATTTAAAAGTGCTAAGCGTTAGTAATTTAAAAATTTCTTTTGAAGATAATCACGTTCTAGATGGATTCAATTTGAATCTGGAAAGCGGTAATATTTTTGCTTTATTAGGTGATAGTGGGAGTGGAAAGAGTTCTGCACTAAGATTTATTGCTGGACTAGAAAAGGCCCAGTTAGGCAATGTTGCTCTTGATGGTAATGATTTAAGTGATAATGGAAGTCATTCAGTCAAACCTGAATTAAGAGAAATTGGAATGGTGTTTCAGGATTATTCACTTTTTCCTCATATGACAGTTTTTGAAAATATTAGTTTTGGAATAAATCATCAGTCTAAAAAAGAAAAAGTTGAAAGTGTAGAAAAGCTTCTCGATTTAATTAGCCTTAAAGGTATAGAGAAAAAGTATCCACATCAACTCTCAGGTGGAGAGCAACAAAGAGTTTCTCTTGCTCGATCACTTGCAACTTCACCAAAACTTTTATTACTCGATGAGCCTT
>CAZESR010000028.1:0-14997 GCA_964515065.1 uncultured Piscirickettsiaceae bacterium
AAGGGAAATGCAAGTTTATCGGCACCATTAGATGAACAAGTATTGGCTGGAGCAATGGGATTAAAACTTCATGAAGACTGGGGGACAACCCCTGCTGCTATTGATAATTGTTTGTCAGTTGCTGAAAATTATGATATTCAAGTTGCGATTCATACAGACACACTAAACGAATCAGGTTTTGTTGAGGATACAATAGCAGCTTTTAAGGATCGAGTAATACATACTTATCATACTGAAGGTGCGGGTGGAGGCCATGCCCCAGATATAATTAAAGCTTGCGGTTATAACAACATACTTCCATCATCGACAAACCCGACAAGACCATACACCGTTAATACAGTTGATGAGCATTTAGATATGCTGATGGTTTGTCACCATTTAGACCCTTCCATAGCAGAAGACGTTGCTTTTGCAGAGTCTCGCATTCGACGAGAAACAATTGCAGCAGAAGATATTCTTCATGACTTGGGCGCATTCTCAATGATTTCTTCAGATTCACAGGCAATGGGCCGTGTTGGGGAAGTGATTATTAGAACTTGGCAGACAGCCAATAAGATGAAAATTCAGCGTGGACTATTAAAGGGAGAGGTTTCTGATCATGATAACTTTAGAGCTAAGAGGTACATTTCCAAATATACAATTAATCCAGCTATAACACACGGTATAGCACATGAAGTGGGTTCAGTAGAAGTTGGAAAATTAGCGGATTTGGTTTTATGGAAACCTAAATTTTTTGGCGTAAAGCCTAGTTTAATTATTAAAGGTGGAATGATTGTTGCATCCCCAATGGGAGATCCTAATGCTTCGATACCAACCCCTCAACCGGTTCATTATAGAAACATGTTCGGGTCACTCGGAGCGGCAAAATGTAGCACTAGAATGACATTCTTATCACAGGCAAGTATCGATAATGATATTGTTGGACAACTCCAACTTAAATCGTTGATAGGGTCTGTAAAAAATTGTAGAACTGCTACAAAATCTTCAATGATTCACAATGATTATCAGCCCAATATTGAAGTTGACCCACAAACCTATGAGGTCAAAGCGGATGGAGTTTTATTGACCTGTGAGCCGGCAGATGAACTCGCTTTAGCACAGAGATATTTCTTATTTTAAGAATGAAAGAATTTATAAAAAAAATTGCTAGATCAAAAAATATAGATGAAACGTTAACTCTAACTTTAGAACAAAGAACGAAGAGTCGACTTAGAGCGCGCCTTGATAATGGGGAGGATGTCGGTGTTTTTATGAAAAGAGGTAGCGTTCTTGAGCATGGTGATTTAATCGAAACAGAAGAAGGCTTTATTGCTCAAATTATAGCCGCCCCTGAAAAACTTTCTTCAATATATACGGATGACTCATTATTGTTGGCTCGCGCTTGCTATCATCTTGGTAATCGTCATGTTGAGTTGCAAATTACTCAGAAAAGTGTGCATTATAGACATGACCATGTTCTTGATGAGATGCTTAAAAGTTTTGGACTCAATGTAATTTCAGAGCTACTTCCTTTTCAGCCAGAAAAGGGTGCATATAATTCTCAATCTAGTAGTCATGGCCATCACCATGAACACTAAACATCTTAAGCTACTAAGGTTAATGAGTTTGATGAGTCCTACTCTTCCAATTGGTGGATTTAGTTATTCGCAGGGAATCGAAAAAGCTGTTGAGGATAGATGGATAATAGATATGGATACATCTTATGAATGGCTCAGTGGGCAGCTTTGTTGTGGATTCGTTTATACCGACTTAGCGATACTAAGAAAGCTTTATGATGCGTGCGATTGTGACAATAAAGATGAAGCCTTAAAGTGGAGTCAAACATTGTTGGCATGTCGAGAAACGAATGAATTGAGGCAGGAAGAAATTAATCGTGGTAGAGCATTGACTAAAGTTATAGAGGAGCTTGAAAATTCTATCACTGACGGATGGGAGCATATCATTAGGACAAATTATTTATCTGGGTTGGCATTGATTGGTAACTATTGGAAAATACCTATCAGTGAATTACTCTTGGGCTATAGTTGGTCCTGGCTTGAAAATCAAGTGTCAGCTGTGGTAAAAATTATCCCTCTGGGTCAAACACAAGGTCAGCAATTACTATACAGATTGGTAGAATTAGTACCAGATACTATTAAGCAATCGATGTTATTGGAGGCAGAGGAAATTGGTAGATCACAGCCAGCTTTGGCAATTACTAGTAGTCTACACGAGACACAATACACAAGAATATTTAGATCATAGGAGGTGAAAGTGAGTAATAAACAACCACTACGTATTGGGATTGGTGGTCCAGTAGGTTCAGGCAAAACTGCGCTTTTAGATTTGTTATGCAAAGCCATGCGTGATACTTATCAAATAGCTGTTGTAACTAATGATATTTATACTCAAGAGGATGCAATGTTTTTAACAGCAAGCAACGCTTTGGCGGCAGATCGCATCATTGGCGTAGAAACCGGTGGTTGCCCTCATACCGCAATTAGAGAAGATGCATCTATGAATCTTGCTGCAATAGAAGACTTAAGCCAAAAATTTAATGATTTAGATATTATTTTTGTTGAAAGTGGTGGTGACAACTTATCGGCTACTTTTAGTCCCGAGTTGGCAGATATTACTATTTATGTGATAGATGTTGCAGAGGGTGAAAAGATACCCAGAAAAGGTGGGCCAGGTATTACGCGTTCAGATTTATTGGTTATTAACAAAATTGACTTAGCGCCATACGTAGGTGCTTCCTTGGAAATTATGGAAAGTGATTCAAAGAAAATGAGGGGAGAGAAAAAATTTGTATTTACAAACCTGAAGAAATCCATAGGGCTTGAAAAAATAATTAATTTTATTGTAAGAGAGGGGATGTTATAGTTTCTGTCTAAATACCCATTCTCTCCCACACATCAATCGAAATTTGGACTTTAATTTCTACCATACTCCAGTCTATTCCATACCCTTTCATAATGTTTATAGGATACGTTGAAATTTTGCTCTTCGTATAGTTGGTAAGAAGACTGCTTTAGAAGTTTCAATCAATTAGACAAATATTCATGTAATGCAAGATTCCGGTATTTATTAATTACTTATCGTGTGAAGACCGCACTCACGACCTGATTCAACCTTAGTTGGATCAAAGTAGAAAGTTTCATCGGGAAGTCCGTACTTATTTAGATAAGTTTTCATATCATTAATTGTCCAGTCCAGTAATGGAGATACTTTTATTACTTCATTAGGCCCTAGTGAGACTATATCCATTTCTTGTCGAACTAGAGTTTGTTCCCTTCTGACAGCAGTTAACCATACATCAGGGTTAATCTCATTCATTGCTCGTTTAAATGGCTCAAGCTTAAATTGGTCTGAAAATTCTCCATGAGAATGCTCATCAATCAATGGAATTCCATTCATAACAGCGTTTCGTCTAGCGGCGGTTACAAGTGGAGTGTAGACAGTAAGATTTAAGCCAAGTTTCTTTGTCAGATTGTCAGCAAACTTGTATGTTTCAACCTTGTTATATCCTGAATCTATCCAAAGCACTTCTGTGTCTGGTGCTAATTGACTGACCATATGCAGTAACACAGCCTCTTGAGGACCAAAATTTGTTGTAACAATTGTTTTGCCTTTGATTGAAAGAGCCCAATTGACTATGTCTTGTGCGGTTGCATCTTCTAATTGATTATTAATAGCTTTAAAATCTAACGCTGATATATTTGATTCAACTCTTTCAGTTTTTTCAGAATTAATTATTCCAGCAGCAACTGTTGCGTTACTAATCTTATCAATCAGAATGAATGATCCTAGCTTTTTATTATTGGAGAACTCCTCAATTGGCATTATAGAATCTAGCTCTATATCTAGATATCCAATTTCATTAAGATTTAATGATTTTGCAAGTGATTTATCTAGTGTATTAACATTAATACGATGATGAATATTTGAAACTTTTGCATTTACCCGCTTATGTCCCATAATCAGTTCATAGGTTTGATTCATTGATAAGGGATCATGATTCATCCAAACAACATGAGACTGAAACTTAGTTTGGTTGGTAATTGCAGATGATTTTTTTGAGTGTACAAGCAGGTCGCCTCTAGAAATATCTATTTCAGATTCAAGGGTTAAGGTAATAGCCATACCTGCATGGGCATTTTCTAAGTCGCCATCAGCTGTAACGATTCGCTCAATTGTTGAATCAAGTCCACTCGGCAAGACTGTAACCGAATCACCCACCTTGACAGTGCCCTGATTAAGTGTGCCACAGTAACCTCTAAAATCTGCGTTTGGTCGATTTACATACTGAACAGGCAATTGGAAGCCATCATTTGACTGATTATTTGGAAGTTCCACTTCTTCGAGGAATGGAAGAAGTGCTAATTTATTGAACCAACTCATATTCTCTGAAGAGTTAACAACGTTATCTCCTTTTAGAGCTGATATCGGTATAAAGTTGGTTTTTCCAAGGCTTAGTTTTGTAGCAAAAGATAAAAAGTCATCTTTAATTCCATTGAAAATGTTTTTGTCATAATTGACAAGATCCATTTTATTAATTGCCACAACAATTTGATTGATTCCCAACAACGAAACTAGATATGCATGTCTTTTTGTTTGAGTTGTGAGACCTTTCCTTGCATCAATTAATATGACAGCAAGGTCTGAATTTGATGCGCCTGTTACCATGTTGCGAGTGTACTGCTCATGGCCTGGAGTGTCAGCAATAATAAATTTTCTTTTTGAAGTTGAGAAGTAACGATAAGCAACATCAATGGTTATGCCTTGCTCTCGCTCAGCTTGCAATCCATCCACCAAATGCGCCAAATCAAAATCGATGCCATCTTGTGAATTTTTATGTGTATTTTTGATTGCTGATAGTTGATCCTCATAGATTAACTTTGAGTCATGCAGTAAACGACCAATGAGCGTGGACTTTCCATCATCAACACTTCCACAGGTGAGTATTTTTAGCTGTGTCTTTTGTTCATGCTCTTTTAAATATAATTGAATATCATTTTCGATTAGTTCTCTTGAATGAGTCATTAGAAATACCCCTCTGCTTTTTTGAATTCCATTGAGCCTGCTTGGTCCGAATCAATCAAGCGACCTTGACGTTCTGAATTTTTAGAAAGTAGTGTCTCTTGAATAATTTCAGAAAGAGTTGTTGCTTTTGAATTAATAGCACCAGTAAGAGGATAACATCCTAAAGTTCTGAATCGAACCCATTCATCAGTTGGAACCTCGTCAACTTTAAGTTGCATGCGATTATCATCTACCATAATTTTGACACCATCTCTCTTAACTACCGGTCTTGGTGAAGCAAAGTAAAGAGGAACAAGTTCTATTTGTTCAAGATAGATATATTGCCAAATATCAAGTTCTGTCCAGTTTGATATTGGAAATACACGAATGCTTTCACCTTTTTTAATACGTGTGTTATATAGATTCCAAAGCTCAGGACGTTGATTTTTAGGGTCCCATCGGTGTTTATCACTTCGAAACGAAAATACGCGTTCCTTTGCTCTTGTCGATTCTTCATCTCTTCGAGCACCGCCTAAAGCAGCATCAAAACCATACTTATCAAGTGCCTGTTTGAGTGCCTCAGTTTTCATAACGTCGGTATGGATTTTTGATCCATGTTCAAAAGGATTAATATTCATTTTTAATCCATCTGGATTTGTATAAGTAATTAACTTCATGCCAGATTCTTTAGCAACTTTGTCTCTAAATTCAATCATTTCACGAAACTTCCAGGTAGTGTCAACATGAAGAAGTGGAAAAGGAGGTGTTGCAGGGAAAAAAGCTTTTTTGGCAAGATGCAGCAATACGGATGAATCTTTTCCGATGGAATAGAGCATAGCAGGGTTATTAAATTCTGCTACCACTTCACGAAAAATATGAATACTTTCAGCCTCTAATTCCCTAAGGTGAGTTATTTGATGTTTTTTTAAAGAGTTCATTTATACAATCCTTTTTTGTCTAGCTGAGTTCTTCTCAGGTTAAAATTTTTGGAAAGTATAGTATTAAATTCTATTAATTTAATTTATTTAAAAAAATTAGTATTTTTATTCCACAAAAATATTGAATAAATAGAAATATTTTTCATTACTACTAAATATTGTGGAAACCAAATTTGGGCTTTTATCCTTGATAGTTATAATCTATAATAGTTTCATAGCTGTAAAGATGCAGCTTTCCTATTAGCAATGTAGCTTCCAAGGAGCCAATGTCGGATATTATTTCCAAGATGTCTACGGAAGATATTAAAAGTTCAAGGAAGATAAAGTGAAATTAGTTACAGCAATTTTAAGGCCTGAAAATCTAGATAAAGTTAGAGAGGCCCTTTGTGATGTTGATATACCAGGCATGACAGTAACTGAAGTTAAAGGCTTTGGAAAACAAAAAGGTCATACGGAGTTATATCGTGGCACAGAGTTTACCGTTGAATTTGTTCACAAAGTAAAACTTGAAATCGCAATCTCAAATAAAAATTTGGATCTGCTAATTAATACAATTAGCAATATCGCTCGTTCCGGAAAAAAAGGTGATGGAAAAATCTTTGTCACAGACATCGAAAAGGTAGTTCGTATTCGCACAGGCGAAACGGACCACGACGCACTTTAGGAGAGCTCAATGAAAAAATTTACTCTATTGGCTTTATTGCCAATGACCGCCTTTGCGGACGTTATTAATGGCGCTGATACAGCTTGGATTATGACATCCACAGCCTTGGTATTGTTTATGACACTTCCAGGGTTGGCTCTTTTCTACGGAGGGCTAGTTCGCTCAAACAATATCTTATCTGTTTTGATGCAATGCTTTGCCATTGCTGGAATTGTAAGTATCTTGTGGTTTGTGGCTGGCTACAGTCTAGCATTCTCTGGTGATAATCCTTTTATCGGAAACCTATCAAACTTTATGTTAGCTCAAGTTAGTTTAGATAGTGTTAGTGGCTCAATTCCTGAGTCACTCTTTGCAATGTTCCAGATGACATTTGCAATTATCACGCCTGCCCTTATAGTGGGTGGCTATGCAGAGAGAATGAAATTTTCTGCCGTACTATTATTTAGTAGTATTTGGTTATTAATTGTTTATGCTCCAATTACTCACTGGGTATGGGGTGGTGGATGGCTTGGTGACACGCTTGATTATGCGGGTGGAACAGTGGTCCATATTACTGCTGGTGTTGCTGCTTTGGTCGCAGCTATTGTTCTTGGACCAAGACAAGAGTTTCTAAAAAGACCAATACCGCCACACAACATGACAATGACAATTACCGGTGCTGCTATGCTATGGGTAGGATGGTTTGGATTTAATGGAGGCTCTGCGCTGTCAGCTGGTGGGGACGCCGCAATGGCAATTTTAGTGACTCATATTTCAGCTGCTGCTGGCGCAATGACCTGGATGTTCTACGAGTGGGTTAAGTTTGGAAAACCAACCGCGCTTGGATCAGTAACTGGTATGGTTGCAGGTCTTGGAACCATTACTCCAGCTTCTGGATTTGTAGGTCCAGCTGGCGCCTTGGTAATTGGAATTATTGCTGGTGCTGTATGCTTCAATGCAGTCATCATCATTAAACAAAAATTCAAGATTGATGACTCGCTTGACGTATTCCCAGTTCACGGTATTGGTGGGATATGCGGAACAATTTTGGTTGGGATTTTTGCATCTAAAGAGCTTGGAATTTTTTCAGGCCAAGGTGGCTGGAGTCATGAAGCGATTGTTATTAGTGACCAATTACAGATTCAATTTACCGCTGTAGTGGCTACTGCACTATACACTGCAATAGCGACATTCGTGATTCTTAAAATAGTTGATGTAATAACTGGATTAAGAGTGGATTCGCAAACTGAAACTCAAGGTCTTGACCTTGATAGCCACGGAGAAACGGGTTACAACCTGTAATTCTGGTATCTTAATTGAAGAAATCAAAAGCCGGCATTCGCCGGCTTTTTTCATTGTAAAAAAATTTAAAGAAATGATAAAAAACCTATAATAAAATTTATTTGAAAATTCAATATTTTTATTATGCTCTCCAAATCACTTAACAAAAATATTTTTAACCATTTTTTGAAACTAATTCTATTGTCTATGTCAATTCTAGCACTTAGTCCAAAAACTTTTGCAGATGAGCTGACCCTTTCCTACCCATTCAATGCAGATAGTGGAAGATACTGGCAATACGTGAGTGACCGAGTAATGGGAGGGGTTTCGGATGGTCAAGTAAATCTTGAACAAGATGGAGATATGTATTATGCAAGACTAACTGGAAACGTTAGCACTGCCAATAATGGTGGTTTCATACAGTTGCGAGCAGGAGTCTCATTCGCAAACTCAGAAAATGATGGGGAAAACCTCCAAGGCGTTCGTCTTAACGTAAGGGGAAATGGAGAAACTTACTACATACATATTAGAACCAATGAGAGCTGGTCTCCATCTGATTACTATGCTGCTACTTTCAAAACTGATGCAGAGTGGAAAATGATTGACCTTCCTTTCAATAAATTCGAACGCAAATGGTCAAAAGATTCGAGACTAGATCCTAAAAAAATTAGGAGTTTTGGTATTGTTGCCTATGGCAGAGATCATATTTCCGATATTTCAGTCTCAACTATAGAGTTTTACTATTAGTTTATTTTGGAAGCTCACTCTTGATCCATTTACAAAAATTTTTTTCTTCAATAGATAATGAATTTTTATTTTTATATACCAGATGATAGCCAAAACCTGGAAGCATAATATCAGAAATGTAATATAATTTTCCAGACTCAATCTCTTCAGTAACTAACTCATCCCACAAGGCAATACCTTGTCCATCAATAACTGCTTGAAGTCTTGTAGAGGCATCGGTAACTTTGAGGCTGCTCTTTGATGGATTATATTCAAGATTAGCTTGCCTATGCCAAGCCTGCATTCCTCCATTACCCCCATAAAATCCATCATTAAGTAAAGGAATTTTTTTCATTGCCTCTGCTAACGAAATGGATCTAGTTTCTTCATAGATTTTCCTGTTACCTAGGAGGAATGATGAAGTGGGCATTAATAATTCATACTCAAAATCACTCCAGGAATCTCCCCATAATATGGCTATTGAAAAATCAGAATTACTAAACTCATCAATTGAATTAATAGACTCAATTTTTAGACCTAAATCGGGGCATTGCTCAAAAAAATTAGTTAATCTTGGTGATAGCCATCTTGAAGCAAATGAAGAGACAATTCCTACTTTAACTGTCCCTGAATTCTCACCACGCAGCAGGTTAATCTCCCTCTCAATTTGATTCAGTGATGATTCAGAAACATACCATAATCTTCGACCTTTAGTTGTTAGTACCAATCTTGAATTAACACGTTCAAAAAGTAAAAAACCAAGCTCATCCTCAAGCTTAGTAATCTGATAACTAATGGCACTTTTTGATAAATTTAATGCTTCTGCTGTTAGAGTAATACTCTCGAGTTGAGCAACTTTTTCAAATACTCTAAATGAGTCAAAAGATCTGAATTTCATTTTGCAAGTTTAACCCATTCTATTATATTTCTGTTAAATATATTCGAACAGTATGTTTAGTTTTTTAACAACTTTTTTGAAATAAAAAGGTTAAAAATATAAGAAATAAATAGGAGTTCGTATGAAAACTAGAACAAAGGTTGTTGTCATTGGTGGTGGTATTGCAGGCTGCTCGACCCTTTATCATCTGACCCAAGAGGGTTGGACAGATGTTGTTCTTCTTGAGCGAAATGATCTGACTAGTGGTACGACTTGGCACTCAGCAGCACAGGTTACTAATTTTGGAATGAATCAAACAATGGTTGGTTTAAAAACACATTCCATTAATCTATACAAAGAACTGGCTGATGACCCTGATCATCCGATTAACTACAATCATGGTGATGGAGGAATAAGGCTTGCGAACACCAAAGAGCAAATGCAAGGCTATCATCACTTCGCCTCAATGGCGCGAGGCATGGGTGTTGATTTTGAAGTAATAGATGACAAAGAATGTCAACGACGTCATCCATTAATTTCAACAAATAACTTAATTGGTGGGTTGTGGGATCCACTAGATGGTGATATAGACCCATATCAGTTATGTCACTCTTTGACGCGAAAAGCTCGACAGGCTGGCGCTGAGGTCTACACAAATACTCCAGTAACTGCTCTAGAGCAATACCAGGATGGGACCTGGAGAGTAACAACCGAAACTGGTAAGATTGATTGTGATGTCGTCGTAAATGCCTGCGGATATAGGGTCAATGAGGTTGGGGCAATGATGGGTGTTCATCATCCAGTAGCCTCAATGGAACATCAGTATTTTCTGACCGAAGATATTCAAGAGATTATTGATTCAGGTCGTCGAATGCCTCTTTTAAGGTGCCCAATATCTGACTATTATTGTCGACAAGATAAGAATGGTCTTTTGATTGGGTTCTATGAACAGAATTGTAAACCATGGGGAATGGATGGGATTGATCCAAACTTTGTCAATGCTCTTTGTCCAGATGATTTAGAAAGAGTTACAGATGTATTAGAGGGAGCATTTGATCGAATGCCTGCGTTAATGAATGCTGGAATAAGAAGCGTTATTAATGGTCCGATTACTTATACAATTGATGGAGCCCCGCTGGTTGGCAAAATTCCTGGAAAAGAAAACGCATTCTGCATCATAGGTCTAAGAGCAGGTCTAGGTGAAGGTGGCGGGCATGGCTGGCTGCTTGCTCAGCAGATTGTTCATGGTGAAGCGTGTTATGATACGTGGTGCCTGGATCCTCGAAGATTTACCTCACACACTAATGTTGAAATGACTTCTTTGAAGGCTATCGAAGACTATCAAAACGAATTCCGTTTTCACTTTCCGCACGAGCACCGTCCTGCAGCTCGCACTGCTAAAACCACCTCGCTGACTCCAATAATGGAGCAAGAAAATGCAGAATTCACGGTCATTAATGGATGGGAACGGGTTGAGTACATTAAACCTTCAAAGGACTTCCACCCTTCTCTCTCGTTTCACTTTGACGAGGCATTTGATATTGTCGCAAACGAAGTAAAAAATGTCCAAAATAATGTAGGGCTTACCGAAGTGAATGGCTTTAACCGGTTTGAAATTACTGGCTCAGATGCCAGCAGGTTTGTTAACCGAATGTTTTGTGGCAACATTACTCATAAAGCAGGCAGGGTAGGATTGGGTTATCTTCTTAATGAGTTTGGAATGATCAAAAGTGAAGCCACTATTTCTAATATTCCAGAATCAGACCGTGGCCCAAAAAGAATTTGGTATGGCTCAGCTGCAGCGTCGGAGTTTCATGATATGGACTGGCTTAATCAGCACTTAAGAGATGATGAAGATGTTGGAATTAAAAGCTTAACAAACAACCAAACAATCCTTCTTTTGGCTGGACCTAAATCTAGAGATGTCTTGTCTAAGTGTAGTCGAGAAGACTGGAGTAAAGAGGCTTTTCCTTGGCTCAGTGTTAGAGAATGTTTCATTGGCTTTTCGCCAGCTACCATAATGTCAGTGAGTTTCTCTGGTGAGCTCGCTTATGAAGTGCATGTACCCAATGAATCTCTATATGCCGCATACAAAGCACTCACTGAAGCAGGAGAAGAGTTTGGAATGAAGCTCTTCGGATCTAGAGCCGTAGAGTCCATGAGAATGGAAAAAGGTTTTTTGGGTTGGAAGTCTGATTTAATCACTGAGTTTGATCCTTTTGAAACTGGCCTTGACCGCTTCGTGAATCTAAAGAAAGATAACTTTATTGGCAAAGAGGCATTAAAAAATAGAATTAAACAAAGCCCAAATCAAAAACTTGTCTGTCTAAAGGTAGCTTGCAAACATGCCCCAGCATATGGTGGAGCATCGCTTATGGAGGATGGAAAAGTAGTTGGAACAATTACATCTGGTGAGTGGGGTCACAGAGTTAATCTCAACCTTGCCTATGCATTTGTAAACATTGACAAATCAAAAGAGGGGACACAAATGCATTTAGATTTATTAGGAGAATTGGTCTCTGTTGAGGTCATTCCATTTGGGCCCTACGATGAAACCTATAGTAGAATACTAGCGTAACCTAGGAATAATCGATGGCAAGAAGACAATCAGCACGAGCAGCCAAACAAGCCCAGAGAGCCAAGGCTCCTGAAATCAACCCATGCCCACCTGGTCAGTCTGGAGGTCAATACAAGCCACTCTCAGACTCTCAAGTCAAAACAATTTATAACGAGTCATTACGGATACTAGAGCAAATTGGAATGACTGATATTCCAAAAGTTCTTGAAAAGCAGGCCATAGCGCATGGAGCTAAAATTAACTCTCAGAATAGATTATGTTTCCCAGCATCAATGGTTGAAAGCATCATCTCATCTGCCTGCAAAGAATTTACATTCTACGGTCGAGAATCAAAGCATGACATAGTCGTTGGTGGTGATAAAGTATATTTCGGTACAGGAGGCGCAGCAGTTCAGACTTTAGATATTGACACTGAAGAGTATCGTCCTTCGACCTTAGCAGACTTATATGACTTTACTCGTCTGATAGACCAGTTACCAAATGTAAGTTGGTTTACACGCTGCTGCATTGCAACCGATGTTCATGATAACTATGAACTTGATGTCAATACCGCCTACGCCCTTCTCAAAGGAACAACCAAGCCGGTAGGAATGAGCTTTCATATTGACGAACATGTTGATCCCATAATTGACATGTTTGATATGGCTCTTGGTGGGAAAGGTAAGTTTTCTGAAAAGCCTTTTTGCAAAGCTCATATCAGTCCTGTCATATCGCCCCTTAAATTTGGTGAAGATGCGGTCATGGTTGCCATAGCCTGCATGAAAAGAGGCGTACCAATTAATAATATTATTGCAGCCATGCCTGGAGCCACCTCACCTGGGCCAATCGCAGGGTCACTCTCACTAACCTTAGCTGAAACCCTCTCAACCCTCATAATGACGAATGTTTTTGAGCCTGGATACCCTATGATTTTTGGCAATTGGCCTCTTGCTATCGATTTAAGAACTGGCGCTTTCAGAGGGGGAAGCGGTGAGATGGCATTGCTCAATGCTGCATCGGCGCAGCTGTCGAACTCTCTAGGTTTGCCCTCTGGTTGTGCGTCAAGTATGAGCGACGCCAAAGCTCCTGATGCTCAAATGGGCATGGAGAAAGCGCTAACCGCCCTAGCTTGCGGTTTAGCTGGTGGAAACATGGTCTATGAATCCTCTGGAATGATGGCAAGTTTATTGGGTGCATCATTTGAGGCCTTCGTTATGGATGATGAGATGCTGTCGCTTGTTTATAGAATGATAAGAGGGATAGAGGTTAATAAGCAAAGTTTAGAGTTTGATTCAATTCAATCTGTCGTCAGTGATACGGGTCATTTTTTAGGTCAACCAGAAACCATGCTATCTATGGAAAGGGATTATTTTTATCCATCGATTGCTGATCGAGAGGAGCCGACTGTATGGCAAGAGCAAGGAGCTCTAGATCATCTTAGCAGAGCCAAAACTAAAGCAAAAGAATTACTGAATCACCATCCAGATTATTTATCGGATGAGATTGAGGCTTCAATTAGAAGATATTACCCTATTCTTCTTTAATTAACCTTAATGGGTAACTCTGATAATAGATCAACAACATGGCCGTAACCTTCAGCCCCCAACCCAGCAATAACTGCATCAACTGCGGGAGAAATAAAAGAAACGTGGCGAAATGATTCACGCAGATGTGGATTGGAAATGTGTAACTCAACCTTGTAACCTGAATATGACTTTAATGCATCATGAATGGCGATTGATGTATGAGTATATGCAGCAGCATTGATTACAATCGCATCTACTTTTTGCATAATTGCATCTTGGATCCATTCTACAATCTCGCCCTCATAGTTAGACTGCATAAATTTAACAATATGGCCATCTTTTGATGCTTTTTCTTGGCAATCTATAGCAATACCTTCTAGAGTATCTCTGCCATAAATTTCAGGCTCACGCGTACCTAAAAGATTTATGTTTGGACCATTTATGACGTATATATTCATTTATTGATTGCTTAGTTTTTTGTTAATTGACCGAATAGCCAGCACGTAACCATACTTACCGAGTCCGCTGACCAAGCCCACTCCACTATCATTCCCCCTTAAAGGCTTACTAATTCCATGTATGAATATGTTTTCAATACGAACTTCAATAACCGGCTTACCTTGATTAGTAATTTTATTTATTGCTGCGCTAAAAGCATCATAATCTATAAATGAAGATTTTGAGAGCCCAGCTGGATTAATTATGAATGCATCAAAATTACTAATATCATCAACCAAGGCTCCCAAAAGCTCAGATTCATCATCATTTTGACGAAAATCCACTTTGAGACCAAATTCGCCTGAAGTCTCAATGCATTTTTGCTCTATAACAGACAAAGATAAGTCATCATTAGCTACCTCATTATGATCACTCAAATCTGATAATCCAGGTCCATTTATTATTAATAATTTACCGTTACTCATTTATTGATTTAGTCCATCATTTTATAAAATTAACAAATATTTCTTGCAATATGGCCTATCTAACACTCTGGGATATTATATATACCTCAAGGTTTTATGTATATGGGCTTAATCTTACTCTTTTGAATAAGTATTGTTAAGAACTAAATTTATATAGTTAATTTTTTACTAAAGAGTCAATTAATGGGCGGTAGTATGAAAATGGTGGATGCTCTCTATCTGGATCTTTTCCCTCTTCATCCCAATATCTTAAATTTATGCACTGATCTAAATACTGATTTTTTTCAAATTCCTGTATTTCCTTATCATTCATTGGGCCACCCTGAAGATTAAGAGTGTGGATCGATGCCGGTGACAAGCGCTCAAAATAATCTAACCTCACTGCACACAAATAACGCTTAGCTGCGACATGCTGACGAATCGGTTCGACAACGGATGCTGGGAAATATTCCTCAAGAAAGTTTGCGCCCGCCTCCTCGTGAAAATTGTTAACGCCCTTTGCTAATGATGATTCAGGAATTTCGT
>CAZESR010000029.1:0-14483 GCA_964515065.1 uncultured Piscirickettsiaceae bacterium
CAGATAAAAATTAGTTCTTTTTAGCTTAAAGCTCTTCATGCCAGGGCGGGTTTGCTCCCTTTCTGGTGACAGTAATACTCGCCACTTTATTAGCAAATGAAAGTGCTTTTTCAAGCTGCATTTCAGTTAAAGTATTGAGACTGTCTCTGTCCAATAAATCCTGCTTATCAAGATTTAGCAAAAAACCCGCATTAAAGGTATCGCCGGCAGCAATCGTATCAACAACATCTACCTTCTGACTCTCAGCAAATACTTCAATACCATTCCCATAGATTACCTTTGACCCCTCAGAGCCTAAAGTCAATATGACAAGCTTTACTCCATTGTCAATCCAATCTTTGCTGACCTTATTAAAGTCCTTCGCTCCATAAAGATAACGATAGTCTTCATCTGAAATTTTAATAATATCAACCTTATTGGTAAGCCCTTCAAACCGAGCTATATAGTTCTGTTTATTTTCAATAAAGTCAGGACGCACGTTTGCATCAAAATAGATGGGTAAGTAGCCAGATACTTGCTCTACAAGCCACTGCCAACTCGACCCGCAGGGTTCTGCTTGAAGACTGATTCCCCCAACCAGTAATGCCTTTGCCTTCTTTACTCTATTGATAAATGGGTTAAGGGCCTTTTGATCTAACAATCGTCCAGCTGAGTGCTCATCTACAAAGGTGTACTCTGCTATGCCATTAATTACGTCAGCATAGGCAAGTGTAGTTGGCCTATTGGTCTTAATGACAAAGTCTTCCTTCACTTTAGAGTGTCGTAATGTGTTCTCTATAAGTTCACCATAACTGTCATTGGATACGGCGCCAAAATAATAGCTATCAGCCCCCAAACGTCCAAGCGCAATTGAAGAATTAAAATTACTGCCACCAACATGAGGCGTATATTCAGGCTCTCCTTTGAAAGAAACCATATCGATTAAGGATTCACCTGCGCAGATAATCATTTAGAGTTTTAAACTTATTTTTAAAATGTCAAATCTTAATTTTACAATACGCTCTCTTGCGTATTTAGATATTGGATGAGTAATAAATTAGAATTTGGCTCATGGGAATGAATGAATTAACCTATTATTAAAAACTACAATAGACGAGCGCCATTATCAATAGGCAAATCATTAGTAGCTAACACCACAGAATTATCTGAACGATAAAACCCTAATACAAGACACTCACTCATAATCGGTCCAACCTGCTTAGGTGCAAAATTAACAACGCCCATGACTTGCTTATCTTTCAACTGATCTTTATTGTAGAGATCAGTAATTTGCGAACTTGATTTTTTTATTCCAATTTCAGGACCAAAGTCAACATGTAGGATATAGGCAGGCTTTTTTGCCTTTGGAAAATCCTCAACCTGAATAATCGTTCCAACTCTTATATCAACCTTTTCAAAATCTTGCCATGTGATTGTCTTATCATCAACCATTATTAATCTCCCAGTAACTGACTTAATCCCTCTTCTAATGCCGAAGTAAAACCTTTGTCATTACCCGGATTAGCAGCACAATGACCAAATGGTGAATCAAAAGGTCGAAATTCTGCATTTAACATATGACTCGCCTCAATGGCATTATCCTCAGGAGGAAAATATAGATCTTGAGAACAGGGCATCAAAATGGCTTTAGCCTTTATTGATTTCAGGGCCATCTCAAAATTGCCCTGATAAATTGGCCCAATACTGATGTCACTAGTCTGCCAAGTCCTTAGCTTAGAAATAAGGTTGTTGGCATCCCAATTTTTTGCGTGGTCTTCCTCCCAATCAACCAATAAATCCTCAAATGATTCATAACCAATTGCTTTATAGAGTGAGTCTCGATAAAAAGTTTGGGAAAAAGCCCACCCCGCATAAACTCTTGCAAATGCTTTTAGACCCGCAACTGGAGGAGAACTGTAATCTCCATTTTTCCAATTTTGATCTGCACAAAGTGCCGCCCTTACCCCTTCAAGGAATACAAAGTTGTGTGGTGAGGTTTTTGCAGAGGCGCAGAAGGGCAAAATAGCATCAACAAAATCGGGGTACTGAGCAGCCCACTGATAGGCCTGACAGCCAGCCATAGACCATCCTGTAACTAGGGCAATCCTTGTAACTCCTAAAGCTTCGGTTACAAGACGATACTGGCAAGCTACATTGTCCCAGAGTGAAATATGAGGAAACCTTGGGCCATCCTGAGGTGACTCAGCATTGCTTGGTGATGAAGAGAGCCCATTACCAAACATGTTAATTGAAACAATGAAGTGCTTACCAGGATCTATCGCTCTGCCCACCCCAAAAAAACCTTCATTTCTTTGGTGCGAACCAGTATAAAAAGTAGGCAGGAGAACCACATTACTTTTATTTGCATCCAACTTGCCGTAAGTTTTATAAACTAAGAATGCTGAACTTAGCACCTCTCCAGAAAGAAGAGTAACATCACCTAATTCAAATTTATCATAGTCCATTTCAGCAACTTTTTTATCAGCAGTCTAGAGTATTATCTCTCTCCCATTGACTGAGGTGCGACGAATAATCATTCCATTGATTTTGCTTTAACTTGATGTAGGCATCGATTAATTCATCTCCTAGTCTTTCTCTCAAAACGTCGCTCTCCTGAAGGAGTCTGAGAGCATCAAGAAGATTCTTGGGTAACTGCTTATAACCCTCAATTTCTTTACCGAGCTCATACATATTGATATCAAGTGGATCACCAGGATCTCGATTTGCAGCTATTCCATCTAGTCCGCATGCAAGAATGGCTGCCTGCATAAGATAAGCATTAGCTGCTCCATCCATCAGCCTTAATTCAAATCTTCCAGAGTCTGGAACCCTAATCATATGGGTACGGTTGTTTCCTCCATAAGTAATTGAACTGGGTGACCATGTCGCCCCAGAAAGCGTTCTAGGCGCATTGATGCGTTTGTAGCTATTGACGGTTGGATTGAAGATTGCTGTGAGTTTATCAGCGCTGTGCATAATGCCGCCTAAGAACTGATAAGCAAGAGAGGACAATCCTAACCCTCTGCTGTCATCATCACCATTAAATAAATTTTTTGAACCATCAAGACTCCAAATAGATAGATGTGAGTGACAACCATTACCAGTGAGATGGCTAAAAGGTTTTGGCATAAATGTTGCTCGCATCCCATGCAGCTCTGCTATGGATTTCACCATAAATTTAAAAAATACTTGTCGATCTGAAGTGGTGAGTGCGTCATCAAAATCCCAGTTCATCTCAAATTGACCGTTTGCATCCTCATGGTCATTTTGATAAGGCCCCCAACCAAGTTCAATCATGCAATCACAAATTTGCTTAATCACTGGATATTGGCGCATCAAGGCTTGTTGATCATAGCAAGGCTTGCTCTGCTGGTCTTTGTCATCTGCAATATCTGTACCATCATCGTTAATCAAGTGGTATTCACACTCAACACCAGTTTTCATGCGATAACCCAGCTTTTCAGCCTCTGCTAGCTGTCTCTTTAATGCTACTCTTGGTGAGGCTTCTACCGGCTTACCATCCATCCATAAATCGGAGGCAAGCCATCCAACTTCTGGCTTCCATGGCAATTGAATTAAACTGTCTGGATCAGGGATAGCAAACATGTCTGGATGAGCAGGGGTCATATCAAGCCATGCAGCAAAACCTGCAAAACCAGCTCCTTCTTCTTGCATATCATCAATCGCTCTAGCTGGAACCAGTTTTGAACGCAAACTACCAAATAAGTCTACGAAACTAATTAGAAAATATTCAATCCCTTTTTCTTTAGCTACTTTACTAAGTTTAGTTGCCATAAAAACTCCTATCTTTTCTGTATCAAAAAAATTTATCCCTATTTAAATCCCTTTCTTTCCTGGAATCCATTCAGTACCTGCTAATGGCACTCCTGCCATTGCAGCAGCCTCCATCGTTAATGCTACCATATCTTCTGGCTCTAGATTATGCACGTGACTTTTACCACAGGCTCGCGCTAAAGTTTGCAGCTCCAGAGTCAATACATTAAGATAATTAGCTAGGCGACGACCCCCCAATTTAGGATCTAAGCGCTTTGCCAACTCTGGGTCTTGTGTTGTAATTCCAGCAGGATCATTTCCTTTTTGATAATCATCCCAAAATCCCGCAGCAGACCCAATAGCTTTATAATCCTCATCAAACTCAGGACTCTGGTCACCCAAAGCTATTAAAGCTGCAGTTCCAATTGCTACCGCATCAGCACCAAGCGCAAGAGCTTTAGCAACATCAGCACCACTTCTGATGCCACCAGAAACAATCAGCTGAACTTTACGATGCATATCCATTTCCTGCAAAGCTTCTACAGCCATTCGAACTGCTGGTAATGTTGGAATCCCAACATGCTCAATAAAGACATCCTGAGTGGCTGCAGTTCCGCCCTGCATTCCATCAACAACTACAACATCGGCTCCAGCCTTAACCGCTAGAGTGACATCATAAAATACACGAGTTGCTCCAACTTTAACGTAAATTGGTTTTTCCCAATTTGTGATTTCTCTAAGCTCTTGAATCTTTATTTCTAGATCATCTGGACCTGTCCAGTCTGGATGGCGACAGGCTGAACGCTGATCAATACCTTCAGGTAAATCTCTCATTTGAGCAACTCTTGGAGAAATCTTTTGACCTAAAAGCATACCACCGCCACCAGGCTTTGCTCCCTGACCAAGAACTATTTCGATTGCATCAGCTCTTCTTAAGTCATCAGGGTTCATTCCGTATCTAGAGGGTAGGTATTGATAAACAAGAGTCTTTGAATGCCCTCTCTCTTCAGGAGTCATTCCTCCATCACCGGTTGTTGTGCTTGTTCCGGCAATTGTTGCACCTCGCCCCAATGACTCTTTAGCCTGAGCAGAGA
The DNA here is from genome assembly GCA_964515065.1 of uncultured Piscirickettsiaceae bacterium. GTDB lineage: Bacteria > Pseudomonadota > Gammaproteobacteria > PS1 > Pseudothioglobaceae > Pseudothioglobus. Next base: position 4,848 of record CAZESR010000029.1, read on the forward strand.
GTGAACCAAAGCTCATTCCAGCAATCGTAATTGGAGTCTTTAAATGGATAGGTTTTTTTGCAAATCGATTTCCAAGAACAACTTCAGTCGTGCATTTCTCTCTATAACCTTCTAGAGGGTATCGTGAAGTTGAAGCGCCTAGAAAAACTAAATCGTCAAAGGTAGGAATTTCCCTTTTAGCTCCAAAACCTCGGATATCATAAATGCCGGTTTTTGCAGCGCGTTGAATTTCAGCAATGACATGTCGGGGAAAAGTTGCAGACTCAATTAATGTTGGATTATCTTTACTCATATATCTTTTCTCCTTAATAGTCACCGACTTGGTCGATATCAAAATTATATAATTTTCGTGCGGAGCCATATCGACGGAACTCATCTATACTGTAATTCATTTGAGCCATCTTTAAAAGCTTAGCCAATTCTTCTTTGTGTTCTTTTTTCATTTCTTTTTCTTCACAATCTGTTCCTAAGCTTTTAACTTTGCCTCGAACATAAATTTTTGTTTCGTAAATAGAATCTCCCATCGAATCACCAGCATCTCCACAAACAACCAGACTCCCTGACTGAGCCATAAATGCACTCATGTGACCAATATTACCACCCACTACAATATTGACACCCTTCATTGAAATTCCACAACGCGAACTGGCATCCCCCTCGATAACGAGCAACCCCCCATGAGCGGTAGCGCCGGCATATTGAGAGGCGTTACCAGTCACACGAACTTCACCAGACATCATATTTTCAGCAAGTCCTGGACCAGCATTTCCATTAATTATTATAGAAGCCTCTTGGTTCATTCCCGCGCAGTAATATCCGACATGTCCATTAATCTCAACATCAATTTCTGTGGTCAGTCCAACAGAAAGGGCATGCTTTCCAACAGTATTATTTACAATGAATTTATCCCCAGTAGATCCATCTTGTAACTTTTCATTCAACTCCCTAATGCTGCTCTGATTCAAATCTATTGTGGCCATGTTTAACTCCTTTTCCAGCTATAAATTTGTGTCGGTTCAGGCTCCCAAATGCGGGCATTTTCAGCACCTGGTAATGTTGCGATTGCGCGATACTCTGATGACATTGCTGCCCAGTCGTCAGTCTCTGCCATGATTGCAGGTTTGCATCCAATTGGATCTCTCATAACGGCAAAACCATCTTTGGTGCCTATTGCAAAAGTATAAAAACCATCTAGGTCTTCTATTGCATGATTCAATGCCTCATCCAAGTCATCACCCTCGCTCAAACGCCAACTCAAGTAACCCGCGGCAACCTCACTATCATTGTCAGTTTTGAATTGAACGCCTGCACGTCTTAGAGTTTCACGAAGACGGTTATGATTTGAGAGTGAGCCATTGTGAACTAAACATAAATCCTGGCCTGTTGAAAATGGGTGTGAATGCTCAGTTGTAATGGCGCTTTCAGTTGCCATTCGTGTATGCCCTAAAGCGTGAGTACCTGTCATATTCTTGATATCAAATTGCTCTATAAAGTCAGAAGGATTGCCCTTCCCTTTAAAGATTTCAATATTACTACCCGCGCTGGTAACACTTAACTCATTCCAGTTCTCATGGAGCCAATCCTCTACTTCATTAAGTGACGCTCCTAGTGAAAGAACTGCATGATTCTGATTAACGTAGAACTTAATTACTGAGAAATTAGTAGTAACCGCGTTTTCAAAGTTTGACCAATCAAAATTGTCCTCTTGAGCAAGCACAGTAACTTTACAGCCACTTTCATTTGGATCCCTATAGACAGCCATACCAGCACTATCAGGGCCGCGTTCTGTCATCTCACTCAGCATAGGGGCAACTAGAGCTCCCAATTGAGATTCAAGCTCAGGATTCTTAATAAAAAGTCCAACAATTCCACACATATTTACTCCAAATATAAAACGTATTTTTGAATTAAAAATAACTCAAAAAAAAGATAGTTTAAATTAAAAACGAACTACATTATTGGTAATAACTTTATTATCTAATAGAGTCTCAAAAACTCCTGAACTTCCCAATCTGTAACCGCCTGATGATATCGATCCCACTCATCTTTTTTGTATGAGAAAAATTGAAGAAGCATTGAATCGCCCAACACTTCTCTTGCAAAATCATCCTCATTAAGAGCTTCAATGGCCTCTAAAAGATTGCGAGGCAAAGATTTAATATTAGACGCCTCCATTTCTTCAGGGCTTAAAGTATAAAGATTAATATTTAGAGGCTTGCCTGGGTCAATCTTATTTTTAATTCCATCAATAACAGAAGCAGTTGTCATTGATAGAGATAAGTATGGATTCATGCACATATCAGCTGCACGGTTTTCAATACAAAATCTATTTTGAGGAAGTCTCAGCATACATGAGCGATTGTTATCGCCATAGCCCATGGTTGTCGGCGCCCATGTGTAAACTCCACCTTCAAATCCCCCCACAATAGGAACAAGTCCATTATATGAGTTGACTGTCGAACAAGCTATTGCAGTAATGGATGTACCATGTTTGATCAACCCTCCAACTGCGTGATAAGCTTGATCAGAGAACTTTCCATCCTTTCCTTCAAAGATATTTTTATTATCCTTGTTACTGGTCATACTAAAATTTATATGTGCTCCAGATCTCCAATCTCCGATTGTTGGCTTTGGCATAAATGTGATAAACATTCCATATTTTTTAGCCACTTCTTTGAGTAACACTCTCAAGAATACTAATCGATCAGCCATTTGAAGTACATCGGTATACGTGAAGTCTAGTTCAAATTGTGAGTAGGCACCTTCAGCAACAACATCCTTCATTTCCCAGCCTAGATCATTGACAATATCAATGAGCTCTTTAAAAAATTCCATCGAATCTATCGAGTACTCGACGTCATACCCAAAGGCCTGTCTTCTCGGACGGAGACCCTCTCCAGGTAGTGGGTCATCATCAATTGCCTTAACGGGCTGACCATTTTCATAGCGCATTGCAATAAACTCTGGCTCGATACCACAATAAGCCTTATAGCCCGCTTCATCAGCATTTTGAATTGCTCTTTTAAGGGTTTGCCTAGGGCATAAATTGTATGGCTCGCCCTCCCACCACAAGTCAGAAAAAACCCACACACAAGTTTTATCCCAAGGGCATATCACCAAGCTATCTAGGTCAGGCACAGGAATTTGATCTGAATCATTAGGTCCTAACTCTGGCACAAATGAAACCGAATGAACAGCAAATTGTGGTCCTTTTCCTGCGCACAAGTTTTCGAACTCTCTAAAAGGTATTGGCTTAGTTTTGGGAAGGCCAAGCATATCAATCCAACAAGACAAAATGTATTTAACGCCGGCTTTTTCTAGCCTTGCTTTTTCTTCTGCAACACGCTTTTTTGAGGGAAGTGCATCTTCCATCTTTGTGTGATAAATTTTTTTCATTTTTTCTCCTTCTATTTTCTCTATTTTCTTTAAATCAAATTTTCTCTTGAGACTTCAATAAGAACTGATTTTTAAATGTTGCAAGACCCTTCATCACTTCAACGTCCTTAATATCATCATTATTAAAACAGTGCTCTTCAAGAAACTTACTTAAAGTGTCGTCGCTCTCCGATGCTATCTCAACAAGCAAATCATATCGTCCGGTGACCCACATAATAAATACAATCTCATTACAACTTTCTAACCTTTGAGCAACTGAGCTAGGACTTGAGTTAGACGCAACCTTTATTCCGAGCATAGAATCAGTTGAATAGTTTATTGCCGAACGGTCAACCAATGCCTTGATTTGAAGAACTCCTGCATCCTTCATTCGGTTGACCCTATTCCTAACAGTGCCCTCTGATATAGCAAGAGTATTTGCAATTTCCTTAAATGGCAATCTGCCATCCAACTCTAACAAATCAATGATTTGCTGGTTTAATTTATCCTTAAGGGTGTCTCTAGTTGGTAAAGGTGTGTTCGAATCAGTATTCGTATCATTATTTTGATTTAAATTAATTAATCGACTGCTTGAGTTGCTCATAATAATGATCTAGTTTTGTGGCATGTCTTCTGGATCAATTCCAGGCACAAATGTAATTCCCGCCTGTTGTTTCCAGTCATGTGGGTAAGCCGCATAAAAAATTATGCATTTTTCATCACACTCATAGGCAATTGAATTATCTTTGGGGATATATAAAACATCTCCAGGGTTACATTCGTAAGCAACCCCATCACAGGTTAATCTAAAGGTTCCTTCCATACAGTAAATAATCTCGTCACAGGTCAACTCCCATGGGACAGAAACTTCATTCAAAAAGTTAAGTCCACCACACATCGTATCGCTTACTGCACTAGTAACAAAAGGTTTTATGTAGCTTTTACCTGGCTCAAGGGTATGGAGACGATGTTCAATCTCACTAAATTTATAGAGTTTTGGTTTGTTGTCTTTCATCATCTATCCTTATTCAGTTAATTCAAGTTTTTCATTAAGCTCAACGATATATCCATCAGGATCCTCTATAAAAGCAAGGATTCTAGTTCCTGCATTCATTGGTTTTGCTGGACTAATAATCTTGGCCCCGCTGACCTCTAAATCCTCGACTGCTTTATAGACGTCCGGCGTTTCTATACAAATATGACCCCAGCCATTTCCTTTATCATAATGCTCTTCCTGATCCCAGTTATGGGTTAACTCTAACGCTGGAAATTCTCTTTCAGGGCCATAACCAACAAAAGCATTTGTATAGCGTCCTCCTGGGTAATCAGTTTTTCTTAAAACTTGCATACCTAATATATCGCAATAAAATGCGATTGATTTATCTAAGTCAAGCACTCTCATCATCGTATGTGCCAACCTATACTCACTGTTAAAACTATCATTTGCCATAACTACTCCTCATTAATTGATATTACTTTGTTACTGAATCAGCTATCATCTGCTGAAAAGCTCTGACGCTGTCTTCCCAATAGGGGGATAACAATCCTCCATCCTTTGACACTGGTGACAATCTGCCAAGCTGCATTTTTTCACAGATTGCATGATCTTCCTTGTGAACATCCCACCATAATTTCTTAATCTCATCAACACTTTTATCTGAAATAGCCTTACCATCAGTTGTGTAAATTACCCTTTTTTGAAGGGTATGGCTTGAATCAATTGGAACATTTAAGTAGACCCCGATCTGGTCAGGGAAATATCTACCAATTATAAAATTAGGAAATAAAGTCAAGTATCTTGAACTAACCGAAAGACTGCCCTCAACCTTGTCATCATCATCTAAGTCAATTGCACTTCCAACGCAAACACCATCCACAATTGTGTAGTGATCTTCAAGTGGCTGTTTTGTAGTTGTCCTGTGAACAAACTGGACATGGTATGGCTCAATAAAGTTCTCCATTAAGAATTTCCAATTCGTTGCTATTTCTCCAAAATCAAGAGTTGCAACGGGTGTCACTTTTTGAAAATCAATATCTTTAAAATTATTAATTAAGGGTTTTGCATACTCTTCAAAATCTTGTGCATTATCACTCAAATTAACAAAAATCCAATCGCTCCAGATTGCAGTCTTTACAGCCTTCAGTCCATGCTCAGACATGTTAAAGCCTTTAGGTTGATGCTCTCGACCGCCAAAAAATGGGGTAGCACAAAGATCTCCATCCAAATTATAGGTCCATGAATGATAGGGACATGAAAGCATGGCACCAACATTACAGGACTCCTCAATCAGCTTTAGACAGCGGTGAGAGCAGGCATTATGAAATGCGTTTATTTTTCCATTAATATTTTTTAGCAAAATAATTGGCTGTCCTGCAACTGTTATAGGGGTGGCATCCCCAGGCTCCTTGAACTCATGGACAAATCCAGCAAATACCCAATTATTTGTAAATACAGTTTTACACTCAACATCAAAAAACTCATCGCTGGTATATGCCCAACTTGGAAGTCCATGCTTTAGTTCACTCTTCTTGTTAAATGAAGATAAATTATTTTTTATAATTGATTTATCCATACTTTAATTTCAGTAATTTAGATTTGAGATTATAGACCTAAATATTACTTATTAAGTAAATACTTAATAATTAATTACCAATAAATGCAATTTTTACTTAATAATTGATTAATATGTAAATATGTTTGGTATTATTTGTTCAAAAAATTTACTATTTTTTATAACTGGCTTAGACATTTGGATAATCAAAAAAACAAAATAGAGGTTGAATTAAATGGCTTTTCTGGCTATGAAATAAAGCATTCTAAAAAGGTAGATGATGAAATTACACGCATTGGTCCAGGCACCAAAGCTGGAAAGTATTTAAGAAGATATTGGCACCCAATTTTTATATCGTCAGAACTTGCTGACCTTCCTGTTGCAATCAAAATCTTGGGTGAAGAGCTAGTTTTATTTCGTGACAAAAGTAAACAACTAGGTTTGGTTCATAAACACTGTCCGCATCGCCAAGCCTCTCTTGAGTTTGGAATTTGTCAAACTACTGGTATTAGTTGCTGCTATCACGGATGGCATTTTGATGTTGATGGAACAATTATAGAGGTGCCAGGTCAGTCAGAGCATACTCAAGACATTATCAAGGAAAAGGTTCGACTTGGGGCCTATCCAACGCATGAATTTAAAGGACTTATATTTGCCTATCTTGGCCCAATTGATAAGAAACCTGAGTTCCCAATGTATGATAGTCTAAATTTTGATGACATGGAAATGGTACCTTACAAAGCACCATTTGATTGTAACTGGCTTCAGGTTCTCGATGCTATTGTTGATCCAATTCACACCTCATTTCTACACTCAAACATGAGCCGGCAACAATTTTCAGAAGGTTTTGGAAAAGTCGGGCAGATGGATTTTGTTGAACGCGATAGTTGGATTCTTGGATGCAATACTAGAAGGGTTGGTGATAATGTATGGTTTAGAATTAATGAAGTTATACTGCCCAACTTTACCCAAGCTGGATCTGCTTTCCAGGCTGATGGTACAAAAGAAATACTCTATGGTCGAAGTTCATTCACTAGATGGGTTGTGCCAATAGATGACGAAACAACAATTTGCTATGCCTGGGCTAATTTTGGCGATCGAGGTGACCCCGATGAATACAATACTCCAGAAGGGCCTGAGCTGATAGAACAGGGAGAGATATTTGATAGGCCTTATGAGGAGCGTCAAAGATTCCCAGCAGATAGAGAAGCTTGCGAGGGGATGGGGCCAATTAACATCCATAAAAATGAAAACCTTGTTGCTAGTGACCAGGGAGTTGCTATGATGAGACAAAGAATAAGAGAACAAATCAGAAGTCTTGCTGATGGTAAAGAACCTTACAAAGTGACCGATCTAAAAGAATCGCCAATACCAACTTACGGCGGTGATTCTGTTATTAACATTCCAAAAATTGATGAGGATGAGGATAGTTTATTTAGTAAACTTGCCAAGGAATTCATTAAAATTCAATTTGAGGTTGATGGAAAAACTGAAAAAGAGAGAATCGAAATTGTCTCTAATAAACTAGTTGAAATTCAATCAAGAGAGAACCCATAGACCAAAAAGCTATGCCGAGTAATAAAAAAATTAAAGTCCACTTTAAGAGCAATCACGCCGACCCTGAATCATTTCCTCCTACTATTGAGGGTGAGAGTGTGTTCGCGATCACTGAAGAAAGATACAGAGATGCGATTGAAAGATATCCAGAGTTAAAGGGCAAGATTGATCCTGTTTTTGACTGGGACCTTGATAACTTTTATGAATCCATGAAAACTGCTGAGGTCTTAGTATGCTGGGATTTTCCGACTGAAAATCTATCGGAGATCGCACCTAATTTAAAGTGGATACATATTATTGGGGCAGGTGTTGAGCATTTATGTCCGATGGATTGGGTTCCTGAAAATGTCTCTGTCGTAAATAACAGAGGGGTTCATTCGGCGAAGGCTGGAGAGTTTGGACTGATGAGTGTCTTGATGCTCCACACTCATATTCCGGAAATAGTCAGAAATCAACAAAGTAATCATTGGGAGTCTTTATACTCCTCTCCCATCGCGGGAAAAACTTTACTTGTTATTGGGGCTGGAAACATTGGTTATGCGGCAGCTCAAAAGTGCAAGCTACTTGGAATGAATGTGATTGGTGTGAGTCGTCACGGAAAGAATCTTGATGATGTTGACCAAATGGTCTCTCAAGATGAGCTCGATGAAGTACTTCCCCTCGCTGACTATATATTTATGTCAACACCAAACACAAAGGAGACTTATAACCTTCTTGACAAAAGACGTCAATCATTAATGAAGCCTGGTGTAGGAATCATTAATGTTGGTAGAGCGGCAACAATGGACTATGACGCGCTTGTTGACAACTTGAACTCTGGCCACATTAAGGCGGCAATCATTGACGTGTTTGATCCTGAGCCATTGCCATCAGATTCTATGCTGTGGACTACGCCCAACCTTATGGTTATGCCTCACATCTCAGCTGATGATGGCGATACCTATATACCGCTGACGCTCGATTTGGTGATGATAAATATGCGCAGATACATTGCAAATGAGGGCCTTAACAATCTAGTGAACCCTGAGCTAGGTTACTAATTCTCTGAAATCCTTTGCAGCTTTTTGAGAGACATATTTAAGACAGCCATAAGGATCCTCAAAAGCCTTTTCAATTGAAAAATTTTCATTAACAATGCCGAACGAATTAGTTACATTGAACTTTCGATTAAAAGTTTTTGGATCATCAACTGAGCCTGCAATGACAAAAACTCTGCGGTTCAATTGGTTTGCATAATTAATAACGCCAATTGGAGCCTTGCCTCTTTCGCTTTGAGAATCAATCCGGCCCTCTCCAGTAATGACTAAATCTGCATCCAATAAATATTGATTAAAGTTGAGCGCCTCGAGCACAATATTAATTCCACTCTTAAGCTCTGAATTTAAGAAAGCTGAAATGCCAAAGCCTAGCCCGCCAGCAGCACCAAACCCAGGCTGATCATGTGCCTGACTCTTTAACTGACCTGAGATGATCTCATAATAGTGAGTCATGATTGACTCTAGCTCTTCAATCATTTTACTGCTCGCCCCCTTTTGCGCTGCAAAAACTCTAGAGGCTCCTTTTTCTCCAAGAAGCGGATTATCTACATCACAGGCTATCTCGATAGATGTGTTCTTTATACGCGTATCTATATGACTGAGATTGATATCAGATAACAAATTTAGAGTTTCAAAATGACCATTTAATTCATTTCCTTCAGAGTCCAAAAACTGAACACCTATTGCCCTTAAAAATCCATATCCTCCATCATTCGTAGCGCTTCCTCCAAGACCAATAATGATTTTTTTTGCTCCTTTATCTAGAGCGGCGATGACTAGCTGTCCGACTCCAAAACTGGAGGCAGCCATTGGGTTTCTTTTGTTTTCAGACACTAAATGTAAGCCACATGCTTCTGCAATTTCGATCACAGCAGTTTTCGAGTTTCCAAGCATCCCCCATTTAGCTATTGTGTTATAACCCATTGGTCCTTCGACCTCTGAAAACTCAAAACTCCCATGAGTAGCACTTACCATTGCATCAACGGTGCCTTCGCCTCCATCTGCAATTGGAATCTTAATAATTTCAGCCTCTGGAAAAACATTTTGAAAGCCTGACTCTATAGCACTGGCAACCTCAAATGCGGAGAGCGTTTCTTTAAAAGAATCAGGAGCTA
>CAZESR010000030.1:0-14066 GCA_964515065.1 uncultured Piscirickettsiaceae bacterium
TTTCATTAGTGCTGATCTTTATAGCCTCATTGTCAGAATTAATAAAAAATGTTGTTATGTTGATTCATGGTGAAGATTTGACAAATTATCATCCAAGCGATAGTGGTTCAACCATTGGTCGTCTTTTTGCACCAGTAGTTACTAAACACAAGGAAACTTAATTATGTTTTTTGAACCAGAATATTGGCTAGTTGTCGCAATGTTTGTGACCTTTATTGCTCTAATTTTTACCGGTTTCCCTGTGGCTTGGGTATTAGCAGGTGTCGGCATCCTTTTTGCCGGTATTGGCTATGTCACAGATATACTGAATTGGACCTTTACCGGCCTTGATTACAATACACTTGGAATACTACATGGCAGAATATTTGCCATTATGAAGAACTGGGTACTGGTTGCGCTGCCGATGTTTATTTTTATGGGACTGATGTTGGAAAAATCTGGCGTAGCAGAACAAATGATGCACTCCATGCAAAGATTGTTTGGCAACGTTAAGGGTGGTCTTGCGATAACGGTTACTTTAATCGGAATTATTCTTGCTGCATCGACAGGAATTATTGGTGCTTCGGTTGTTTTACTAGGTCTAATGTCCTTGCCGGTGATGTTAAAGCAGAACTACGATAAACCGATTGCGTTGGGAACGATTGCTGCATCTGGCACGCTTGGTATCCTGATACCGCCCTCGATTATGCTTGTCATTATGGGTGACCAGCTCGCTGTTTCTGTTGTCGATCTATTCATGGGTGCTGTTTTTCCTGGCTTCATTCTAGGTATCCTTTACGTTGTATATATCTTTTGTTATGGACTCCTTAATCCAGATAAAGTGCCATTGTCTGCTGACCATACACCGATAACTCTCAAGGATGTATTAAGGGTAATGATTGATATATTACCGCCTGCATTCCTTATTCTTGCGGTTCTAGGTTCTATCTTTATGGGTATCGCAACGGTAACTGAAGCTTCCGGTATTGGCGCTCTCGGATCAATGGTTTTGACTATTGCATATAGGCGTTTTAACTTTGCGGTCATGAAGGAAGTTGTAATCAATACAATGAACACGGCTGCCTATATTTTTGCAATCTTTGTTGGTGCAACAATTTTCGCTCTAGTTCTTAGAGAGTGTGGTGGCGACCAGTTTATTGAAGAGGGTCTTAATAGTCTTGGTCTTGGTCCTTATGGGATGATTATCGCGGTTCTGTTTATCATTTTCCTTTTAGGTTTCTTTCTTGATTGGATTGAAATCAGTTTAATTATTCTACCTTTACTGGGGCCTGTAATTATGAACCTCGATCTTGGTGTGAACGGTTTTGGTGTTGTCGACAATCCGGAACTCGTTTGGTTTGCATTATTGGTCGCAGTAACCCTACAAACCTCTTTCCTGACGCCGCCGGTCGGTTTTGCGATATTCTATTTGAAAGGTGTCTGTCCGCCAGGTGTTAAGTTAACAGATATATACAAGGGCGTTGTTCCTTTCATTATTCTGCAGTTAATTGCACTCACTTTGGTTTTTATTTTTCCTGATCTTGTAACATGGCTACCGGCTAAAGTTTACGCCCCATAGTTATATCTAATACAATAATTTGCTTAGTAGTATTCTTATTCATCAAAGACTTATAAGTAGTATTTAGTTTAAAATTGCTTGGCATATGAACGAGAATTATTTAATCCTATTAGGCTTAGGAAATGACGCAAAATCTGAGGGAAAGTCTTTAGCAAACCAAATAGATGCAGTTTTACCTCAAACTCAATGTACGCAGTGTGACTTTGATGGCTGCAAACCCTATTCTGATGCAATTGTAAGCGGTGAAGCGGAAATTAACCAGTGCCCACCTGGGGGGCAGGATGGAGTTGATGCTCTTGCAGAGCTTTTAGGTAGACAAGCTCTTCCATTAAATGAAACTCATGGTGAAACAAAACCAAAGAGAATTGCTGTTGTTGATGAAAAAGCTTGTATTGGATGCACACTTTGTATAAAAGCTTGCCCGGTGGATGCGTTTGTTGGATCATCAAAAGTAATGACACAAGTAATTGCAAAAGAGTGTACAGGTTGCGACTTATGTCTTCCTGTTTGTCCTGTGGACTGTATTGATATGATTGAGACTGAGTCATATACAAAAATTCCTCATAAAGATTCAGCACAATTCTATGATGCTCTAAATCAAAGGAAGGTTCTTGAGAGAGCAATCCGAGATAATTCAAGAGAGAGATATCAATTTCATCAAGATCGTATAGAGAGAGATAAACATGAGAGAAATGAGTTATTAAAATCTAGAACCATTGCTTTAAAAGAAAAAATGTTAAAAGATAAGGTGCAAAAAGAAAAAATTGAAGCAGCAATTCGCCGCGTAAAAGACTCTAAGAAAAACAATGAAATTAAGTGACTTCGATTTTGATTTGCCCCAATCATTGATTGCACAATATCCAAGTCCCAAGAGAACAGAATCGCGCCTTTTAGTAAGGAATCCTAAGCTCATTGATAGTCATTTCTCTCAGCTTGGTTTATTTTTAAAACCAAACGACTTGCTTGTTCTTAATGATACAAGGGTAATTCCAGCAAGACTGTTTGGATGCAAAGAATCTGGCGGCAAAGTTGAGGTTTTGGTTGAGCGATTGATTGATGAATCTTCTGCCTTGGTAATGATTAAATCTAGCAGAGCTCCAAAGGTTGGAAGTTTTATTATTTTGGAAAATAATAGTCGTTTTGAAGTTGTTGACAAAAATGAAGGCATGTATAGAGTTAATTTTGAGGGCGACAAAATCCTCAAAATTCTGAATCAAATTGGTCATATTCCTTTACCACCATACATTGAAAGAAGTGACTCAGACGAAGACATCAAAAGATACCAAACTGTTTATGCAAAAAACGATGGTGCTGTCGCTGCACCGACTGCAGGACTTCATTTTGATGACTTGTTGTTATCTAATCTTAATAAACAAGGCATAGATCATGCTTTCGTAACCCTACATGTTGGTGCTGGAACTTTTCAACCTGTAAAGGTTGATGATATTAAATCCCATAAAATGCATAGTGAGTATTATGAGATTGGTCAACAAACGGTCGACAAAATTATCCATGCTAAAAACAATGGAGGTCGAATAGTTGCTGTTGGAACTACTGCTGTTAGAACACTTGAATCAGCATCTATAGATGGTGAGCTCAAAAGACAAAAAGGCGATACAGATATTTTTATTTTTCCTGGCTTTAAGTTTCAAATTGTTGACGCAATGATTACGAACTTCCACTTACCAAAGTCATCACTACTAATGCTAGTCTCTGCCTTCATTGGATTTGAAGAAATGCATCAAACTTATCAGCATGCCATTAATAAAGAGTATCGTTTCTTTAGTTATGGTGACGCTATGCTACTAGAAAAAAATTAGACTTCTGATTCGATAGAGAGGTGCTTTGAAAGACTAAAAATAAAGAAGGCCATAATTGGCAGAATCATAAAGCTTGTCTTTATTGAAGTAATTTCTGCAAGGAGCCCAAGAAACAGTGGGCCAAGTAACATTCCGCCATATCCAAGAGTTGCGATGCTTGCTATAGCAGTTCCTTGAGAGATAGTTTTATCATTGCCTGCTCGTGAGAAGGCTAGAGGAATAATAACCGCTATTCCGAGCCCAATTAATCCAAAACCCAATAGCAATAATAAGAAAGAATTAGAGATTAGTAAAATTAAAGAACCTGTTAGTGCAACAAAACCAGAGTAACGAGCAGTATTAGAAGGCCCAAGTTTAAAAGAAATTTTGTCACCCATGAGTCTCATTGCAAACATGCAGACAGAGAAAACTGTAAATCCTAAAGCTGCATTTCCATCATTCAATGATGCGACGCTTTTTAAGAAAATAGCACTCCAGTCAGCTACAGCACCCTCACTGAGTGAGGCAAAAAAAGTAATTATAGCTACAGGCAGTAAAGATCCTTTTGGCATTGAAATAAACGGTGACTTAGTAACTTTTACATTTTTTTTAGATTCAAAAGGAACAAAAGCAACACTTAAAGCTACAAAAAAAATAATGATTGAGATGAGGCTAAAATGATTATTAAATCCCACCTCATAAAATGCCAATATTGAACCCAACCCTGCACCAACTCCAGCTCCAAGACTCCACATTGCATGAAAAGAAGACATAACTGGCCGTGTGTATTCTCTCTCAACCTCTGCTGCCCATGCATTCATAGAAACGTCATCGCCGCCATGTATTGCTCCAAAAAAGATAACCGCAAAAACTAACATCCCAATTGAGTTTGCAAAAGCGATAAATACTAATGTGAGAGGTATCAGAATAACAGTAGTTCTTTTGGTGATGTAGGCCGCTCCGTAACTGTCTGCAGCCCTACCAAAGACGGAAAATGCAATCACAGCAGAAAGCCCAGCTAAGAAAATTAATAAACCCAAAGAGCCAGGTGACAAGTTATGATAATCTACAATAGCTGGAATTCTAGAGGCCCAAGTACCAAATACCATGCCATTGATAGCGAAAATTAATGAAACTGCAAATCTGCTATTTTTGAAGATTTTCATCCGGCATTAAATTATTGAGTGACCTCAATTATAATGCTTCAAGCAATGTTTGACCCATTAATGCTGGAGTTGGAGAAACACGGACGCCAGCCTCATTAAGGGCTTTAATTTTACTTTTTGCATCGCCAGATCCTCCACTAATTACAGCACCTGCATGCCCCATTCTTTTGCCTTTTGGTGCTGTGAGGCCGGCAATATAAGAAACAACAGGTTTAGTAATGTTTGATTTGATATATTCTGCAGCTTCCTCTTCAGCGCTACCTCCAATCTCACCAACCATGACTATTGAATGTGTATCTTTATCAGCTTCAAATAATTCAAGACAATCAATAAAATTCATTCCTTGAACTGGATCGCCACCAATACCAATACATGTACTTTGACCAAGTCCTGCAAGTGAAGTTTGGTGGACCGCCTCATAGGTTAGAGTTCCTGACCTAGAAACAATTCCAACAGTTCCGCTTTTATGAATATTTCCGGGCATAATTCCAAGTTTGCACTCTTCTGGAGTAATCACGCCTGGACAGTTAGGACCAATGAGTCTCGACTTACTACCAGCAATGATTGCTTTAACCTTAATCATATCTTGCACAGGGATACCTTCAGTAATACATGCAATGACTGGAATCTCAGCTTCAATAGCCTCAACTATTGATGCATAAGCAAATCTTGGAGGAACGTAAATCATTGTAGCATTAGCTCCAGTTTCATTCATAGCCTCTATTACAGAGTTAAATACTGGTTTTTCTAAATGGGTTTGACCACCTTTTCCTGGAGTAACACCTCCAACAAAATTTGTTCCATAGGCAATAGACTGTTCTGAGTGGAAAGTACCTTGTTTTCCGGTAAAGCCCTGACAGATTACTTTTGTTTTTTTATTAATTAGTACACTCATTTAGCCATCTCCACAACTTGTTTAGCAGCTTTCGTTAAGTCAGCCTCTGTAATTATGTCAAAGCTACTAGCATTTAGTATTTCTAGACCCTCTTTGGCATTGGTTCCTTCCAGACGAACAACTATTGGAAGTGTTAAGCCGACTTTTTCAATCGCTTGAAGAATGCCATTAGCGATAAGGTCACAACGAACGATGCCACCAAAAATATTGACTAATATTGCTTTAACATTCTCACCACTCTGGATTATTTCGAATGCTTTTGCGACTCTTTCAGAGGTTGTACCTCCGCCAACATCAAGAAAATTTGCTGGAGAGCCCCCATGGTATTCAATTAAATCCATAGTCGCCATTGCCAGTCCAGCACCATTAACCATACAACCAACCGTTCCATCTAAAGAAATATAATTTAATTGATATTCGCTAGCACTTCTTTCCTTTTCATCTTCCTGTGCAATATCTCTGAGAGCTATGATTGACTCATTCCTGTAGAGCGCATTATCATCAAAATCAATTTTTCCATCAAGCGCCATTATTTGGTTATCACCTGTAATGATTAGTGGATTGATTTCAATGAGGTTAGCATCATGCTCTGTAAAAATATTATATAAACCCACAAGTGTTTGAGAAAATTGGCCATGAAGTGAAACATCTAGACTCAGTTTATTGGAAATTTCGTTACAATCCTCAAGCGTAATTTTGCCAAGAGCGTCAATCTTCTTCTTAATTATTTTCTCAGGAGATTCAGATGCAACCTTTTCAATATCCATGCCGCCTTCAGTAGATGCTAAAACTGTAATTCGCTCAGAACCCCTATCAACTAGCAAACCTAAATACAATTCTTTAACAATATCTTGACCTGCTTCAATAATGACCTCATTGATAGGTTGACCATTTAAGTCTGTTTGAGGAGTGATTAAATTTGAACCGAGTAATTTCTTACTAGCATTTACAGCATCCTGGATATCTTTACATACTATGACGCCACCACCTTTGCCCCTTCCACCGGCATGAACTTGCGCTTTTACAACCCAGACAGACCCTCCTAATTCTTGACAAGCCTTAGCAGTTTTATCAGCATTTGAAATAACAATAAAGTTTGGTACTTTGATATTATTTTTCTTGAATAAGTCTTTTGCTTGGTATTCATGTATGTGCATATAATTAAATTATCTAGGGTTAAAATATATGGTCGTGTATTTTATCATTCTTAGTTTGGAGTCTTGATTTTATTAGACTGTTTCTTCAAATTATGAAATATATCTGATCTATCTTATTAAAATATCAATTCAAGATTAAATTCACGTCAAAATAAACTTTAGGATTAATAATTATGAATTACAGCACCAGTCAGTTTAAAAATGGTTTGAAATTAATGCTTGATGGAAACCCATGTTCAATTGTCAACAATGAAATTGTTAAGCCTGGAAAAGGACAAGCCTTCAATCGAGTAAAGTTTAAAGATTTGATAACTGGAAAAACTCTAGAAAAAACTTTTAAATCTGGCGAGTCTCTTGAAGCTGCAGATGTTATGGAACTGGAGATGCAATATCTATATTCTGATGGAGAAAAATGGCACTTCATGGATCCTGAATCTTTTGAGCAATTTGATCTTGGAAAAGAATCAATGGGTAGTGCGCTGAACTATCTAGTTGAGCAAGATAATTGCATCGTAACCCTTTGGAATAATAATCCAATTTCCGTATCACCACCTAACCATGTGACTCTAGAGGTAATTGATACTGATCCTGGCCTAAAAGGGGATACAGCAGGGACAGGCGGAAAGCCAGCTACTCTCAATACTGGGGTTGTTGTTCAGGTGCCTTTGTTTGTTGCTATTGGTGATAAGGTTAAAGTTGACACAAGGACAAATGAATATATTGGGCGTGCCTAATCCATAACCCCATGTCTAATTTCAAAGGAAGTCTTTTAGATTATCAAAATCTAACTCGAAATATTAGAGATTTTTTTTATGCGCGCAACGTTATTGAAGTTGTTACCCCTTCTCTTTTAGTTGCACCAGCAACTGATGTTTATATTGATAGTATTGAAGTGTCAGTCAATCATGCTCTATCAAAATCTTCAAAGTTTTATTTACACACCTCCCCTGAATTGGAAATGAAGCGTATGCTGTCTAGAGGAAGTGGCGATATTTTTCAAATTTGTCAGGTATTTCGAGACAATGAGCATGGAAGAATTAACTCTAATGAATTTACAATGTTGGAGTTTTATCGGGTTGGTTTCGATATGCATCAATTAATAGATGAGATTAAGGACTTATTGCTTGTTCTTGGAAAGGATGATCCGATTAAACAGATGTCATACTCTCAAGCTTTCTTTGAGTTTGCTAATATCGACATATTAAATTTCAGTATTAGAGATTTAAAGAAAATTTTGAATTCCCATGGCCTAAACTCTGATTATGAATGGATAGAAGATATGCAGATGGTTCTTTTTGTGCACCTGATAGAGCCAAAACTGAAAGATTTTCCAGTATGTTTTATCTATGATTTTCCCAAACAACAGGCTGCTCTAGCGCAAATCAATGGACTAGTTGCACACCGTTTTGAAATGTACATAAAAGGCACTGAAATTGCAAATGGCTATCAAGAGATTCAAACCTCAAAAGAATATCGCGACAGGTTTGAAACAGAGCTTGACAAAAGAAAGAGTTTGTCAAAATCCGTATGCTTCCTAGATGAAGATTTTTTGAATGACCTTGGAGATGGGCTCCCACCTTGCTCAGGTGTTGCAATCGGGATTGACAGATTATTTAACTCTTTGAGTTTATAATTGCAGCTAACTCTAGACTAAATATAAGTCTTAATAAACTTTGAAAAATTCGAATAAACCTTTTTGGGAAAGTAAATCGTTAAACGAAATGAGTGAACAAGAGTGGGAGTCCCTCTGTGATGGTTGTGGACGCTGCTGTCTTCATAAGTTTGAGGATGATAACTCGGGTAAAGTCTATTTTACTGATGTGGCATGTCAATACCTAGATGAAGAAACTTGTTCCTGTCCTCACTATCAAGATAGGCAAAAATATGTCCCCGACTGTTTAAGCATAAACCCAAACTGGGAAGAAAAGTTTAATTGGCTCCCTTCAACCTGCGCATATCGGTTACTATATTACGGACAGAGCTTGCATGATTGGCACCCTCTTATCAGTGGAAACAAACAAAGCGTCCATCTTGCAGGTATTTCAGTTAGGGGAAGAGCATACAGATATAATGAAATCAATCAAGACCAATTATTCGAGCACATTATTCATTGGGTGGAGTAAATGAATAAAGTCATTGCAATAATATCTAGCTTGCTAATTTCAATAAATGTTTCAGCATCAGATTGGCCTCACGAGAATATCTCGAATGCTGAGTTCACTTTAGAAATCAAAGATAGAACGCCGCTTAATATTATTGAAGAGCTCGACAATTCTTTCGGTAAAATCTATTTTTTTACTAACATCCGCAACCTTCAAGGTCAAAGCGTAAAGCATCGCTGGATTTATAAAAATAAAGTAATGGCTGAAGTTGAATTTGATATCAACGGTCCAAGATGGAGAGTTTGGTCATCAAAAAATCTTTGGCCAACATGGCTTGGAGAGTGGACAGTAGAAGTACTTAATTCAAAAGATGAAGTTTTTTTTAAAAAAGAATTTAACTATATAAATAAAGAATGAAAAAAGTTGTATTAGCGTATTCGGGAGGTTTAGATACTAGCATCATTGCAAAGTGGCTTCAAGATACTTATAGCTGTGAAGTGGTTACTTTTACTGCAGATATTGGTCAAGGTGAAGAGGTTGAACCAGCCCGATTAAAAGCCCAAGCAATGGGCATTAAGGAAATATATATTGAGGACTTACGAGAGGAGTTTGCGCGAGATTTTGTTTTCCCAATGTTCAGAGCAAATGCAATTTATGAGGGTGAGTATTTATTGGGAACCTCAATAGCGAGACCTCTAATTTCTAAAAGATTGGTAGAGATTGCTAAAGAGGTAGGTGCAGATGCAATCTCTCATGGCGCTACTGGTAAAGGAAATGATCAAGTCAGGTTTGAACTTAATGCTTATGCTATTAATTCAGATATTAAGATTATTGCTCCATGGCGTGAATGGGATTTATCTTCGCGTGAGAGTTTAATGAATTATGCTGAGAAAAATAATATTGAAATTGATTATAAAAAGCAGTCAAAAAAATCTCCTTACTCGATGGATGCAAACCTTCTTCATATATCCTATGAAGGTGACATTTTAGAAGATCCCTGGCAAGAGGCAGAAGATGATATGTGGCGTTGGACAGTTTCTCCTGAAAACGCCCCAGACAAACCAGAATACGTTGAATTGTCTTATGAAAAAGGAGACATCATTGCAATTAATGGCAAGTTAATGTCTCCAGCGAAGGTTATGGAAAAATTGAATGAACTTGCTGGAGCTCATGGAATAGGTAGGCTCGATATTGTTGAAAATCGTTTTGTTGGAATGAAGTCAAGAGGATGTTATGAAACACCTGCTGGAACTATCATGTTAAAAGCCCATCGTGCCATAGAGTCATTAACTTTGGATCGTGAAGCTGCTCACCTTAAAGATGAGTTAATGCCTAAGTATGCAAAATTAATTTATAACGGTTTTTGGTTTGCTCCAGAGCGCGAAATGATGCAGGCAGCTATTGACGCCTCTCAGGAAAATGTGAGTGGTGAAGTTAGACTCAAGTTGTATAAAGGAAGCTCGTCTGTTGTCGGAAGAAAATCAAAGAACAGCTTATTTAGTGAAAAAATAGCTACATTTGAGGATGATGAGGGAGCATACAACCAAAAAGATGCCGAAGGCTTTATTAAGTTGAATGCGCTTCGACTCAGGCTAAAATCTTTACAATAGAAGTGATAGAAGTAGGCATCCTCTCCGACACTCATGGGGAGATTCATCCTGAAGTTATCAAACTCATGAACGCCTGTGATTTTGTAATTCATGCTGGAGACATCGTGGATGAAGCTTCTTTAGAGACTCTTAACCCAAAACAAAAAATGATTGCTGTTAAGGGGAATAACGATATCCATATCGCTTCTCTTGGAGAGGTAGAGATGCTTGATCTTCCTGGAGGAAATATAGCTATAGAACACGGACATATGCATGGACATGTCCAACCTAGCCATGATTCTTTAAGAGAAACCTACCCAAACGCTAAGGTTATTGTTTATGGTCATACCCACAAGCAAGTTATTGACAAAGATCAGCCAACTTGGGTTGTCAATCCTGGATCAGCTGGAAAAATTCGAAACTATGGGGCAGCAAAATGTTTGAAACTGACTATAAAAAATGAACAAGAGTGGATTATTGAGCCTCAAGTTTTTGACGATGTTTTTTGATCGTTTTTTGGAAGTCTTTCGCTGAAACTTCAATTAATCGATAGAGCCGCCTTCAATAATTTCATCTGCTGTCGCATCACGGATAGATAAAACTTCAACGTAAAATATAATATCCTTGCCGGCTAATGGATGATTTCCATCAATAGTGAGTTTTCCATCTTCAATGTTAGAAACAATAAAGTCCTTTGTTCCACCTTTGTCGTTTTGCATTGTCACCGTAGCACCAATATATCTATACTCAAGTGGTACATTATTGATGTCATCAGTAAAAATTAATTCGTCAATTTTTGGGCCAAAAGCATCCTCAGCTTTTAAAAGAATTTCAACCTCGTCACCAACAGATTTACCCTCTAGCTCTTTGGTTACTTGGTTGAATAATAATGTGTTGTCTCCTTGCACATATCCCAGTGGGTCTTCGACTTGCTCGATAACTTCACCGTTAGATTTATCTACAATCCTATAGGTTAATTCAACAAATTTATTTGTAGAAATTGTATCAGTCATGCTAATAAGTTAGAAAATTGTTGCACCAAAAATTTTGACCTCATCTTCTTCAATACCTAACACTAGTCTACCCAAAAATTCGCCTGGCACTTCGATACTAGTTTGTTTGTAAAGGATAGTAATATAGTCTCCTCTTCTAAGGCATCCCAAATACTCTCTTTCAGTGGAGAGACTAGAGAGTACTTTATTCTTTGTCCATTGCTTTCCAATTTCAATTTCATTAGCGCCCATTAACATCTCTTTAGAGAAGTGTTTAATAAACCCTAGATAATCTTTTTTATTTGAAGATTCTACGAGATCATCCCACAATGGGTTAGCAATTTCGAGAATTTCTTTATCAGTCTTTTCGAGTAGATTCATTTAGTTAGCCTTTAAATTAAGTTCACAAAGATAGTATTATATAAAACAACTGAGACCTCTAAAGAGGCCTCAATTTAAAATATTTCAGATATTTAATTAATCAACTATATGGTAAAGCGGTGCTTTTTCCATTGTCCATTCACCAGACTTTGGATCACGCCTTGATACGGTTAAGCAATGCCAATTATCATCATCCAACTTCATGTGATCGCCTCTATAGTAATATCCTGGCCAGCGTGTTTCTTCACGGAATAAGGTGTGCTGAGCAACACACTCTGAAGTAATAGTTCGATGCTTAAGCTCCCATCCTCGCATTAACTGGTGCAAGTCTTCAGCACCAATATGCTCAAGATCTTCTTGAAGAATACCTAATAACTCAATACCTTTTTTGAGAAGATTACCATTAGTCATGTAGTTGACACTGATACCACCAACATACTCATCCATAATTTTTTCTAGTCTTTGAAGGCCTTGAATCGGCAATAGGTAACTTGGTGAAACAGTTCCAGCTGTAATCTCATTTCGTCCAACGGTATAGTTTTCAAGAGGTTTGAAAATAATTTCTTTGAGGTCATCACACTGTTTGTTGCTGACCTGTATTTTTTCATCACCAAGATCCTGAATGTACTTAACTGCGGCTTTTGCAGCAATTCTACCTTCAGTAAACGAACCTGATGAGAATTTATGGGCAGTACCTCCAACGGTATCTCCTGCTCCAAACAGACCCTCAACAGTAAGCATTCTGTTATAGCCCCAAAAGTATTCAGGCGGTGAAATATCTTCTGGACCGCTCACCCATGCTCCTGAGCAGGTAGCGTGAGAACCCATTACATAAGGCTCAGAAGTAGTTAATTCAGGATTTATATATTTAGGATCAATATTTTGAGATGCCCAAACAACAGCCTGGCCCACAGTCATTCCTAAAAAGTTTTCCCATCCAATAACTTCTAAATGCGGATCTTGGAAGGCTTCCATTGTCACCATATGGATTGGACCTCTTCCAGCCTTAACCTCTTCGATAAAGGCATGATTTCTTAAGCATGTAGGAGTTGGTGTATGGTCAATATATTCTCCAACCATTGCCTTGGTATGTTCATACCATTTAGATTCGTACTCCTCACCATAGGTATTTTGAGTATAAGTTTTAAGATGAAGAAAGTAAGCTCCAACCGGACCGTATCCATCTTTGAAGCGAGTTAATACAATACGATTTTCCATCTGTGTCATTTTTGCACCGACCTGGATTGGTAATGCATAGGCTGAACCACTACTCCATGGAGCATACCAAGTCCTTCCCATTCCTTCACCGACTGATCGAGGTTTAAAGATATGAGAGGCGCCACCAGCTCCAACAATAACTGCTTTTGCACGGAAAACATGGTAGTCACCAGTACGACAGTTAAATCCTACTGCTCCACCTACACGGTTTTCCTTGGACTCATCCATCAAAAGATGAGTGACCATAATTCTGTTATAAATTTTATCTACTGAATTTCGAGCTGCCTCAGCAACGATTGGTTTATAGCTCTCACCATGAATCATGATTTGCCATTTACCTTCGCGCTGATAACGCCCAGTCTCTTCATTTCTCATAATGGGCAGCCCCCACTCTTCGAATTTATGAACAGCAGAGTCGACATGACGAGCCATATCAAAAGCTAGGTCTTCACGAACTAAACCCATTAAATCATTTCTTGCATATCTAACATGATCTTCAGGTTGGTTTTCATCCCACTGCATACCCATGTAGCAGTTGATTGCATATAGGCCTTGAGCAACAGCACCACTTCGATCAATGTTTGCTTTTTCAGCACAAATGATTCTCATGTCACGACCCCAGTACCTTGCTTCGTATGCTGCACCAGTACCAGCCATACCGCCACCGACGACTAGAATGTCACAATCTTCCCAAACAGTTTTTCTTTTAGCCATTAGTAGTAAACTCCTTCTTTAAGTTTATCCTTGCTGATAACTGGTAAACCCGTCTCGACATTAAGTGCATCTGGCTCATAACATAATAATTGTGAGTCAAGAGCTTCTTGATCTGGAACTTCCAGTTCACCAAGTTTAGGAATTTTTTCACCCCATGGTTGAGTAGTAATAGGAGAGAGGAAGTTTTTCTCTCTTCCATCTCTAAATTTAATTTTCCAAGAGATTGTTCCTTTTTCTTCTTCGCGAAGAACTCTAACACTGTGCCCAAGGGGAGCAAAATCAGTATAACCTCTTGCATCAATAGCATTTTGTGGGCAAGCTTTCACGCATGAGTAGCATTCCCAGCACATATTTGGTTCAATGTTAACTGCACGACGAATAGTTTTATCAATGTGCATAATATCTGATGGACAGATGTCTACGCAGTGACCACATCCATCGCATCGAGTCATGTATACAAATGTTGGCATAATATTTTCTCCGAAAAATTAATTA